>NZ_JBVHEO010000008.1:0-316689 GCF_055562815.1 Streptomyces sp. NPDC016677 | reverse complement strand
ACCGGGCGAGGACCGCGTCCACCTCGGGCGTCAGCGCCGCCGCCAGCCGGGTGGGCACCGGCAGCGTGTCGTCCCGCAGCGTCGCCGCGGCGGCCAGCACGACGCGCCGGCCCGCGTCCTCGGGCACCCGCGCGGCGGCCCGTTGGTACAGCCGGGCGCCCTCCTCCAGGACGAGGCCGGTGTCGATGCCGGCCGGGATCTTGACGCGCGCGTGGTGCCGCCAGGTGGTGACGGGGTCGCTCCACGCCTCGACGGCGTACGTCCACCGGCCCGGTGCCCCGGGGGTCACCTCGGCGCCCCAGCGGTCGGTGCCGGGGGCCAGTTCCCGCATGCGGGTCCAGGGGCCGGGGCGGCCCTCGGGGTCCCGCAGGACGACGTTGGCGGCGACCGCGTCGTGTCCCTCCCGGAACACGGTGGCCGATATCCGGAACGTCTCGCCGGTCACCGCCTTGGCGGGCCTGCGCCCGTGCTGGACCACCGGACGGACGTCGAGCACGGGGATGCGGCCGACGGCCGGGGTCGCGGGTGTCGGGGCGCCGGGGGGTGGGGCGCTGTGCGCTGTGGGGGGTGCTGACGAGTGGTGCGTGGCGGGCATGACCGCTCCTGTCCGCGTCGACGAGGGTGGGCGGATGACTGTGGGGAGGTGGGTCGCGCGGGGTCCTGGTAAGCGTGTACCGCAGGAGCCTTCCCACACTCTTCGGGTGGGCAATCCGGCGCTTTGTTAACTACTCACGCGTATCTCTCCCCCTCCCTTGCGCTCCTCGCGTGTCCTCGCGTGTCCTCGCGTGTCCTCGTGTGTCCCCGCGTCCGCCTGGGTGTCCCCCGCGGGCACTCAGGTGCGCGGCACCCGCAGCAGCCGGTCCGGTGACCCCGGGCCCCGTCCGGACACCTGGCCCGAAACGGCCCCCGACACCAGCGCCTTGGCCACCCGGTCCGGCTCGGCGCGCGGATGCGCCGCCAGGTACAGCGCCGCCGCGCCCGCCGCGTGCGGCGCCGCCATCGACGTACCCGAGGCCGTCGCCCGCGCGGTGTCGCTCGCGCGGGACGCCGAGGTGACCGACACGCCCGGGGCGAACAGGTCGACGGCGGCACCGTAGTTCGAGAAGGCGGCCCTGGTGTCGCTCCGGTCGGTGGCGCCGACCGTGACGGCCTGCGGCAGCCCGGCGGGGGAGTACCCGGACGCGGGGCGCCCCGCATTGCCCGCGGCGACCGTGTAGGTGACGCCGGACGCGATCGAGGCGCGGACGGCGGCGTCGAGCCGGCTGTTGCGCGGACCGCCGAGGCTGAGGTTGGCCACCGCCGGCCCGCGGGCGTGCTCGGTGACCCAGTCGATGCCGGCGATCACCCGGGCGGTGGTGCCGGCGCCCTGGTCGTCCAGGACGCGTACGGCGACCACCCGGGCCTTCTTGGCCACGCCGTACGCCGATCCGGCGGCGGTGGCCGCGACATGGGTGCCGTGCCCGTTGCCGTCCCGGGCGGTGCGGTCCCGGTCCACGAAGTCCCAGCCGCTGCGCGCCCGGCCGCCGAAGTCGCGGTGCGAGGTGCGGACCCCGGTGTCGATGACGTACACCGTCACGCCCCTGCCGCCGCTGCCGGGCGCGGTGTAGCGCCGGTCCAGCGGCAGGCTCCGCTGGTCGACGCGGTCGAGGCCCCAGGACGGCGGGTTCTTCTGCGTGCCGTCCACGACCACGCGGGTGTCCTGGACGACCGAGGCGACCCGGGCGTCGGCCGCGAGCCGCCGCGCCTGTCTCGCGTCGGCGGTGACGGCGTAGCCGTTCAGTACCGTGCCGTAGGTGTGGCTGATGCTCGCCCCGTACGCGGCGGCGATCCGCTGCCCGTCGGCGGCGGCCGCCCGCACCTCCCCCTTCAGTGTCACCAGGTAACTCCCGCTCACCGAGCCGGGTGCCCCGGCGCCGAGTACGCGGCCCTCCGGTGCTGCCTGCGCGGGCAGGGTCATGGCCGAAAGCGCCGCGGCACAGCTCACCGCGACCAGGCCCCCCGCCGGGCGCAGACGCGTGCGCGTCCGTGCCATGGTGTGAGTTCCCCTCCTCGGACCGGCGGGCCGCCCTCCCCGGGACCGCCACGCCCGCACGCAGCCTCTCGTGTGCCACGAAGGGTCACAAGGTGGCCCAGCGGGGTGGAATCAGCCATATCGGGACGCGCGGAACGGGAGGGGGCGGCGGAGAACCGCTGGTCCGTACGGCGGGCCCGGGTGCCGGCGTTCCCGCCGATCGGGCGGTCTGCGGGCGAAGCCCCCACGGCGACCGCCATGACGCCGGTACCGTCGGAGGGGCCGGCGCGGTACACGCCGCGTCGTTCCCGCGATCGCGTGAGGTGGAATGTGAAGGCCATCCGCCGACTGACCGTCCGTCCCGTCCTCCCCGAACCCCTGCGGCCACTCAGCGATCTGGCCCGCAATCTGCGCTGGTCCTGGCACGCGGAGACCCGCGACCTGTTCCGGTCCGTCGACCCCGAGTGCTGGGCTGCCTCGGGCCGCGACCCGGTGCGGCTGCTCGGCGCCGTCCGCGCCGAGCGGCTCGGCGAGCTGGCCGAGGACCGCCGCTTCGTGCGCCGCCTGGCCGCGGCCGCCGACGACCTCGACCACTACATGACCGGCGACCGCTGGTACCAGACGCAGTCCCGGGACCAGGACCGGGCCCAGTCCGCCGGGCTGCCCGCCGCCGTCGCCTACTTCTCCCCCGAGTTCGGCATCACCGCCGCCCTGCCGCAGTACTCCGGCGGCCTCGGCATCCTGGCCGGCGACCACCTGAAGGCCGCCAGCGACCTGGGCGTGCCGCTGATCGGCGTCGGCCTGCTCTACCGGCACGGCTACTTCCGGCAGTCCCTCAGCCGGGACGGCTGGCAGCAGGAGCACTACCCGGTCCTCGACCCCGACGAACTGCCGCTGACCCTCCTCAAGGAGACCGACGGCACCCCCGCCCAGGTCCACCTCGCCCTGCCCGGCGGCAAGGAACTGCGCGCCCGGCTCTGGCTGGCCCAGGTCGGCCGGGTCCCGCTGCTGCTGCTCGACTCCGACGTCGAGGAGAACGACCTCGGCGAACGCGGCGTCACCGACCGGCTCTACGGCGGCGGCAGCGAACACCGGCTCCTCCAGGAGATGCTGCTCGGCATAGGAGGGGTCAGGGCGGTACGGACGTACTGCCGGCTCACCGGACACGCCGAACCCGAGGTGTTTCACACCAACGAGGGACACGCCGGCTTCCTCGGCCTGGAGCGCATCGCGGAACTGTGCGACCGGGGAGCGGAGTTCGACCCGGCGCTGGAGGCGGTCCGGGCCGGGACCGTCTTCACCACGCACACCCCGGTCCCGGCCGGCATCGACCGCTTCGACCGCGAACTGGTCGCCCGCCACTTCGGCCCCGGCGCCGAACTGCCCCGCATCGACGTCGAGCGCGTCCTGCGGCTCGGCATGGAGACCTACCCCGGCGGCGAACCGAACCTCTTCAACATGGCGGTGATGGGCCTGCGCCTGGCCCAGCGCGCCAACGGCGTCTCCCTGCTGCACGGCGGGGTCAGCCGGGAGATGTTCTCCGGCCTGTGGCCCGGCTTCGACGCCGACGAGGTGCCGATCACCTCCGTCACCAACGGGGTGCACGCGCCCACCTGGGTCGCCCCCGAGGTGTTCCGGCTGGGGGCCCGGCAGATCGGCGTACAGCGCACCGAGGACGCGCTGACCGTCGGCGGCTCCGACCGCTGGGACTCGGTCGCCGACATCCCCGACGAGGACATCTGGGAGCTGCGCCGCACGCTGCGCGAACAGCTCGTCGCCGAGGTACGGGAGCGGCTGCGGGCCTCCTGGCGCCAGCGCGGCGCCGGTACGGCGGAACTCGGCTGGATCGACGGCGTCCTGGACCCGGACGTCCTCACCATCGGCTTCGCGCGGCGCGTCCCCTCGTACAAGCGCCTCACCCTGATGCTCCGCGACCGCGACCGTCTGACGGACCTCCTCCTCCACCCGGAGCGGCCGGTCCAGATCGTCGTCGCGGGCAAGGCGCACCCGGCGGACGACGGCGGCAAGCGGCTCATCCAGGAACTGGTCCGGTTCGCCGACGACCCGCGTGTGCGCCACCGCGTCGTCTTCCTCCCCGACTACGGCATGGCGATGGCGCAGCGGCTCTATCCCGGCTGCGACATCTGGCTCAACAACCCCCTGCGCCCGCTGGAGGCGTGCGGCACCTCCGGCATGAAGGCGGCGCTCAACGGCTGCCTCAACGTCTCGGTGCTGGACGGCTGGTGGGACGAGTGGTTCCGGCCGGACTTCGGCTGGGCGATCCCCACCGCGGACGGCGTCGGCACCGACCCGGACCGGCGCGACGACATAGAGGCCGCCGCCCTCTACGACCTGCTGGAGCAGCGGATCACCCCGCGCTTCTACGAGCGCGGCCCCTCCGGCCTGCCCGACCGCTGGATCGAGATGGTCCGCCGGACCCTGAGCCTGCTCGGGCCGAAGGTGCTGGCCGGGCGGATGGTCCGCGAGTACGTGGAGCGGCTGTACGCCCCGGCCGCCGCCGCGCACCGCGCCATGGGCCCGGACGCGGCGCGCGGCCTCGCCGAGTGGAAGAGCCGGGTACGGGCCGCCTGGCACGGGGTGAGCGTCGACCACGTCGAGACCGGCGCCGCCACCGCCACCGCGGAACTCGGCTCCACCCTCGGCCTGCGGGTCCGCGTCGACCTCGGGGAACTCGCCCCGGACGACGTCGAGGTGCAGGCGGTCTCCGGCCGGGTGGACTCCGAGGACCGCATCACCGAGGCGACGGCGGCCCCGCTGAAGCCGGTGGGCGGCCCCGACCTGGAGGGCCGCTGGGCCTACGAGGGCCCGCTCGCCCTCGACCGCACCGGCACCTTCGGCTACACGGTCCGTATCCTGCCCGCCCATCCGCTGCTGGCCTCCGGCGCGGAGCTGGGCCTGGTCGCGGTTCCGTCGGACGAGCTGGTGGAGGCGGCGGGGCTGCTGATGCGGTGACGGCCGGTCCCGCGCCGGCGCGTCAGCCGGTGAGGGCGGTGGCCTCCACTTCGACCAGGACGTCGGGCTCGAAGAGGTGGTCCACCCCGATCAGCGACGCCGGGGGCATCGGACGGGGCAGCCCGATCTCCCCGGCGACCCGCTCGACGCCCGCCATGAACGCCTCGATCTTCTCGGGCGCCCAGTCCGTGACGTAGAACGTCAGACGCAGGACGTCGTCGAAGGTCGCGCCGGCGCCCGCGAGGCCCGTCGCGGTGTTCCGCAGCGCCTGCGCGACCTGCCCGGCGAGGTCGCCCGGCGCGACCGGGTCCCCGTCCGCGGTGCGCGCGATCTGGCCGCTGACGTGCACGTGCCGGGTGCCGGTGCCGACGGCGACGTGGTCGTAGGGGGTGAGGCGCAGCATGCCGTCGGGGGTGAAACGGCGAACAGGCATCGAGGTCTCCTCGGTCGGTGAGCCGGAGTAGGTATACCCTTGCTACCTGGTGCACGAAGGACACTTCAAGGAGACCAAGTATCGGCATGGCTACCGCACCCGCCTCCCCCACCGACTCCCCCGCGGACTCGCACATGGACTCGCACACCGACTCGCACACCGGTGAGCTGCGGATCACCGCCCCGCACCGGGAACTGCTCGACCAGGTGCTGGACAAGTGGTCGCTGGACGTCCTCAACGAACTGTGCGAACGGCCCTGCCGGTTCAACGACCTCCGCCGCGCCGTCCCCGCGGTGACGCAGAAGTCGCTCACCGCGACCCTGCGGCGGCTCGAACGCAACGGCATCGTCGAGCGGGTGCTCCTCAGCACCCGCCCCGTCGCCGTCGAGTACCGGATCACCCCGCTGGGCAAGACCCTCCGGCACCCGGTCGAGGTGCTCCTGGAGTGGGCCGCGACCCACCTGCCGGAGATCGAGCGCGCCCGCGACGCCTTCGAGGAGTCCTAGTTCTCGGCCTCCCCGGCGGCCAGCCGCCGCAGTACCGTGCCGCAGCGCCGCGCGTACGCGTGCTGCAGCCCCCGGGTCGCCGCGCCGCCGGCCTTGGCGTACCACTTGGCCGGGCGGCTGAAGGCGGTCACCGTCAGCCAGACGGTGCCGTCACCCGTGCGGTCCACGACGAAGGCCTCCTCGCCGCACTCGGGGTGACCGGCGAGCGTGCCGTACGCCCACCCGGCACGGCGGGGTTCCTCCACCGTCCACACCACCCGGCAGGGCGCCTTGATCATCCCGGCGAGGGTGACGGTGACGTCGACCCCGGGCGCGGCGCGCTCGGCGCCCGCGTCCAGGCCGACGCCCACCGCCCGGTGCATCTCCCAGGTCAGCAGCGCCTCGGCCGCCCGGCGGAAGACCGGTTCCCCCTCTCCCAGCCGGGTGCGCACGTGCAGGGAGTGGAACCCCGGCGGGCAGTGGCCCTGCCCGCGGGTCGCGCCGACGGCGTCGTACGTGAAGGACATGGGTCCCAAGACTAGGGGGCGACGCCGGGGTACGGAGATCCCGAGGGTCCCGGCGGGGCATCGCGAGAGCGGCGAGACCCTCGTGGCGCTCACGCCAGACTGTCCCGCCAAGCCCGGTGCAGATCCGCGAAGCGGCCGGTGCCCGCGATCAGGCCGGCCGGGGTGCCGTCCTCCACGATGCGGCCGTCCTCCATCACCAGCACCCGGTCGGCGATCTCCACGGTCGACAGGCGGTGGGCGATCACCACGGCCGTACGGCCCCGCAGTACCGTCCGCATCGCCCGCTGCACCGCCCGCTCCCCGGGGATGTCCAGCGAACTGGTCGCCTCGTCGAGGATCAGCACCGCCGGGTCGGCCAGCAACGCGCGCGCGAAGGCGACCAGTTGGCGTTGGCCGGCGGAGATGCGGCCGCCGCGCTTGCGGACGTCGGTGGCGTAGCCGTCGGGCAGCGCGGCGATGAAGTCGTGGGCGCCGATCGCCTTCGCGGCCCGCTCGATCTCCTCGTCCGTGGCCTCCGGGCGGCCGATGGCGATGTTCTCGGCGACCGTGCCGGAGAACAGGAACGCCTCCTGCGTCACCATCACCACCCCGCGTCGCAGCTGGGGCACGGCCAGGTCGCGCAGGTCGGTGCCGTCGAGCAGGACCCGGCCGCCGGTCGGGTCGTAGAAGCGAGCCAGCAGCTTGGCCAGGGTGGACTTGCCCGCGCCGGTGGAGCCGACGACGGCGACGGTCTGCCCGGCGGGGATGGTCAGGTCGAAGCGGGGCAGGACCTCGCCGCCGGTGCGGTAGCCGAAGCGGACGGCGTCGAAGACGACCTCGCGGCCCGGGGAGCCGGTGGTCAGGGGCGGGAGTTCCTTCGGGGCCGACGGCTCCGGCACGGAGGGGACCTGGGCGAGCAGCCCCGCGATCTTCTCCAGGGAGGCCGCCGCCGACTGGTAGGAGTTCAGGAACATGCCGAGCCGGTCGATCGGGTCGTACAGGCGGCGCAGGTACAGCACCGCCGCCGCCAGCACGCCGAGGGCGAGGGTGCCGTCCGCGACCCGGTGGGCGCCCCACAGCACCATGCCCGCGACGGCCGTGTTGGCGATCAGCCGGGAACCGGTGACATAGCGGGCCATCTCCAGGAGCGCGTCGCCGTTGGAGCGTTCGTGCCGCCGGTTCAGTACGGCGAAGCCGGCGTCGTTGGCGGCCTCGCGGCGGAAGGCGCGCACCGGGCGGATGCCGTTCATCGTCTCCACGAACTTGACGATCACCGCCGCGATCGCCGTCGACCGCCGCCCGTAGACCTGGCCGGCCCGGCGGCGGTACGTCCGCACCAGCGCGTACAGCGGTGCGAAGGAGGCGACCGCCACCGCGCCGAGGCCCAGGTCCAGCCAGAGCAGCATCGCCGTGATGCAGACGAAGGAGAGGACGACCGTGATCAGTTCCTGGAGGCCCTCGCTGAGCAGCTCGCGCAGCGACTCCACGTCCGTGGTGGAGCGGGAGATCAGCCGGCCCGAGGTGTAGCGCTCGTGGAAGTCGACGCTGAGCGCCTGCGCGTGGCGGAAGATCCGGCCGCGCAGGTCGAGGAGCACGTCCTGGTTGACGCGGGCGGCGGCGTTGATGAAGGCGTACTGGAGCGCCCCGCCGGCCAGCGCGCACAGCAGGTAGCCGGCGGCGACCGCGATCAGCGGCCCGTGGTCGTCGGCGCGCAGCGCGGGGACGGCGTGGTCGATGGCGTACGCCACCAGCAGCGGGCTCCCCTGCACGGCCGCCTGCTGGAGCAGGAGCAGGAGGGCGGTGACGGCGACGCGGGCGCGCATCGGCGCCAGCAGGGAGCGCAGCAGGGCGGCGGTGGCGCCGGGCGGGGTGGGCAGGACGTCGCGGTCGAAGGCGTCACCGGCGGGCGGTGTGCGGCCGTCGGGGCCGTCCGTGGCCGGTGCGGTGGTGGTGGGCGCCGTCATCGGTGGTCGTCCTCCCCTGACCCTGACATCAGCTGGGCGTACTCGGCGTGGCCGCGCAGCAGTTCCTGGTGGGTGCCGACGGCGGCGATCCGGCCGCCGGAGAGCAGGGCGACGCGGTCGGCGAGCAGCACCGTGGAGGGCCGGTGGGCCACGATCAGCGCGGTGGTGTCCGCCAGGACGCGGCGCAGGGCGGCCTCGACGGCGGCCTCCGTGTGCACGTCCAGGGCGGACAGCGGGTCGTCCAGGACCAGGAAGCGGGGCCTGCCGACCACCGCGCGGGCCAGCGCGAGGCGCTGGCGCTGCCCGCCGGACAGGCTCAGGCCCTGTTCGCCGACCTGGGTGGCGGTGCCCTCGGGCAGGGCGTGCGCGAAGCCGGCCTGGGCGATGGCGAGGGCGCGGCGCAGGTCGGCCTCTCCGGCGTCGGGGCCCGCCCCCATCAGGACGTTCTCCCCGACGGTCGCGGAGAAGAGCGTCGGCTCCTCGAAGGCGACGGCGACCAGGGAGCGCAGCTCCTCGCGGGGCAGGGCGGTGATGTCGGTGCCGTCCAGGGTGATCCGGCCGGACGTCACCTCGTACAGCCGGGGGACGAGCGCGGTGAGCGTCGTCTTGCCGCTGCCGGTGGCGCCCACCAGGGCGAGCGACTCGCCGGGGCGGATGTGCAGGTCGACGCCGTCGAGGACGGGCGGGGAGTCCGGGGCGGCGTCGGGATGGCGGAAACGGACGTCGTGGAACCGCAGGCCGTCGCGCTCCCCGCCCGCCGGAACCGGCGCGGGCGCGCCGTCGGTCTCCGGCTCCTCGTCCATCACCTCGAAGTACCGCTCCGTCGCCGTCGCCGCCTCCTGGCTCATCGCCAGCAGGAAGCCGATCGACTCGATCGGCCAGCGCAGCGCCAGCGCCGTCGACAAGAACGCCACCAGCGTCCCCGCCGACAGCCGCCCGTCCGCCACCTGCACCGCCCCGACCACCAGCGCGGCGCCGACGGCCAGTTCGGGCAGGGTGACGATCACCGCCCAGATGGCCGCCAGCAGCCGCGCCTTGCGCAGCTCCGTCCCCCGCAGGGTCCCCGACAGCTCCCGGAACGCCCGCGCCTGGCTGCGGTGCCGCCCGAACCCCTTGATGATCCGGATGCCGAGCACGCTCTCCTCGACGACCGTCGTCAGGTCCCCGACCTGGTCCTGGGCCCGCCGGGCGATGTCGGCGTACTTCTTCTCGAACACCGAGCACGTGATGACCACCGGCACGGCCGGCCCCAGGATCACCAGCCCCAGCGACCAGTCCTGCACCAGCATGATGATCACGCCGACGAGAATCGTCACCCCGTTGACCAGCAGGAACGTCAGCGGGAAGGCGAGGAACATGCGCAGCAGCATCAGGTCCGTCGTCCCCCGGGACAGCAACTGCCCCGAGGGCCAGCGGTCGTGGAACGCCACCGGCAGCCGCTGCAGCCGCCGGTACAGCGCGGCCCGCATCTCCGCCTCGACCCGCGACAGCGGCCGGGCCACCAGCCACCGCCGCAGCCCGAACAGCAGCGCCTCCGCCACCCCGAGGAGCAGCAGGTACAGCGCGCCCAGCCACACCCCGGCCGGGTCGCGGCCGGCGACCGGGCCGTCCACCATCCACTTCAGGACCAGCGGGATCACCAGCGCCACACAGGAGGCGAGGACCGCGACGAACGCGGCGGTGAACAGCCGCGCCCGCACCGGCCGTACGAACGGCCACAGCCGCAGCAGGACGCGGACAGCCGACCTCTGCGTGGCGGGTGCGGGTGTCGTGGTCATCGACAGCGAGCCTACGGACCGCCGCTGACCCTGCCCATCGAGTTTTCACCGCCACGGGGGTTGTACCGGGGCACGGCCCGGCCGCCCGGCGCGCCGGTGGGCGGGGTCAGGACGCCGGGTACGGCAGCAGCGTGCCGTCCACCTTCTCCCACGCCGCCTTCAGCTCCGCCAGCAGCTCGGGCCGGGCGGCCGCGAGGTCGGCCTGCTCACGGGCGTCGGCGGCGAGGTCGTACAGGTGGTCCGCGCCGTCGGCGTCCTGGTAGTACTTCCAGTTCCCGCGCCGCAGCGCCCGGTTGCCCCGCACCCGCCAGAACAGGTCGCGCTCGGGGAGGTCCTCGCCGCGCAGCAGGTACCCGGCGAGGCTGTGCCCGTCCAGCGGGTACGCCGGGTCCGGGCGGGCCCCGGCCAGCTCCAGCAGGGTCGCCGTCCAGTCGGGGGAGTACACCGGCTCGTGGCTGACCTGACGGGCACCGACGGCGGCCGGCCAGCGCAGGATCGTCGGCACCCGGATGCCGCCCTCCAGCAGTTCGGACTTGGCGCCGCTGAGCGGCCACTGGTACGAGAAGCGCTCGCCGCCGTTGTCACTGGCGAAGACGACGAGGGTGTCGTCCTCCTGGCCGGAGCGGCGCAGCGCGGCGAGCACCTCGCCGACGGCGCTGTCCAGGCTCTCGACCATCTCCTTGTACTTCGCCACCGAGCCGCCGTCGTCGTGCAGCAGCGCGCTCACCCCGCCCCCGGCGCGGATCCTCGCGGCGATCTCGGCGCCGGTCTCCGCGTCGTCCTCGGTGAGCCACGGCCAGTGCGGGGTGGTGAAGTTGAGGTTCAGCAGCCAGGGCGCGTCGTGGTCGCGCGCGACGTACTCCACGGCGCGCTCGGTCACCACGGTCGTGTAGTAGCGCAGGTCCTGGTACTCGGCGTCCCCCTCGTACAGGTCGTACTCGCCGAGCTGGCCGAGCTTGGAGAAGTACTCCAGCGCGCCGCCGAAGTTGCCGAAGAACTCGTCCCAGCCGGAGCGGGTCGGGCTGTAGTCCGGCAGGAAGCCGCAGTGCCACTTGCCGATCAGGGCGGTGGAGTAACCCGCCTTCTTCAGCAGCGACGCCAGGGTCGGGTGGCCGGGGGTCAGGCCCTGGGTGCGGTTGCCTATGGGTTCGGCCAGCCCGCCCTCGGTGCGGCCCGGGTAGCGGCCCGTGTAGAGGCTGAAGCGGGTGGGGGAGCAGGTCGCGGAGCCGGAGTAGGCGTCGGTGAACCGCACGCCCCGGGCGGCGAGCCGGTCCAGGTGCGGGGTTTTGATGTGCGGGGAGCCGTAGGACGACAGATCGGCCCAGCCGAGGTCGTCGCCCAGGATGAACAGGATGTTGGGGCGTCTGCGGGGCCGGGCGGCGGTACGGGCCGTGAACGGGCGCTCGGCGGGCGCGGCGGCCCCGGTGGAGGCCGGAGCCGAGGCCGAGGCGGGGACGGCGGCCGAGGCGACGGCCGTCACCGCGCCGCCGCCGACGAGACCACCGAAGGCGCGGCGGGAGATTTCGGGCATGCGGGTACCCCAGGCGTCAGAAGGAGAGGGTGTGACCCGGGACGTTTCCAGCCACGGCGACCGCCGGTCAAGAAGATCACCGACGAGTTCACGAGGTCGCAAAACTCGTCACACAGCGCTCAGCGGGCGACCCGCAGCAGCAGCACCGTCCGCCCCTCCACCGTGATCTCCGCCCCGGCCCGATGACCCGTGCCCGGCGCCGCGTCCTGCTCCTCCCGGCCGGTGTCCACCACCACCTCGTACCGCTCGGCCCAGGGCGCCGCCGGCAGCACGAACCCCACCGGCCGCTCCCCGGCGTGCAGCACGGCCAGGAAGCTGTCGTCGGTGATCGGCGCCCCGCGCTCGTCCCGGCCCGGGATGTCCCGCCCGGAGAGGTACATGCCGAGGGTCGCGGCGGGCGCGTACCAGTCCTGTTCCGTCATCTCGGTGCCCCGGGGAGTGAACCAGGCCAGGTCGCGCAGGCCGTCGGCGGTCTGCGGGCGGCCGGAGAAGAAGGCGCGGCGGCGCAGCACGGGGTGGGCGTGGCGCAGCTCGACCAGGCGTGCCGTCAGATCGGTCAGGGCCCGCCAGCCGGGATCGTCCAGCAGGCTCCAGTCCACCCAGCCGGTCTCGTTGTCCTGGCAGTACGCGTTGTTGTTACCGCCCTGGGTGCGGCCCATCTCGTCCCCCGCGACCAGCATCGGCACGCCCGTGGACAGCAGCAGCGTGGTCAGCAGGTTGCGCAGCTGGCGGCGGCGCAGGGCCCGTACGGCCGCGTCGTCGGTCTCGCCCTCCACGCCGCAGTTCCACGCCCGGTTGTCGTCCGAGCCGTCCCGGTTGCCCTCGCCGTTGGCCTCGTTGTGCTTGCGCTCGTAACTCACGAGGTCGCGGAGGGTGAAGCCGTCATGGGCGGTGACGAAGTTGACCGAGGCGTAGGGCCGCCGGCCGCCCCAGGCGTACAGGTCGCTGGAGCCCGACAGGCGGTAGCCCATCTCCCGTACGTCGGGCAGGGCGTGCCGCCAGAAGTCGCGCACGGCGCCCCGGTAGCGGTCGTTCCACTCCGTCCACAGGGGCGGGAAGGCGCCCACCTGGTAGCCGCCGGACCCGATGTCCCAGGGCTCGGCGATCAGCTTCACCCGGCGCAGCACCGGGTCCTGGGCGATCACCGCGAGGAACGGGGAGAGCATGTCGACGTCGTGCATCGAGCGGGCCAGCGCCGCCGCCAGGTCGAAACGGAAGCCGTCGACGCCCATCTCGGTCACCCAGTAGCGCAGCGAGTCCGTGATCAGGCGCAGGACGTGCGGCTGGACGACGTGCAGGGTGTTGCCGCAGCCGGTGTAGTCGGCGTACCTCCGCGCGTCCTGCTGGAGGCGGTAGTAGCCGCGGTTGTCGATGCCCTTCAGGGACAGCGTCGGGCCCAGCTCGCCGGCCTCGGCGGTGTGGTTGTAGACCACGTCCAGGATCACCTCGATGCCGGCCGCGTGCAGCGCGCGCACCATCCGCTTGAACTCGCCGACCTGCTCGCCCCGGGTGCCGGAGGCGGCGTAGGCGGCGTGCGGGGCGAAGTAGCCGACGGAGTTGTAGCCCCAGTAGTTCGACAGGCCGCGCTCCAGGAGGTGGCTCTCGTGCGCGAACTGGTGGACCGGCAGCAGCTCCACCGCCGTCACGCCCAGCCGCACCAGGTGCTCGATCGCCGCCGGGTGGGCGAGCCCCGCGTAGGTGCCGCGCAGGCCGGGCGGGACGCCGGGGTGGCGCTTGGTGAAGCCGCGCACGTGGAGTTCGTAGATGACGGAGTCGGCCCACGGGGTCTTGGGGCGGTGGTCGTCCGACCAGTCGTCGTCATCGTGGACGACGACGCCCTTGGGGACGTACGGGGCGGAGTCGCGGTCGTCGCGCACGGTGTCTGCGACGTGCTGCTCCGGCCAGTCCCGGACGTGCCCGTACACCTGCGGCGGCAGCCGGAAGTCGCCGTCGACCGCGCGGGCGTAGGGGTCCAGGAGCAGCTTCGCCGGGTTCCAGCGGGCGCCGGTCCACGGGTCCCAGCGGCCGTGCACCCGGTAGCCGTAGCGCTGGCCGGGGCGGACGCCGGGCACGAAGCCGTGCCAGATCTCGTGCGTCAGCTCGGTCAGCCGTACCCGCCGCTCGGCCCCGCTCTCCTCGAACAGGCACAGCTCGACCGCCTCCGCGCCGCCCGTCCACAGCGCGAAGTTGGTGCCGGCCACGCCGTCCGGGCCGGTGCGGAACCGGGCGCCGAGCGGGACCGGCGTACCCGGCCACGCGGGCACGGAGGGCGGCGGCGCGGTCCGCCGCACCCCGTTCGCCACGGCGGCGGCCCGCCCGTCCTCGGCGGCCCGCTTCCCGGCCACCGCCTCCCGCTCGGCTGCGCTGGACACCTGGCGGCCTCCCACGGCTCGTGGGACGACGGGCCGTGACGGTGTAAACGGGCGTACGGCGTCCCGGCCGCCGCTCTCCGTCGCGTCGTCCTCCTCCCTAGTTCTGCCCAGAGCGTGGCTCGCACTCACGTTTCCCCAGGGCCGGCCGGTCGTTACGGGTGGATGTGAGGCACGTACACGGGCGCGCACGGCGCGCGGGGGCCGCGCTGGCCGCCGTACTGACATGGGCAGGACTGCTGGCCGGAGCGGCCGGCTGCACTTCGGAGGGGACCGGGCTGGGCGGGATGTTCGGCAGGCCGGGAGCCCCCGGCGAGGGCATCCGCGTCTCCCCGGACCACGGCGACAAGGACGTACGGCCCGGGCGGAAGCTGTCGGTCCGGGTGCCGGAGGGCAGGCTGGAGTCGGTCCGGGTGATCAAGTCGCAGGACGCGCGGGACACCCCGGTGCCGGGCCGGATCTCCGCCGACGGAAGGCGCTGGGAACCCGACGAGGGGCGCCTCGCGCTCGCCGCCAAGTACACGGTCGACGCCGTCGCCGTGGACGACGCCGGCCGCCGCTCGGCCCGGCACGCGAGCTTCACGACGTACGTCCCCGAGGAGCGGTTCATCGGGTACGTCGCCCCCGAGAACCGGTCGACGGTGGGCACCGGCATGATCGTCTCGCTGGAGTTCAACCGGGAGATCACCGACCGCGCCGCCGTCGAGCGGGCCGTACGGGTGAGCGCCGAGCCGGCCGTCGAGATCCGCCCGCACTGGTTCGGCCGGGACCGCCTCGACTTCCGCCCCCGGCACTACTGGAAACCCGGCACCGAGGTCACCGTCGACCTCAGACTGCGCGATGTCGAGGGCGCGCCCGGGGTGTACGGGCTCCAGCACAAGACGGTCACCTTCACCGTCGGCCGCAGCCAGGTCTCGGTGGTGGACGCGGCCCGCAAGACCATGCAGGTGCGGCGCGACGGCGAACTCCTCACCACCGTGCCCATCACGGCGGGCGCCGCGAAGACCACCACGTACAACGGCAAGATGGTGGTCACCGAGATGCTCGACGTCACCCGGATGGACGGCCGCACGGTCGGTTTCGGCGGCGAGTACGACATCCCGGACGTCCCGCACGCCATGCGGCTGACCGAGTCCGGCACCTTCCTGCACGGCAACTACTGGGCGCCGGCGGACGTCTTCGGCAGGACCAACGTCAGCCACGGCTGCGTGGGGCTCAGGGACGTCAAGGGCGGCGGGGCGGACACCCCGGCGGGCTGGTTCTTCGACCGCAGCCTCGTCGGCGACGTCGTCGAGGTGGTGCGCAGCAAGGACCGCACGGTCGCCCCGGACAACGGGCTCGGCGGCTGGAACATGAGCTGGAAGGCGTGGCGGGAGGGGAGCGCGGTCGGGTGATCCACCCACCCGGACCCGGTGATCCGCCCCCGGTCTGCCCCGGTGCGGAAACCGGCCGGGCCCGACTCGGTACACAACAGTGACAAACGACCCCTGCAAACCCCCGCTGGCCTGCGGTTACGATGCGCCGGTGCGCGCAGGCGCACTTGGGGTGCGGGCCGGACCAGGCCCGGCGAGGGGAGAACAACGTGAACGTGCGTCCGATATCGGGGGCTTCGGCACGGGGGCGGATCGGCCGGAGGCTGTCGGCGCTGGCCGTCGGGTCGCTGCTGCTGGCGGTGACCGCGTGCGGCGGGGCGGGAACGGAATCCGGGTCCGGGGCCGGTGACGGCGAGGGGAAGGGCTCGGACACCGCGCGGAGCAAGCAGTCCGAGGCGGTCGTCAGCATCGCCCCGGCCAACGGCGCCAAGGCCGTCGACACCAGCGGAGCGCTGAAGGTCGGGGTGGCCAAGGGCAAGCTCACCGAGGTCGTGGTGAAGGACGGCGACGGGAAGAAGGTCGACGGAGAGATATCCGGGGACGGCGCCACCTGGACGCCGTCCTCCCACCTGGCCGCCTCCACCGCGTACTCGGTGCACGCGGTCGCCAAGGACTCCGAGGGCCGCACCGCCGCCGAGGACTCCCGCTTCACCACCCTGACGCCGAAGAACACGTTCATCGGCACCTTCACGCCGGAGGACGGCTCGAAGGTCGGCGTCGGAATGCCGTTCTCGATCCGCTTCACCCGGGGCATCACCAACCCCGAGGACGTCGAGAAGGCCATCAGCATCAAGACCGAGCCCGCCGTCGACGTCGAGGGCCACTGGTTCGGCAACGACCGCATCGACTTCCGCCCCGAGAAGTACTGGAAGGCCGGCACCAAGGTCACCGTCGACCTCAACCTGGACGGCGTCGAGGGCCGCGACGGCGTCTACGGCGAGCAGGCCAAGAAGGTCTCCTTCACCATCGGCCGCAACCAGGTCTCCGTCGTCGACGCCAAGAACCTCACCATGAAGGTCCAGCGCGACGGCAGGACCGTCAAGACCATCCCCGTCACCACCGGCGCCCCGGGCTACGAGACCTGGAACGGCCAGATGGTCATCAGCGAGAAGCTGTCGGTGACCCGGATGAACGGCGAGACGGTCGGCTACGGCGGCGAGTACGACATCAAGGACGTCCCGCACGCCATGCGGCTCACCACCTCCGGCACCTTCATCCACGGCAACTACTGGGGCGGCGACGCCTTCGGCAACCGCAACGCCAGCCACGGCTGCGTCGGCCTGCGCGACACCCAGGGCGGCTGGGACGAGGACGCGCCGGGCGCCTGGTTCTTCGCGAACTCGATGATCGGGGACGTGGTGGTCGTCAAGAACTCGAACGACGCCACCGTGGCCGCCGACAACGGCTACAACGGCTGGAACATGTCCTGGGAGAAGTGGAAGGCGTGAGCCTTATCCGACGCCGTTAGTCCCCGTTAACCTGCGGGGCATGACCGTACACCTCGAAGTCGCCGACGGCGTCGGCACGCTGCGGCTGGACCGTCCGCCGATGAACGCGCTGGACACCGCCACCCAGGACCGGCTGAAGGAACTCGCCGAACAGGCCACGGCCCGCACCGACGTGCGGGCCGTGGTGCTCTACGGCGGCGAGAAGGTGTTCGCGGCGGGCGCGGACATCAAGGAGATGCGGGTGATGGACCACGCGGCGATGGTGCTGCGGGCCCGGGCCCTCCAGGACTCCTTCACGGCCGTCGCCCGCATCCCCAAGCCGGTGGTCGCGGCCGTCACCGGCTACGCGCTCGGCGGCGGCTGCGAACTCGCCCTCTGCGCCGACTACCGCATCGCCGCCGACGACGCCAGGCTGGGCCAGCCCGAGATCCTGCTCGGCCTGATCCCGGGCGCCGGCGGCACCCAGCGGCTGTCCCGGCTGATCGGCCCGTCCAAGGCCAAGGACCTGATCTTCACCGGCCGCCAGGTGAAGGCCGGCGAGGCGCTGGCGCTGGGCCTGGTGGACCGGGTGGTCCCGGCCGCCGAGGTCTACGCGCAGGCCCACGCGTGGGCGGCCCGGCTGGCCCGGGGCCCCGCCATCGCGCTGCGCGCGGCGAAGGAGGCGGTGGACACCGGACTGGAGACGGACCTCGACACCGGCCTCGCCGTCGAACGGAGCTGGTTCGCGGGCCTGTTCGCCACCGAGGACCGGGAGCGCGGGATGCGCAGCTTCGTCGAGGAGGGGCCCGGCAAGGCGAACTTCACCTGAACGGAGCGCCGTTGACGCGGCGTAGGGCCGGAGTCCCTCGTTGGGGCGGTTTGCGGCGGGCTCGGCGCACCCTCGGGCCTGCCGGGGAAGCGATGGCCACCGGTCCGCGCCGCTCGAATCATCTGCCCAGTTCACCGGGTGACTTTCGATTTTCGATGTGCCTGGGGCATACGCCAGAAGCCCTCCGCGTACGGGGTCCCGCACCGGCTCGTAATCCCCAAGACGGCCCCGGAGGGTGCTGTCGGCGGCCATGATGGGGGCATGGCGGGGCTGGAGGACACGGGGCAGCCACGGGGAGCCGGACGTGCGACCGCTGCGCGCTGGTCGCCGGCGGTCGAGGACGAACACGCGCTCAGGGCGGTCGAGTTGTTCGGGGACCCCACGGAGGGCGAGGTTCCGCTGCCCTCCCGCCCGGAGTCCGCGGCCACCGCCCGCCGGCTCGTCCAGGTCGTCGTCCTGCGCCAGTGGCAACTGGGACCCAAGCACGCCGAGGACGCCGTCCTGCTCGTCTCCGAACTGGTCGGCAACGCCGTACGGCACACCGGTGCCCGCGTCTTCGGCCTGCGCATGCGCCGCCGTTCCGGCTGGCTCCGCGTCGAGGTCCGCGACCCCTCCCGGGGGCTGCCCTGTCTGATCCCGGTCCAGCCGCTGGACATCAACGGACGGGGCCTCTTCCTCGTCGACAGGCTGGCCGACCGCTGGGGCGTCGACCTGCTGCCGCGCGGCAAGACGACGTGGTTCGAGATGCGGGTGACGAGCCCTAGCACCATCTCCGGTCAGCGCGCGGGGAGTTGAGGGGACACGCCACCCACGGGTGACGTTCCACGGCCCGGCCGCCCCGGGCCGTGATCCTGCTGCCCATGATCCTTACTCGCCTGCGCCGCCGTGCCACCGCCGCCGCCCTCTCCCTCGCCGCCGTCCTCGCCACGTCGGCCGCCACGCTCCCCGCGACCGCCGCGGGGACCGCCGCCGGGGCCCCGGCCGCCGTCAAGGCCGCCGCGCCCTCCTGCCCCGTCTTCGACGACAAGCTCAAGGCCGCCGCCGACCGCCGCGTCGACCTCGGCCGCATCACCCCCGCCCCCGCCTGGCGCACCACCTGCGGCACCCTCTACCGCAGCGACGGCCGCGGCCCCGACGTCGTCTTCGAGGAGGGCTTCCACCCCAGGGACGTGGTGGACGGCCAGTACGACATCGAGCAGTACGTCCTGGTCAACCAGCCGTCCCCGTACGTGTCGACCTCCTACGACCACGACCTGTACAAGACCTGGTACAAGTCCGGCTGGAACTACTACATCGACGCCCCCGGAGGCATCGACGTCAACCGGACCATCGGTGACACCCACCGGTGGGCCGAGCAGGTGGAGGTCGCCTTCCCCGGCGGCGTCGACCGGCGGTACGTCATCGGCGTCTGCCCCGTCGACAAGAAGACCAAGACCGAGATCATGGACGAGTGCCGGAGCAACCCGCACTACGAGCCCTGGCACTGACGCCTCCCCCCGGCGTGGGTGGTCGCCGCACCGGCCGTGAGGCCGGAACGTTAATCTGACCAGCGTCAGTACGACGACCACGGCATGACCAGAGCACGAGATGAGGGGCGGATCGGTGGCGGACATCGAGGAAGCACGCAAGCAGTTCGACCGGATCGACGCGGACGGCGACGGTCGCATCACCCCGGCCGAGTTCAAGACCGCCCTGGCACAGGGCGGCGACTGGAACGTCACCGAGTCCGTCGCGGAGGCGATCATCAAAAGCCGCGACCTGGACGGCGACAAGCTGCTGTCGTTCGACGAGTTCTGGGCGTTCCTCGACAAGTGACGCGTGAGGGGCGTCCGTCCGGTGACCGGGCGGACGCCCCCGTGCGGCGCGGGCCCCGCCCGCGCCGCCGGGACGGAGGGGCCCGCCTCCCCGGGACCTCCACCCCGTACCCGGCTTACGGACGAGTGAGAATGGGGAGCGGCCGGGGAACTCCCCGCCCGCCGCCGTTCCCGCTCGTCGATTGGTGACCCCATGCCGCTAGGCGCCGTCCGCCCCAGCCCCCTGGTCGAACAGGCCACCGCCCGGCTGCGCGAGCAGATCACCGGCGGCCACTGGCCGGTCGGCACCCGGCTGCCCGGCGAGACCACCCTTGCCAAGGAGCTCGGCGTGGGCCGCTCCACCGTCCGCGAGGCGCTGCGCGCCCTGGCCGGCGCGGGGCTGGTCCAGCCACGGCAGGGCGCCGGTGTGTTCGTCATCGCCACCGAGCCCGCCGAGGACTGGCCGGCCCGGCTGCGGCGCGCCGCGGTGACGGACGTCTACGAGGTCCGGATGGCCGTCGAGGTGCACGCCGCCCGGCTCGCGGCCCACCGCCGCACCGACGACGACGTCACCGCCCTGCACACCGCGCTGGCCGGCCGCCGGGCCGCGTCCACCGCGGACGACGCGGCCTTCGTCGACGCCGACATCGCCTTCCACACGGCGGTGGTCGCCGCCGCCCACAACCCCGTGCTGGCCGACCTGTTCACCGAGTTCACCCCCGTACTGCGGGACGGCCTGGTCGACCTGCTCGCCCTCACCGGCCTGCGCGCCACCGAACCCGCCCACGGCGACGCCGCCCACGCGGCCCTGGTCCGCGCGGTCGAGGAGGGCCGGGCGGAGCAGGCGGCGGACATCCTGCGGGCGGAACTGGAAGATCCGTTCGGGCCGGGGCACCCGTCCGCCCCGGGGCACCCGGACGGCCGTACGGAGGAATAGCCCGCCCACCGGACCGGTTACGGATGCCCGACGGCAACCTCGTATCCACGACCCGAAAGGCCAGGCGAGTCGGATGAAGATCGGCATCATCGGCGCGGGCAACATCGGCGGCAACCTCACCCGGCGGCTCACCGCCCTCGGTCACGAGGTCTCCGTCGCCAACTCCCGCGGCCCGCACACCCTCACCGCCCTCGCCGAGGAGACCGGCGCGACGCCCGTCCCGGTCGAGGAGGCGGCCCGTGGCGCCGAGATCGCGGTGGTCGCGGTCCCGCTGAAGGCGGTCCGCGACCTCCCCGCCGGCCTGTTCGCCGAGGCGGCGGACGGCCTGGCGGTCATCGACACCGGCAACTACTACCCGCGGCAGCGCGACGGCCGCATCGCCGGCATCGAGGACGAGGGCCGCACCGAGAGCCGCTGGACGGAGCAGCAGCTCGGCCACCCGGTCGTCAAGGCCTTCAACGGCACCTACGCCCAGGACATCCTGGACCGCGCCCGCCCGGCCGGTGACCCCGACCGCATGGCCCTCCCGGTGGCCGGCGACGACGCGGCGGCCAAGGCGAAGGTCCGCGCCCTGATCGAGGAACTGGGGTTTGAGGCGGTCGACGCGGGCGGCATCGACGACTCCTGGCGCCAGCAGCCGGGGGCGCCGGTGTACGGGCTGCGCGGGGGCGCCGAGGCGGTCAGGAAGGCGCTGGCGGAGGCGTCCGCGGAACGTCCGGCGGAGTACCGGGGCTGAGACCGGCCCGGCGGGTCAGGCCCCGTCCGCCCACTTCTTCAGCGCCGCCTTGCTCTCGAAGTCGGCCACGTTCTTGTCCAGCGGGTCGGACGTGTACTGGTGGAAGCGCCACTTGGCCTGGATGCGCGGCTTGCCCGCGGAGACGTAGTCGGCGATCCACAGGCCGTCGCCCGCGTAGGACGTGGTGTCGACGGTCAGCCAGAAGTTCCGGTTGCAGTACAGGATGATCCGGTTGTCCGGCCGCAGCTCCTTCAGCTTCTTGATGAAGCGGTCCTTCTCGGAGTTGCTCGCGTGCGTGCCGTCGCCGGTGGTCTCCCAGTCGACGGCGAGGATGTCACCGGCTCTGTCGGGGGCCTTGGAGACGAAGTACTCGGCCTGGGCGGTGAGGTTGCCCGGCCACAGGAAGTGGTAGAAGCCGACGACGAGACCCGCGTCGCGGGCCCGTTCGGTCTGGGCCGACAGCTTGGGGTTGGTGTACGAACGGCCCTCCGTCGCCTTGACGAAGACGAAGGAGAGGCCGTCCGTGTCGTAGGTGTCGGACTGGTAGGCGCTCACGTCGATGCCGCGGAGCATGAGGACTCCCTCAGGTGCCTTGTGTGGTCCAAGTGCGGTGGGGTCGGGAGTTGTTGTTATGCCCGGGATCGACCACGGTACGCCGGGCGCGTGGAGGCACGGCTTCCGCGATGGTGAACGCCGGTCGGACTCAGGATGCGGGGGAGGTCGCCGGGGCGTGCGCGTCGCCGGCGGGCGCGGGGGTCTCGCCGCCGTCGCCCTCGTCCAGGGAGACGTTCTTGGTCTCCTTGCCGAGCAGCAGCGCGATCAGGGTCAGGACGGCCATCGAGGAGAGGTAGACGCCGACCAGCCACGGCGAGCCGTCCCCGGCCTCCCACAGCGCCACCGCGATGAACGGGGCGACGGCCGCGCCGAGGATCGAACTGACGTTGTACGAGATCCCGGAGCCGGTGTAGCGCACGCTGGTCGGGAAGAGTTCCGGCAGCAGCGCGCCCATCGGGCCGAAGGTCATGCCCATCAGGGTGAAGCCGAGGACCAGCCACAGGATGACGCCGAGCGTGCCCAGGCCGATCAGCGGGACCCAGACCAGGCCGAAGACGACGATCGCGGCGGTGATCCAGATCAGGGTGGAGCGGCGGCCGTACTTGTCCGCGATCGGGCCGGAGACCAGCGTGAACGCGGCGAAGAACAGCACGCCGAAGATCATCATCAGTACGAAGGTGGTGTAGCTGTAGCCGAGGCCGGGCACGGCGGCGTCCTTCGCGGTGCGGCCGTAGCTGAGCGAGAACGTGGTCATCAGGTAGAAGAGCACGTACGTCGCCAGCATGATGAAGGTGCCCAGGACCAGCTGCTTCCAGTGGCCCTGGACGACCGTGGCCAGCGGCAGCTTGCGGACCTTGCCGGACTCCCGCGTCTTGGCGAACACCGCCGACTCCACCAGCCGGGAGCGCACCCACAGGCCGATCGCGACCATCACGGCGGAGAACAGGAACGGGATGCGCCAGCCCCAGCTCGCGAAGGCCTCGGAGGGCTGGGTGGGGTCGGCACCCGCCGAGGACGGCAGCAGTGCCCCGATGATCAGGAACAGGCCGTTGCCGATGATGAAGCCGAGCGGGGCGCCGAGCTGCGGGAAGGTGCCGTACAGGGCGCGCTTGCCGCGCGGCGCGTTCTCGGTGGCGACCAGCGCGGCACCGCTCCACTCGCCGCCGAGCGCGAAGCCCTGGGCGAGCCGCATCAGCACGAGCAGCGCGGTGGCGACCCAGCCGGCCTGCGCGTACGTGGGCAGTACGCCGATCAGGAACGTGGCGATGCCCATCGTGAGCAGCGAGACCACCAGCGTCTTCTTGCGGCCGAGCCGGTCCCCGAGGTGTCCGAAGAAGACGGCGCCGACCGGACGGGCCACCATCGCGGCGCCGAAGACCGCGAAGGAGGAGAGCAGGGCCGTGGTCGGGTCACTGCTCGGGAAGAAGAGTTTGGGGAAGACCAGGACCGCCGCGGTCGCGTAGATGTAGAAGTCGTAGAACTCGATCGTCGTGCCCATGAGGCTGGCGATCAGGACGCGGGACCGCGGGTTGACGGGTGTCTGGGCCGGGCCGGTTGCTGGTGCGGGCATGTCTCGGTCTTTCACGTGCGAAAGTACTGGTGCCCCAACGATCTCAGGCGTCTTATTTTCTGGAAAGCGCATATCAGTATGTAAGACGCCGGCTGGCGCGCGGGCCGCCGCGGTGCGACGGCTCAGATCGGCCGGCACTCGCCGGAGTTCTCCGCTTCGGAGCACAGGCCGTGGCCGTGCTGGTGCAGTATGTCGCGGCCGCTCTGCTGGGTGAGGAAGTTCAGGAAGGCCGCCGCCGGTGAGCCGGCCGGGGCATTGCCGTAGGTGTAGGCGTACTCGGTCTGCCAGTAGGGGTAGTTGGTGTCCTCGACGCCTTCCGCCGTCGGTTCCTTGCCGTCGATCTTCAGCTTGACGAACCGGTCGGCGTCCTTGTGTCCGTCGGCCTTCGCGGTCTCGCTGTAGCTGATGGCCCCCCGCATCGAGGCGGTCTCGTTCAGCAGGACGTCCGGGTTGTCGTCCTCGCAGCGGCCGTACCGGTCCGGATCGAGGGACGCGCAGTCGGTCACGGTGAACTGGGGCGGCTCCTCGCCCTTGAGGACCTTGGCGACGAGGGTGCTGCGGGTGCCCGAGCCGGGGTCGCGGTTGATCAGGTGGACGGGCACGTTCTCGCCGCCGACCTGGTTCCAGTTCGTCACCCGGCCGGCGAAGATGTCGCGGATCTGGGCCTGCGACAGGTTCTCCACGCCGGCCGATTCGTTGACGACGATGGTGAACACGGAGATGGCGATGGGCTGGGGGACCAGCCGGGGATGGCCCTTGGACGCCAGACCGTCGGTGAAGGTGATGTGGGTGCCGAGCCCCTTGCCGACCTCGACCTTCGCGTCCTCGCCGGCCTGGTCCAGGGCGGAGACCCCGTCGGTGCTGCCCTCGAAGACGTCGTCCCCGAGCGGGATGGTCAGGCCGGCCCCTTCGCAGCGCCTGAGGAAGTCCTCGGCGGCGGCCCGCACGGCCGGCCCGAAGGCGGTGGAACCGTGCAGTTCGAGGGTGCCTTCGACGCAGTCCAGCGGGGGCCGCCGGTCGTCGCGCCAGATGAGCGTGAAGCAGGCCTGGAGGCCGACGCCCGCGATCAGTATCCAGATGAGCCACCACGCGGGCCGGGAGGCGAAGACATGGCTTTCGGTCCTGGTCGCCTGCAACCGGAAGAACTTCTGCAGGCTGTCGTACCAGCGGCCCTCTCCGTCGGTGCCGGTGACCTCGGGCTTGGGGAACTTGTCGGTACTGTCGTCGCCGGCCCAGCGTTCCAGTACGACCAGCACCTTGTACTCGGACCCCCGGGGCAGCGTCACCTTCGGCAGCCGGACGACGCCCGTGCGCTCCGCCTCGTTGTTGTCGCGGCGGAAGCCGTCCTTGGCGACGGTGGTGACGACGTTGTTGTCGTCCGTCTCCTGCCGGAAGAAGAAGTCGGGGATCTCCGCCTGGCTGGGATCGGTGAGGACCACGGCCGCGACCCGGCGGTTGCGGAAGGTGACCTTGATGCCGTAGGCGTCGTTGGGGTCGGCCAGGTAGTCCTCAGGGACGATCTTGGCCGACCCGGCGTTCTCGACGCGCAGCAGCACGAACGAGGGGTCCCTCAGCTCCGTCCCGTTGTGCTGCATGTCCCCCAGCACGTCGGCGTACGGCTTGCCGGTCACGTCGGCGGCCAGGGTGTCCATCTGCACCCGGTAGCCGAGCCGCTTGCGGCCCACGACGGCGAACTCCCACAGGAACGCCCCGACCGGGAAAGCGACACTCAGAATCGCGATCCACTGTTCCACTTGTTCGTTCATCGCAGGTCCCCCCGGATTCCCGGCCATGTACGCGGTGACAGGGTGCCCAGGGTGACGAGTGGGGGCGGCTTGTCGCGAGCGGTGCCGCAATCCTCCGGCTGTTGTTCATCCGTGAGTCATCTACGCAACGTTCCGTTCGCCGGCCGTGCCGGACGGGGCGGCGAGCACCCCGGACCGTGCGTGGGACACACCTGCGTCGGTGCTCGCTGGAGCGCTCATACCTGCGCGTATCCACCGTCGGCGAAGAACTCGGCGCCGTTGACATAGCTCGACGCGTCCGAGGCGAGGAACGTCGTCACGGCGGCGATCTCCTCGGGCTCGGCGAGCCGGCCGAGGGGAACCGCGCCTTCGGCCTGCTTGAGCGTCTCGGGCGGGACCAGTTCGAGCAGCCCGGGGGTGCGCGTACCGCCCGGGGACACGACGTTGACCCGGAAGCCGTGGGTGCGCGCGCTCAGGGCCCAGCCGCGGGCGAGCGTGCGGACCGCGGCCTTCGAGGCCGCGTAGACCTCGAGTCCCGGGTCGGGCCGTGTCGCGGCGGTCGAGCCCGTCAGGATCACCGAGGCGTTCGTGCTGAGCAGCGGCAGCGCCTGCTGGACTGTGAAGACCGTTCCCTTGACGTTGGTGGCGAACACCGAGTCGACCAGCTCTTCCGTCACCTCGCCGAACGGCGCGGCGGTACCGACGCCGGCGTTGACGACCAGCACATCGACGCGCCCGGCCTGGTCGCGCACGGTGCTGTAGAGCGCGTCGAGCTCTGAGGGCACCGAAGCGTCGCAGACCACGCCGGTCACGCCAGGTCCCAGCTCGGCGACCGCGGCGTCGAGCGCGTCTCTGCGGCGACCGGTGATGAACACCGTGGCGCCCTCGTCGCGGAACGCGCGCGCGGTCGCGAACCCGATGCCGGTGCTGGCCCCGGTGACCACGGCGACCTTGTCCTGCAAGACGGCCATGCGCTCTCCCCGAAAGTTATGGACCTATGAGTCCATAACTCTCCCTGATATGGACCGGTCAGTCAATAACGTTCGCATGGCTGTGCCGCACCCGCGACGTACGGCCGGACATCTGCCGGGTCGCGATGCGGTCGCCGGCCGGTGCCCTGCCGCTACCGCGCCGGAGGGGGCAGCAGCCGTGCCAGGGCGGACCGGCCTGTCGCGGAGAGCGCTCCGACGTCCATGCCGGTGCGCCCGAGAGCGATGAGGCCGAGTTGTGCGACGAGGGCCGCGCGGGCGGTCTCGGCGGGGTCGGTGCCGGGGTCGAGGTCGCCTTCGCTCCGGGCGCGCTCCAGTGCCGCGGTGAGGATGGTGGTGATCGCGTCGTAACTGCGGCGAGCCTCAGCCGCGACGTCCGGAGTGCTGGCGGAAAGCTCGGCGTTGCTGTTGGCCAGCAGGCAGCCCCGGCGCGCGACCGCCCCGGTCGGATCGCCGGTCAGGCCGAGCACGAACTCGCGCACCACGTCGATGCCCCGCGCCGCGGACGCCAGACGCTCGCGCAGCACCAGCAGGTTCGCGTCGTCGTAGTCGCGCAGCACCCGCAGGAACAGGCTGCGCTTGTCCCCGAACGCCCCGTAGAGGCTGCCTTTGCCCAGCCCGCTCACGCGCAGCAGGTCGTCCATCGACGTCGCCGCGTAGCCCTTGTCCCAGAACTCGTCCCGGATGGCGAGAAGCACGCGATTCTCATCGAATGCACGAGGTCGAGGCATACCCGCACACTACAAGTCGTGGACCGTACGGGTCACGACGGACGGCGACCGTCCGCCTAGCACTCGATGATGTTCACCGCGAGCCCGCCCCGGGCCGTCTCCTTGTACTTGACCGACATGTCGGCGCCGGTCTCCTTCATGGTCTTGATGACCTTGTCCAGGGACACCTTGTGGCTGCCGTCGCCGCGCATCGCCATCCGGGCCGCGGTGACCGCCTTCACCGCGGCCATGCCGTTGCGCTCGATGCACGGGATCTGGACCAGGCCGCCCACCGGGTCGCAGGTGAGGCCGAGGTTGTGCTCCATGCCGATCTCGGCGGCGTTCTCCACCTGCTCCGGGCTGCCGCCCAGCACCTCCGCCAGCGCGCCCGCCGCCATCGAGCAGGCCGAGCCGACCTCGCCCTGGCAGCCGACCTCGGCGCCGGAGATGGAGGCGTTCTCCTTGAACAGCATGCCGATCGCGCCGGCCGCGAGCAGGAAGCGGACCACGCCCTCCTCGTCGGCGCCGGGGACGAAGTCGAGGTAGTAGTGCAGGACCGCCGGGATGATGCCGGCGGCGCCGTTGGTGGGGGCGGTGACGACCCGGCCGCCGGCCGCGTTCTCCTCGTTCACGGCCATCGCGTACAGGGTGATCCACTCCATGGCGAGGGCCTTCGGGTCGCCCTCGGAGCGCAGCTTGCGCGCGGTGTGCGCGGCGCGGCGGCGGACCCCCAGGCCGCCGGGCAGGATGCCCTCGCGGGACATGCCGCGGGCCACGCACTCCCGCATCACCCGCCAGATCTCCAGCAGGCCCGCTCGGATCTCCTCCTCGGTGCGCCAGGCGCGCTCGTTCTCCAGCATCAGCGCGGAGATCGACAGGCCGGTCTCCCGGGTCAGGCGCAGCAGCTCGTCGCCGGTGCGGAAGGGGTACTTCAGCACCGTGTCGTCGAGCTTGATGCGGTCCGCTCCCACCGCGTCCTCGTCCACGACGAACCCGCCGCCCACCGAGTAGTACGTCTTGGCCAGCAGCTCCGTGCCCGCGGCGTCGTACGCCCACAGCGTCATGCCGTTGGCGTGGTACGGGAGGGTCTCGCGGCGGTGGAGGACCAGGTCCGCGTCGACGTCGAACGGGATCTCGTGCTCGCCGAGGAGGCGGAGCCGGCCGTCCGCCCTGATCGCCGCGACCCGCTCGTCCGCCGTCTCCACGTCCACCGTGCGCGGCGACGCGCCCTCCAGGCCGAGCAGGACCGCCTTGGGGGTGCCGTGGCCGTGGCCGGTCGCGCCGAGGGAGCCGTACAGCTCGGCCCGGACGGAGGCGACGGAGCCGAGAAGCTCCTCGTTGCCCAGGCGGCGGGCGAAGATGCGGGCCGCGCGCATCGGGCCGACCGTGTGCGAACTCGACGGCCCGATGCCGACCGAGAACAGGTCGAAGACCGAGATGGCCACGGGGACTCCTCAAGACGGGGGTGGTGCAGAGGGTGGGGTGGGGTGCCGGGCCCGCTCGTGGCAGGCCCGGCGCCCCGGGGTGCCGGCACTCCGGGCTACTTGTTCGGCCCGGCGTCCAGCGTGGCGTACAGCGGGTGCTTGCCGGCCAGGGCCGTGACCCGGGCCTTCAGCGCCCGGGCGTCGTAGGACGGCTTCAGCGTTTCGGCGATCACGTCCGCGACCTCGGCGAAGTCCTCGGCGGTGAAGCCGCGGGTGGCCAGGGCCGGGGTGCCGATGCGCAGACCGGAGGTCACCATCGGCGGACGCGGGTCGTTCGGGACGGCGTTGCGGTTGACCGTGATGCCGACCTCGTGGAGGCGGTCCTCGGCCTGCCGGCCGTCCAGCTCCGCGTCGCGCAGGTCCACCAGGACCAGGTGGACGTCCGTGCCGCCGGTGAGCACGGAGACACCGGCCGCCTTCGCGTCGTCCCGCACCAGGCGCTCGGCGAGGACGCGGGCGCCTTCCAGGGTACGACGCTGGCGCTCCTTGAACTCCTCGCTCGCCGCCACCTTGAAGGCGACCGCCTTGGCGGCGATCACGTGCTCCAGCGGGCCGCCCTGCTGACCGGGGAAGACCGCCGAGTTGATCTTCTTGGCCAGTTCGGCCGTGGAGAGGATCACCCCGCCGCGCGGGCCGCCGAGGGTCTTGTGGGTCGTGGTGGTGACCACGTGGGCGTGCGGCACCGGGTTCGGGTGCAGGCCCGCCGCGACCAGACCGGCGAAGTGCGCCATGTCGACCATCAGGTACGCGCCGACCTCGTCCGCGATCCGGCGGAACGCGGCGAAGTCCAGCTGCCGGGGGTAGGCCGACCAGCCGGCCACGATCAGCTTCGGCTTCTTCTCCTTCGCCAGGCGCTCCACCTCGGCCATGTCGACCAGGCCGTCGTCGCCCACGTGGTACGGGACGACGTCGTAGAGCCTGCCGGAGAAGTTGATCTTCATGCCGTGGGTCAGGTGACCGCCGTGGGCGAGGTTCAGGCCCATGATCGTGTCGCCCGGGTCCAGCAGCGCGAACATCGCCGCCGCGTTGGCCTGGGCGCCGGAGTGCGGCTGCACGTTGGCGTGCTCGGCGCCGAACAGGGCCTTGATCCGGTCGACGGCGATCTGCTCGACGACGTCGACGTGCTCGCAGCCGCCGTAGTAGCGGCGGCCCGGGTAGCCCTCGGCGTACTTGTTGGTCAGCACCGAGCCCTGGGCCTCCATCACCGCGGCCGGCGCGAAGTTCTCGGAGGCGATCATCTCCAGGGTGGACTGCTGGCGGCGCAGCTCGGCGTCGACGGCGGCGGCGACGTCGGGGTCGAGTTCGTGCAGGGGGGTGTTCAGGAGGGTCATCGCGAGGGCTCCTCAGCCGGCCGAGAAGGCGGTGTACTCGTCGGCGGAGAGCAGGTCGGCCGGCTCCTCGGCGACGCGCACCTTGAACAGCCAGCCGCCCTCGAAGGGCGCGGAGTTCACCAGCGACGGGTCGTCGACGACGTCCTCGTTGACCTCGGTGACCTCGCCGGAGACGGGGGAGTACAGGTCGGAGACCGACTTGGTCGACTCCAGCTCGCCACAGGTCTCGCCCGCGGTCACGGTGGCACCGGTCTCGGGGAGCTGGACGAAGACGACGTCACCGAGGGCGTTGGCCGCGTGCTCCGTGATGCCGACCGTCGCGACGCCGTCCTCGGCGGCCGACAGCCACTCGTGCTCCTTGCTGTAGCGGAGCTGCTGGGGGTTGTTGCTCATGGCTGGATTCTCCCGTAAGAGGTGGAGTGGCGGTGAATGAGGGGGATGCCGGAAGGCGGATGTGCCCGCTCCCGGCGCCGGTCGCTGACCTGTGGACCTGTGGAGCGGCTTGCCGGTGTCCGGCGCGGTCGCTTACTTCTCGCGCCGGTAGAACGGCAGCGCCACGACCTCGTACGGCTCGTGGCTGCCGCGGATGTCCACGCCGACCCCGGGCGTCCCCGGGGCCGCGTGCGCCGCGTCGACGTACGCCATCGCGATCGGCCTGCCCAGCGTGGGGGAGGGGGCGCCGGAGGTGACCTCGCCGATCACCCGGCCGCCGGCGACCACCGCGTACCCGGCGCGCGGGACCCGGCGGCCCTCGGCGACCAGGCCGACCAGGACGCGCGGGGGGCTGTCCTGGGCGCGGGAGGCGGCCTCGGTCAGCGCCGCGCGCCCCACGAAGTCGCCCTCCTTCTCGAACTTCACCACCCGGCCGAGCCCGGCGTCGAAGGGCGTCAGCGCGGTGGTCAGCTCGTGCCCGTACAGCGGCATGCCCGCCTCCAGGCGGAGCGTGTCCCGGCAGGACAGGCCGCACGGCACCAGACCGGCCGGCGCGCCCGCCTCGGTCAGCGCCCGCCACAGCCGCTCCGCGCCGTCCGGGGCGACGAACAGCTCGAAGCCGTCCTCGCCGGTGTAGCCGGTGCGCGCGATCAGGGCGGGCACGCCGGCGACGGTGCCCGGCAGGCCGGCGTAGTACTTCAGCCCGTCCAGGTCGGCGTCGGTCAGCGCGGCGAGGACGCCCGCCGCCTCCGGCCCCTGCACGGCGAGCAGCGCGTAGGCGTCCCGGTCGTCGCGGACCTCGGCGTCGAACCCGGCCGCCCGCTCGGTGAGCGCGTCCAGCACCACCTGGGCGTTGGAGGCGTTGGCGACGACCAGGTACGTGTCGTCGGCCGTCCGGTAGACGATCAGGTCGTCCAGGATGCCGCCGTCTGCCCGGCAGATCATGGTGTAGCGGGCGCGGCCCGGCCGTACGGTGGAGATGTTGCCGACCAGCGCGAAGTCCAGCAGCGCGGCGGCCTGGGGGCCGGTGACCGTGATCTCGCCCATGTGCGAGAGGTCGAAGAGCCCGGCCCGGGTGCGTACGGCGGTGTGCTCGTCGCGCTCGGAGCCGTAGCGCAGCGGCATGTCCCAGCCGGCGAAGTCGGTCATGGTCGCGCCGAGTGCGCGGTGCACCGCGTCGAGCGCGGTGCGGCGGGGCAGGGTACTGCTCATCGGTCGTCTCCCAGGGCAGGACGGCACGGGCGAGGAAGGCCCTCCCCATCTGTCATCGGTACCTGAGAGGTTCGCCGTGACCACGCCGGTCACCGGAGTACCGGTCGTGGTCAGGACTTGCACCTTGGGTGGGGCCGCCCGGACGGCGGCCCGCTTTTCAGATGTGCCTCGCCCGCGCGGTGACGGGGCCTGAGAGATTCAAGGGAGGAACTTGCTCCTTCGGCGCCCCGGCGACGACCGGGGACTCTCCCGCGCGGATTCAAACGGCCGGTATGCAGTTGGCGCGGCCACAGTAGCACCGCCCCCGGCACCGGCCCCGGCGCCGCCTTTGTGACCGGCTTGTGGCGCGGAACGAACGAAATCGCGAGACCGCGGCATTACCTTCTCTTTACACTCGACGGGGATGGAACACGTGAACCGCCCCAGGGGAGGACGATCACGGTGAACAGGACCACGGCGTACGCCACGACCTCGGGACTCGCGCTGCCCGAGCAGCACACGGCCCCGGCCCGGGAGGCGTGCGCCGAGCGGCCCGCACCCGTCGTCCGCGACCTGCGGGACCGCGCGGGCCGCAGCCCGCACGCCCTGCTCTTCGGCCCGAAGGACCTCGTCGCGGTCACCGGCCTGCCCGGCAGCGGCAAGTCCACGCTGATGGAGCGGACCGTGCGCGGGACCCGCATCGACTCGCAGGACTCCCGCGACCGCTGGGACCGGCGCATGCCGCGCTTCCTGCCGTACGCGGTCTACCGCCCCCTCGTCCGGATCGCCCACTACGCCGGGCTGCGCCGCGCCCTGCGCTCCGGCGAGGGCGTCGTCGTGCACGACTGCGGCACCCAGACCTGGGTGCGCCGCTGGCTGGCCCGCGAGGCCCGGCGGCGCGGCGGCACCCTGCACCTGCTGCTGCTCGACGTCGACGCCGAGCAGGCGCTCCAGGGCCAGCGCGAGCGCGGCCGGGGCGTGTCCCGGTACGCGTTCCTGCGCCACCGCACGGCCACCCACCGGCTGCTGAGCGCGGCCCAGCGGGGTGAGTTGCCGCCCGGCTGCGGCGCCGCCGTCCTGCTCGACCGCGCGGCCGCCGACACCCTGCGCCGGATCGGCTTCACCGGCTCCGACCGGTAGCCTTTTCAGCCACACCAGCGGTTCCCCACAGGCGGTAGGCGAGCAGATGGACTTCCCGGCGCAGGCGCAGGCGCACCCTCACCCGCACGGCGGATGGCCCGGCAACGAACTGGAGGAGGTGCTCTCCGCCGCCCTCGGCGTGCCGGGCGCCGGCGGCCGGATAGTCGAGGTCCTCGGCCGCAGCTTCGTCTGGGTTCCGCTGCCGGGCGGCGGCGGCCCGCGCAGCGGCCCCCTGGACCTGCCCACGCTGGAGATCCAGGGCCAGGCGTACGTCCCGGTGTTCAGCTCCGAGGAGCAGTTCCGCCAGGTCGTCGGCGCGCACATGGCGTACACCATCGCGCCCGCCGTGGAGTTCGCCCGCGGTCTGCCCCCACAGGTCGGCATCGCCGTCAACCCGGACGGTGTCGTCGGCATCCCGCTGCCGCCGCCCGCCGTGGCCGAGCTGTGCCGCGCCGGACGCGGCCCGCTGGACGGCCCCGCCGGCGGCGGCCGGGTCCGGCTGTTCGAGCCCGACTGGCAGGACGACCCGGTGGACTTCCTGTCCGCGGCCTCCGCCGAGTTCGCCGCGACCGGCGTGGTCCGCACCGCCCGCCGCTGCCTGGCCGCCATCGAGACCGCCGACCCGGTCATGTTCGTCGGCGTCGAGCTCGCCCACTGGGAGGGCGACGCCCGCGCCGTCCCGCTGGACGCCCTCGGCCGCGCCCTGGGCCGCGTCCCGGTCAAGTGGCCGGTCAACCTGGTCCTCCTGGAGGCGGCCCAGGACCCGGTCTGCGACTGGATGAGGGAAGCGGTGCGGCCGTTCTACCAAGGGGACTTGTAGACGCCCCCTGAGGGCCGGCGCCCCACCGGGGGCGCGGGGCCGTACCGGCACGCGGCTCCGCCGCGTGGGCGCGACCAGCCACGACGCACCCGCCCCCGCCCGCGAACCGCAACCCCCGGGCCGGCAGGCGCCCGGCAACCACGGCGCGACTTAAGCTGGACCCCCACCACGCACGCTTCCCGAAGGGTCGGTAAAACGTGAGCGCGAGCGGTACCGCCGCAGCCGGGCAGGTCGAGCACATGCTGCGCCAGGTGACGCCCGGCCGCTACGACGCCTACGAGTCTCTGCTGCGCGCCCTCGCGGCCCCCGATTCCGGCCAGGTCTGGATGCTGCTCTGGCACGGCCAGGCGGGCTCCCCGGACGCCCAGTACGGGAACATGGAGGTCGACGGCCACGGCTACGCGCCCTGCGTCACCTCCGCCCAGGAGCTGTCCGCCAGCGGCTGGAACCGGTCCTACGAGGTGGTCGACGGGCTGGAGGTCGCCCGCGCCCTGTTCCCCGACCGCTTCGGCCTCTGGCTCAACCCGCACGCCCCGGGCGGCGGTGTCGGCATCCCCTGGCTCGACCTGCGCCGCATCGCCACCGGCCTGGACCGCCAGCCCGCGGGCCCGCTGCGGCTGTCCGAACCGGCCATCGAGACCCCGCAGTTCTACGCCCTGCTGACGCAGAACGCCCACCGCACCCCGGTCGTCCGCTCGCTGCGCCGCGCCTGGGTGCAGCCGGCGCTCGGGGCGCCGTACCTGGCCATCGGCCTCGACGTGTACGACACCTCCCCGCCCGCCGTCGGCGCGGTGCGCGCGATGATGCAGCAGTCCGTCGGCGCGGTGCCGGACGGGCTGGCCGTGTCGACCGTGGCGATGTCCGACGCGCTCGACCCGGTCGCCATGTGGCTGCGCTCCAACGCCCGCCCGTTCTACGACCGCGAGGCCCACGCGGCCCCCGCCCAGGCGCCCGCGGCCGGGTACGGCTACCCTCCGGCGGGCGGCCGGTACTGACGGCGGAGGATGAGATTCCGCTGAGTGGCGGAGTGATCTCCGCGCGTAGAGCGAAGGGGAACGTCCCCTTCTGTCCCCGGTGTCCCAACTCCTCCATGTCCGCAGGGTGTTACCCGGCGTCCGGATAACGGAAACCCTCATGCAGCATCACGGTTGCGCATCCATTCACCGCCAAGTCTGGCAACAGATCGCCATGGCGTTGAAGACTCCCGCACCAGGGGTGTTCGCCCCTTGTACTACGGACTGATCACGCCGCCACAGCGGCAAGTGCGGGCCGGCTACCGCCGGTTGAGAGGGGTCCCTGCCAGATGACGGCACCATTGCACGAGCCGACCGCCGAAGCGGCCCCGAGCGCTGCCGAGGAGGCGGCGGTCGCCGGCGCCGAGGCGAAGTCGGTACAGGGCCGGTCCCTGGGCCGTATCGCCTGGGAGCGCCTGAAGCGGGACAAGCTCGCCCTCGCGGGCGCCGTCGTGGTGCTCTTCCTCGTCGTGGTCGCGCTGCTGGCGCCGGTCATCACGGGGCTGCTCGGGCAGGACCCGAACGAGTACCACGAGGACCTGATCGACCCGCTGTTCGGCACTCCCGTGGGCTCGCTCGGCGGGATCAGCGGCGACCACCTGCTCGGTGTCGAGCCGGTCAACGGCCGCGACATCTTCGCCCGCATCCTCTACGGCGCCCGCATCTCGCTGCTGGTCGGCTTCCTCTCCGCCGTCGTGGCCGTCATCCTCGGCACGGTCCTCGGTGTCCTGGCCGGCTTCTTCGGCGGCTGGGTGGACTCCGTCATCAGCCGGGTGATGGACGGCCTGCTGGCCTTCCCGCAGCTGCTCTTCATCATCGCGCTGGTCTCGGTGATGCCCAACGACATGCTGGGCCTGCACGGAACCGGCGTGCGCGTCTTCGTGATGATCCTGGTCATCGGCTTCTTCGGCTGGCCGTACATCGGACGCGTGGTGCGCGGCCAGACGCTCTCGATGCGTGAGCGCGAGTACGTCGAGGCCGCCCGTTCCCTGGGCGCGGGGCAGCTGTACATCCTGTTCAAGGAACTGCTGCCCAACCTGGTCGCGCCGATCATCGTCTACACGACGATGATGATCCCCACCAACATCCTCACCGAGGCGGCCCTCAGCTTCCTGGGAGTGGGTGTCAAGCCGCCCACGGCATCGTGGGGGCAGATGCTGTCGAGCGCGATCGAGTACTACGAGTCGGACCCCATGTACATGGTGGTCCCCGGCGTGGCGATCTTCATCACCGTGCTCGCCTTCAACCTCTTCGGCGACGGCGTGCGTGACGCGCTGGACCCGAAGGGCTCCCGCTGAACACCCGCACGCACAAGCGTCCCGTGGCACCTGCACGGGGTCTCTCATCTAATCCGGAGGATCCGAGATCGTGACTACCCAACGCACCTCAGGGCGGCGTAAGCAGGCTCTGGCCGCTGCCGCAGTGGTCGCCGCGCTGCTGACCACGGCGGCGTGCGGCGGCGGTGACAGCGACGGGGGATCGAAGAACGGCGCGGCCGGCTTCGACGCCGCGAACAACAAGGTCGCCCAGGCGTCGCAGGCCAAGAAGGGCGGCACGCTGAAGTTCGGCGGCGCCCAGGACGCGGACTCCTGGGACACCACGCGCGGCTACTACGGCTTCATGTGGAACTTCTCCCGTTACTACAGCCGTCAGCTCGTCACGAACAAGACGGAGCCGGGTGCGGCGGGCGCCGAGATCACGCCGGACCTCGCCACCTCGACCGCCGAGGTCTCCGACGACGGCAAGACGTACAAGTACACCCTCCGTGACGGCATCACCTGGGAGGACGGCAAGCCGATCACGTCCCAGGACATCAAGTACGGCATCGAGCGCGTCTGGGCGCAGGACGTGCTGTCCGGCGGTCCGACGTACCTCAAGGAGGTGCTCGACCCCAAGGGTGAGTACGAGGGCCCGTACAAGGACAAGTCCAAGGACAAGCTGGGTCTGAAGGCGATCGAGACGCCGGACGACAAGACCATCGTCTTCAAGCTGCCGAAGGCCAACTCGGACTTCGAGGAGATGCTGGCGCTCACCTCCGCCTCCCCGGTCCGCCAGGACAAGGACACCAAGTCCAAGTACGGCCTGCACCCGTTCTCCTCCGGCCCGTACAAGTTCGAGTCCTACACCCCGGGCAAGGAACTCACCCTGGTCCGCAACACGGAGTGGAAGCAGGACTCCGACCCGGTCCGCAAGGCCTACCCGGACAAGATCACCATCGAGTTCTTCTCCGACGCCAACCAGCTCGACCAGCGTCTGATCAACGGTGACATCGACATCGACATCAACCAGACCGGCATGTCGCCCCAGGGCCGTACCACGGCGCTGAAGGAGTACAAGGGCAACCTCGACAACCCGGTCTCCGGCTACATCCGCTACGCGGTCTTCCCGCAGAGCGTGGCGCCGTTCGACAAGCTGGAGTGCCGCAAGGCCGTCATCCTCGGCGCCGACCACGTCTCGCTGCAGACCGCGCGCGGCGGCCCGATCGCCGGCGGTGACATCGGCACCAACATGCTGCCGCCGTCCGTCCCGGGCGCCGAGGGCCAGAAGTACGACCCGTACAAGATCGCCGGGGACAACAAGAAGGGCAACGTCGAGGAGGCCAAGGCGGCGCTGAAGGCCTGCGGCCAGCCCAACGGCTTCAAGACCACCATCGCGGTCCGCAACAACAAGCCGGTCGAGGTGGCCACCGCCCAGTCGCTCCAGGCGTCGCTGAAGAAGATCGGCATCACCGCCGAGATCGACCAGTACGACGGCTCGCAGACCGCCGGCATCATCGGCAGCCCCTCGAACGTCAAGAAGAAGAACTACGGCATCATCATCATGGGCTGGGGCCCGGACTTCCCGTCCGTCCAGGGCTACGGTCTGCCGCTGTGGGACAGCGACTACATCCTGGAGAGCGGTAACAACAACTACGCGCTCATCAAGGACAAGGAGATCGACGGCCTGTTCGACGACTACGTCGACACGCTGGACGACGCCGGCAAGGCCAAGATCGCCACGGAGATCAACCACAAGGTGATGGAAGGCGCGTACTACCTGCCGTTCACCTTCGAGAAGTTCGTCAACTGGCGCTCCAGCCGCCTGGCGAACGTGTACACCTCCGACGGTTACAGCGGTATGTACGACTTCGTCAACCTCGGCCTGAAGTCCACGAAGTAACCGGCAAACACCCGCCGTACGGCACGAAAGGCAGGTGAAGGCCGGCGCGGCGTGACCGCGGGCCCCGGATGATCTCCGGGGCCCGCGGTACCGCGGCGGGCCGCACGCTGTGCTCGCTTACCTCATCAGGCGGCTGTTCGCCGCCGCAGTGATGCTGGTGGTCATCATCCTGGTGGTCTTCGGCATCTTCTTCCTCGTCCCCAAGTGGGCGGGCGTCGACATCGCCTCGAGCTTCGTGGGCAAGCAGGCCGACCCGGCCGCCGTCGAGGCGGTGCGGCAGAAGCTGGGCCTGAGCGACCCGATCTACTCCCAGGTCTGGGAGTTCTTCAAGGGCATCTTCGTGGGCCGCACCTACGCGGGCGGCGGTGACGTCACCCACTGCGCCGCCCCCTGCTTCGGGTACTCCTTCCGCAGCGAACAGGCCATCTGGCCGGTGCTGACCGACCGCTTCCCGGTGACCCTGGCGCTGGCGCTCGGCGCGGCCGTGCTGTGGCTGATCCTCGGCCTGGCGGCCGGTGTGCTCTCCGCGCTGAAGCGGGGCAGCTTCTGGGACCGCGGCGCGATGGTCGTGGCCCTGGCGGGCGTCTCCCTGCCCGTCTACTTCACCGGCATGGCCAGCCTGGCGATCTTCGCGTTCGGACTCGACTGGCTCGACGCCCGGTACGTGCCCCTGGCGGACAGCTTCACCGGCTGGTTCGGCGGCCTCATCCTGCCGTGGATCACCCTGGCGTTCCTCTACGCCGCGATGTACGCCCGGATCACCCGCGCCACCATGCTGGAGATCCTCGGCGAGGACTACATCCGCACCGCCCGCGCCAAGGGCCTGCGGGAGCAGACCGTCATCGGCAAGCACGCCATGCGCTCCACGCTGACGCCGATCCTCACCATGCTGGGCATGGACCTCGGCGCCCTCATCGGCGGCGCCATCCTCACCGAGACCACGTTCAACCTGCCCGGCCTCGGCCAGGCGGTGCTGGCCGCCATCCGCAACCAGGACCTGCCGGTTATCCTGGGCGTCACCCTGATCACTTCCCTCGCGGTGCTCATCGCCAACCTCGTGGTGGACGTCCTGTACGCCGTGATCGACCCCCGAGTGAGGCTCGCATGACCGACCTCAGCAAGAGTTCAGCCGCGGTGGGCGAGCCCACCGGCACCTCTCCCGCGCCGACCGCCTTCCTCGAAGTACGCGACCTGAAGGTGCACTTCCCGACCGACGACGGCCTGGTCAAGTCCGTCGACGGGCTCAGCTTCCAGCTGGAGAAGGGCAAGACCCTCGGCATCGTCGGCGAGTCCGGCTCCGGCAAGTCGGTCACCTCGCTGGGCATCATGGGCCTGCACACCGCCGGCCAGTACGGCAAGCGCAAGGCGCGGCTGTCCGGCGAGATCTGGCTCGACGGCACCGAGCTGCTCTCCTCCGACCCGGACGAGGTGCGCAAGCTGCGCGGCCGCCAGATGGCGATGATCTTCCAGGACCCGCTGTCCGCGCTGCACCCGTACTACACGATCGGCCAGCAGATCGTGGAGGCGTACCGCGTCCACCACCCCGTGGACAAGAAGACCGCCAGGCGCCGCGCCGTGGAGATGCTCGACCGGGTCGGCATCCCGCAGCCCGACAAGCGGGTGGACAGCTACCCGCACGAGTTCTCCGGCGGTATGCGCCAGCGCGCGATGATCGCGATGTCGCTGGTCAACAACCCCGAGCTGCTGATCGCCGACGAGCCGACCACCGCCCTGGACGTCACCGTCCAGGCGCAGATCCTGGACCTGATCCGGGACCTGCAGAAGGAGTTCGGCTCCGCCGTCATCATCATCACCCACGACCTGGGCGTCGTCGCCGAACTCGCCGACGACCTGCTGGTGATGTACGGCGGCCGGTGCGTGGAGCGCGGCCCGGCCGAGAAGGTCTTCTACGAGCCCCGCCACCCCTACACCTGGGGCCTGCTCGGCTCGATGCCGCGGCTCGACCGCGAGCAGCAGGAGCGGCTGATCCCGGTCAAGGGCTCGCCGCCCTCGCTCATCAACATCCCGTCCGGCTGCGCCTTCAACCCGCGCTGCCCGTACGCCGACGTACCCAAGGACGACATCACCCGCACGGTCCGGCCCGAGCTGACCGAGGTCGGAGCCAAGCACTGGGCCGCCTGCCACATGTCGCAGGAGCAGCGGGAGCGTATCTGGACCGAAGAGATTGCGCCGAAGCTGTGAGTGACAAGGCAGAGGACGAAGCGGTGAGCATCCCCGCGCAGAGCGAAGGCACCGTGAGCACCAGGACCGCGGTCTCCGAGGACCCCGCCCCCGGCGAGGTCCTGCTGAAGGTGAGCGGGCTGGAGAAGCACTTCCCGATCAAGAAGGGGCTGCTCCAGCGGCAGGTCGGCGCGGTGCACGCGGTCGACGGCCTCGACTTCGAGGTCCGCTCCGGCGAGACCCTCGGCGTCGTCGGCGAGTCCGGCTGCGGCAAGTCGACCATGGGCCGGCTGATCACCCGGCTGCTGGAACCGACCGCGGGCAAGGTGGAGTTCGAGGGCAAGGACATCACCCACCTCGGGGTCGGCGGGATGCGCCCGCTGCGCCGCGATGTGCAGATGATCTTCCAGGACCCGTACTCGTCGCTGAACCCGCGCCACACCATCGGCACCATCGTCAGCGCCCCCTTCAGGCTCCAGGGCGTCGAGCCCGAGGGCGGCGTCAAGAAGGAGGTCCAGCGGCTGCTGTCGGTGGTCGGGCTCAGCCCCGAGCACTACAACCGCTACCCGCACGAGTTCTCCGGCGGCCAGCGCCAGCGCATCGGCATCGCCCGCGCGCTCGCCCTGAAGCCCAAGCTGGTGGTGGCCGACGAGCCGGTCTCCGCCCTTGACGTCTCCATCCAGGCCCAGGTCGTCAACCTGCTCGACGACCTCCAGCAGGAACTGGGCCTGACGTACGTGATCATCGCGCACGACCTCTCCGTCGTCCGGCACGTCTCGGACCGGATCGCGGTGATGTACCTCGGCAAGATCGTCGAGCTGGCCGACCGCGACCTGCTCTACAAGACGCCGATGCACCCGTACACCAAGGCGCTGATGTCGGCGGTGCCGATCCCGGACCCCGCGCGCCGCGGTGCCCAGAGCGAGCGCATCCTGCTCAAGGGCGACGTGCCCTCGCCGATCTCGCCGCCCAGCGGCTGCCGCTTCCACACCCGGTGCTGGAAGGCGACGGAGCTGTGCAGGACCACCGAGCCGCCGCTGAAGGAACTGCGGCCGGGACAGCAGGTGGCCTGTCACCACCCGGAGAACTTCGCCGACCAGGCCCCGCAGGACGTCGTCCTGCTCTCCGACGCCAAGGAGGCGGCGGAGCTGGTCTCCGAGGAGGCGCTCGCGGCGTCGGCGGCGACCTCGGCGGCGGTGGCGGCGGAGGTGGCCGGGGCTGAGTCCAAGGCCGCGACCGGGGCCGAGGCCGAGTCCGCGACCGGGGCCGAGTCCGAGTCCGGAGGGCGGACGGAGGACAGGTCCGCCGAGGAGAAGTAGGAGAAAGCAGTCGCGAGCCCCCGCCTTCGTTCGCAAGGCGGGGGCTCGCCCGCGGGTGAGAATGACAGGGTGTACCAGCAACTGTTCACCCCGTCCGTCCAGCACACGCTCGATCTGATCGGCATCTTCGTCTTCGCCATCTCCGGCGCGCTGCTGGCCGTCCGCAAGAACTTCGACGTCTTCGGCATCGCCGTCCTCGCCGAGGTCACCGCGCTCGGCGGCGGACTCTTCCGGGACCTGGTCATCGGCGCCGTACCGCCCGCCGCCTTCACGGACCTGGGGTACTTCGTCACCCCGCTGCTCGCCACCGCGCTGGTCTTCTTCCTCCACCCGCACGTCGAGCGCCTCCAGACCGGGGTCAACGTCTTCGACGCGGCCGGGCTCGGCCTGTTCTGCGTGGCCGGCACCACCAAGGCGTACGACTACGGCCTCGGCCTGACCGCCTCCGCCTGCCTGGGCCTGGCCACCGCGGTCGGCGGCGGTGTGCTGCGCGACGTGCTCGCCAACGAGGTGCCCTCCCTGCTGCGCTGGGACCGCGACCTGTACGCCGTGCCCGCGACCGTCGGCGCCACGATGGCCGCCCTGTGCATCCGCTTCGACGTCCTCACCCCGCTCACCACCGCCCTCGCGGTGGTCGCCGCGTTCGTGCTGCGGCTGTGCGCGATGCGGTTCCACTGGCGGGCGCCGAGGGCCTGGAACCGGCGGTCGACGGTGCTGGAAGCGGAGTAGCCGCCCGCCTGGAAAAGCTACCGCTTAGTATTCTGCTGCTGTACCGTGCAGCCATGCCAGAAGCAGCCTCCGCAGCGGCCGCACGGGCCACCCTCGGCGACAGCGAGTTCGACCGGGACACCGCCCCGACCCCGCGCGAACCCGGCGTCTACGCCATCGACCTCTCCGCCGACTGGACCGTCTTCGGCGTGGTGAACGGCGGTTTCCTGCTGGCGGTCCTGGGCCGCGCGCTCGCCGACGCCCTGCCGCACCCCGACCCGTTCACCGTCTCGGCGCACTACCTGACCGCGTCCCGCCCCGGCCCGGCCCTGGTCCGCACCGAGACCATACGCACCGGCCGCACCCTCTCCACGGGCCAGGCGTCCCTCTTCCAGTACGACGAGGAGGGCAACGAGGTCGAGCGCATCCGCGTCCTCGCCTCCTACGGCGACCTGGGCGCCCTGCCCGACGACGTCCGCACCTCGGCCGAGCCGCCCGCGATGCCACCGCTCGACCAGTGCTTCGGCCCGGAGGACGGGCCCGCGCCGGTCTCCGGCGGTTCGGCCTTCGCCGACCGGCTGCTGCTCAAGGTGGACCCGGCCACGCTGGGCTGGGCGCTCGGGCGGCCCTCGGGCAAGGGCGAGATGCGGGCCTGGTTCGCGCTCGCCGACGGCCGCGACGCCGACCCCTTCGCCCTGCTCCTCGCGGTCGACGCGCTGCCGCCGACCGCCTTCGAACTGGGCCTGTCCGGCTGGGTGCCCACGGTCGAACTCACCGTCCACGTACGGTGCCGCCCGGCACCGGGCCCGCTACGGGTCTCCGTCAGCACCCGCAACCTCGCCGGCGGCTTCCTGGAGGAGGACGCCGAGGTCTGGGACAGCGCGGGCCGGCTGGTGGCGCAGTCGCGGCAACTGGCGCGGGTGAAGCTCCGCTGACCCCTGCTCGTACTGCCGCGTCGCTCATGCCGCTCGTCCTCGCGCGCCCTGTGCCGCGCGCACGGGCGGGCGGCGGCGCGGCCCCGGCCGGGCGGGTTCAGTCCGTCCAGTGCTCCCGGCCGAGGCCGATCAGCCGCAGCCGGCGGGAGGCCAGCCGGCGGACGCGTTCGTGTTCCCCGGCCGGGGCCTGCGCCGCGTCCAGGAAGAGCGAGGCCGTGCTGAGCATCTGGTCGACGTAGAGGCCCGCGAGCATCAGCAGGTCGTCGTCGTGCCAGCCCGCCGACTCCGGGTCCGTGGCCAGTTCGGCCTTCACCTCCCCGACGAACCGGGCGAGTTGCTCCCGTATCGCCTCCCGCACGGGCTGCACCCCGCCGTGCCGTTCGCGGGCGATGAAGCGCACGTGCGAGGGGTGCTCGCGCACATGGCGGGCGATCAACTCGACGGCGCGGGCGATGCGTTCCTCGCGGTCCCCCTCCGGGGACAGTGTCGTCCGGATCATCGGGTGCAGGCTGCCCAGCGCCTCCTCGACCAGCGCGACGCCGAGGTCGGCCGTGGAGCGGAAGTGCCGGTAGAAGGCGGTCGGCGCCACGCCCACGGCGCGGGTGACCTCACGCAGCCCCAGGCTGCTCAGGCTCTGTTCCTCCAGCAGTTCGAGCGCCGCGTCCAGCAGTGCCTGCCGGGTCCGCTGCTTCTGGGCCTGCCGGACGCCGAGGGTGTGACTCATGCCATGTAGTTAACAACTGTTCTCCAGAATTGGAAAGTCGTCCCGCGCGCTAGACTGGGAACTCAGTGGACAAGTGTTACTACAACCGTTCACCGAATGTTGGGGGAGTCGACCTCATGCTGTTCCTCGTCGCCGCGCTGCTGCTGTTCGGCCTCGTGCTGGGCACCGTCGCCCACGCGCCGCTGGGCCTCTCCGCCGTCGCCGCCGCCGTCATCGCCCTCTGGCTCGGCGTCTTCGCGCTCCGCGAGCGGCACCGCCGCCGGAGCACCTCCGCCCACTGACACCCACCGACTGCTGGAGGGAGATCACCGTGCGACTCACCGCACCGGCCACGGCCACCCGCCGCACCGGGTTCCAGGACGCGGACGGCATGGCCGTCGCCTCCTTCGTCCTCGGCCTGCTCGGCCTGCTGGTCCTCAACGTCGTCCTGGGGCCGGTCGCCATCGCGCTGGCCGGCGCCGCCCTGCGCCGCGGCACGGCCCGCCGCGGCCGGGCGCTGCTGGGCCTCGGCCTGGGCATCGCCGACCTGCTCGTCCTGGCGGCGCTCGTCCAGGCCGACCAGACCATCTCCTGGAGCCTGTGAACCGCTCCGCCGGGAGACCGACCGCGCTCCGAGCACGGCCGGGGACGCCCCGTAGAATCGGCGTCACCATGGCTTACCTCGACCACGCCGCGACCACCCCGATGCTTCCCGAGGCGGTCGAGGCACTCGCCGCGCACCTCGGCGTCACCGGCAACGCCTCCTCCCTGCACGCGTCCGGTCGCCGCGCCCGGCGCACCGTCGAGGAGGCCCGGGAGACCCTCGCCGAGGCCCTGGGCGCCCGCCCCAGCGAGGTGGTGTTCACCTCCGGCGGCACCGAGGCCGACAACCTCGCCGTCAAGGGCCTGTACTGGGCCCGCCGCGACGCCGACCCGGCCCGCACCCGGGTCCTGGCCAGCCCCGTGGAGCACCACGCCGTCCTGGACGCCGTGCACTGGCTCGGCGAGCACGAGGGCGCCACCGTCGAGTACCTCCCGGTCGACGCGCACGGCCGCGTCCACCCCGAGGCACTGCGCGAGGCCATCGCCCGCGACCCCGCCGACGTGGCCCTGGCCACCGTCATGTGGGCCAACAACGAGATCGGTACGGTGCTGCCGGTCCGCGCGCTCGCCGACGTCGCCGCCGAGTTCGGCGTACCGCTGCACGCCGACGCGGTGCAGGCGTTCGGCCAGCTCCCGGTCGACTTCGCCACCTCCGGGCTGGCCGCGATGACCGTCTCCGGCCACAAGATCGGCGGCCCCTACGGCATCGGCGCGCTGCTGCTGGGCCGCGAGCACACCCCGGTCCCCGTACTGCACGGCGGCGGCCAGGAACGCCACGTCCGCTCCGGCACCCTCGACGTCCCCGCCGTCGCCTCCTTCGCGGTCGCCGGGCGCCTCGCCGCCGAGCGGCGCGAGTGGTTCGCGCGCGAGATCGGCGCCCTGCGCGACAGCCTGGTCGAGGCGGTGCGCAAGGCGGTCCCCGACGCGGTCCTCGGCGGCGACCCCGTGGACCGGCTGCCCGCCAACGCCCACTTCACCTTCCCGGGCTGCGAGGGCGACTCCCTGCTCCTCCTCCTCGACGCCCAGGGCATCGAGTGCTCCACCGGCTCCGCCTGCACCGCCGGCGTCGCCCAGCCCAGCCACGTCCTGCTGGCCACCGGCACCGACCCCGACCTGGCCCGCGGCACCCTGCGCTTCTCGTTCGGCCACACCTCCACCGAGGCCGACGTCGAGGCGGTCGCCGAGGCGATCGGCCCGGCGGTGGAACGGGCACGGGCGGCCGGACTGACGTAAGGTCTCGAACGGCTCAGGGGGTTCAGGGAACTCGGACAACTCGGACAGCTCAGACGGCGGAGTCGCCCGGTCCGCCGCTCGACGCGGAGGCGGAGGGGGACGGCGTGTCCGACGGCAGCGCCGTCGTCGCCCGCCGCACCAGCCTCATGTACCGGTCCCAGTCCCAGTGCGGCCCCGGATCGGTGTGGTCGGTCCCCGGCACCTCCACGTGCCCGATGATGTGCTCGCGGTCGACGGTGATGTCGTACCGCGCGCATATCCGCGCCGTCAGCCGCGCCGACGCCTCGTACATCTCGTCCGTGAAGTCCTGCGGCCGGTCTACGAACCCCGCGTGCTCGATGCCGACACTGCGTTCGTTGTAGGCGCGGTTGCCCGCGTGGTACGCCACGTCCAGCTCGCGGATCATCTGGGTGATCCGCCCGTCCTGCCCCACGATGTAGTGCGAGGCGGCCTGGTGGTCCGGGTTCTGGAAGGCGCTGACCGCGCCGTCGAAACTCCCCTGCGTGACATGGATGATCACCATGTCTATGGGGTAGTCCTCGGGCCGGTCCGCCCGCCGCCAGTTCGCGTCCGCCGCCGCCACCCACTGCGCGCCCTGGTAGTCGACCACCCCGTCGTCACGGGGTCTTTCCACGCCGGGCACCCGCCACCACAGCCGGCCCAGCTCGTCACGGGCCAGCACGGCCGCGCCCACGGCCGTCACCGCGCCGCCGACGATCAGCGCGCGCCTGCCGATGCGCCGGTCGGTGTCCTTGGGTGATCCGCTGGGCGATCCGTCGGGGGATCGGCTGTTCGCCTCCATGTGATCGGAAACGCATATCCGCGCGATCCGGTTCCCGGACCCCCGTACCCTGGAGGAGTTATGACTGACGACACCCCGCAGCGCACCCGCCGCCCTCTCCGTGTCCTCGCCGCCATGTCCGGCGGGGTCGACTCCGCCGTCGCCGCCGCCCGCGCCGCCGAGGCCGGGCACGACGTGACCGGCGTCCACCTCGCGCTCTCCGCCAACCCCCAATCCTTCCGCACGGGCGCGCGGGGCTGCTGCACGATCGAGGACTCCCGCGACGCCCGCCGCGCCGCGGACGTCATCGGCATCCCGTTCTACGTGTGGGACCTCGCCGACCGCTTCCGTGAGGACGTCGTCGAGGACTTCGTCGCCGAGTACGAGGCCGGCCGCACCCCCAACCCCTGCCTGCGCTGCAACGAGAAGATCAAGTTCGCCGCGCTCCTCGACAAGGCGCTGGCCCTGGGCTTCGACGCGGTCTGCACCGGCCACTACGCCCAGGTCGTCGTCAAGGAGGACGGCACCCGCGAACTGCACCGCGCCTCCGACCTGGCCAAGGACCAGTCCTACGTCCTCGGCGTCCTGGACGACCGCCAGCTCGCGCACGCGATGTTCCCGCTCGGCGACACGGTCACCACCAAGGACGAGATCCGCGCGGAGGCCGAGCGGCGCGGCCTCGCCGTCGCCAAGAAGCCCGACTCCCACGACATCTGCTTCATCGCCGACGGCGACACCCAGGGCTTCCTCGCCGACCGCCTCGGCCGCGCCGAGGGCGACATCGTCGACGAGGCGGGCAACAAGCTGGGCACCCACGAGGGCGCCTACGGCTACACCATCGGCCAGCGCAAGGGCCTGCGCATCGGCACCCCCGCCCCCGACGGCAAGCCGCGCTACGTCCTGGACATCTCCCCGGTGACCAACACGGTCACGGTCGGCCCCGCCGACGCCCTGGACGTGAACGCCCTGCGCGGGATCAAGCCCCGGTGGTGCGGCGCCGCTCCTTCCGGCCCCGGCACCTACACGGCCCAGCTCCGCGCCCACGGCGAGGAGACCCCGGTCCGCGCCGAACTGATCGACGGCGAACTGGAGGTCGTCTTCGAGCAGCCGGTCCGCGGGGTGGCCCCCGGCCAGGCGGTCGTCCTGTACGACGGCACGCGCGTGGTGGGCTCGGCGACGATCGCCTCGACCGCGCGGGCGACGGCGTCGGTCTGACCCGGTGCGAGCCGGTGCTCGGCGCGGCGGGCCGGCCTCCTGGACGCAGCGCGGGTGGCGACGCGCCCGCCCGACCGCCGGGAGTCCAGGGTGCGCTCAGTCCCCCGCGAAGAACTCCGCCAGCACCGGCGCCAGCACCCCCGGTTCCACCATGTGGCTCTGGCCCGCCAGCTCCGCGTACCGGCCGTCAGGCACCGTCTGAGCGATCTCCCGGGCCGCCGCGCGCATCGACGCCGTGCCCGCGCCGCCCGCCAGGGCCAGCACCGGCACGCCGATTCCGGCCAGCGCCTCGCGCGGTGGGCGCCCGTCACCCAGTACCGCGTCGTCGTACGCCAGGCTGGGCGCGACCGACTCCAGGCCCGCCCACATGGGGGACTGACGGGCCCTGCCGATGACGTCCTCGCCCAGGCCGGTGAGGCGCAGGAAGAGCTCCACCGCGTCCCCGCGCCGGCCGCCGCGCAGCGCCTGGGTCAGCCGCTCGGTGTACTCCGCGCGGGCCGCGACGGCGGCGTCGTCCCTCGCGTACGGCACCTCGTAGACCGCCACCCGCCGCACCGGCAGCCCGCTCGCCGCGGCCCGCAGGGCCAGCGCGCCGCCGGACGAGATGCCGTACAGGCACGCCTCGCCGCCCAGCGTCCCGATCAGCGCCGCAAGGTCCTCGACCTCGCGGTCGACGGCGTAGGGCGGCGTGTCGCCGCTCTCGCCGCGGCCCCGGCGGTCGTACACCAGGACCTCGAAGCGGTCCGAGAGCGCGGCGGCCAGCGGCGCGAGCGTGGCGCCCGTCGACAGGGCGCCGCTGACCAGGACGAGCGCGGGACCCGCCCCGGTGCGGGTGTGGGCGAGCGGGGTGCCGTCGCGTGACTGTGTCTTCTCCATGCCTGTGCAGGTTGCCCTACGGCGCGAGGTCAACCGGTCACGACACCTCCACGTCGTAGAAGCACAGGTGGTCCTTGATCTGCTGGACCTCCTCCTTGGGGTCCGGGTACGCCCAGACGGAGTCCGGGGCGTCCGGCAGCGACCAGTAGACGGCGTCGCCCTTGAAGGGGCAGTGGGTCGTCGTGCGGGACGGCGTCAGCAGGTCCACGCGTACGTCCAGTGAGGGGATGTAGTAGCGGTCGGGGCAGCCCGTCTCCCGCAGGAGCAGGGCCTCGTCGCTCTCCGCCAGGACCTGTCCGTCGCGCGTCACGCGCACGTGCCGGTCGCTGGGCTCCACGGTGATGCGGTGTCCGGTGGTCACGATCGTCCTCCTCGATGGGCGGTGTCCTTGGTGACAGCGCGCCGCGAAACCGACTTCTTCCCCGCTGGGACGGAGCCGTACCGTTGCCCCATGAACATCTGCGTCTTCCTCTCCGCCGCCGACCTCGACGAGCGCTACACACGTCCCGCCAAGGAGTTCGCCACCCTGCTCGGCAAGGGCGGGCACACGCTGGTGTGGGGCGGCTCGGACGTCGGGCTGATGAAGGTGGTCGCCGATGGGGTGCAGGAGGCCGGCGGGCGGCTGTGCGGGGTCTCCGTGGAGTTTTTGGCGGCCAAGGCGCGCGAGGGCGTCGAGGAGATGATCGTCGCCCGGGACCTGGCCGAACGCAAGCGGCTGCTGCTGGAGAAGGCCGACGCCGTGGTGATCATGGTGGGCGGTACCGGGACGCTCGACGAGGCGACCGAGATCCTGGAGCTGAAGAAGCACGGGCACACCGACAAGCCGGTCGTCCTGCTCAACACCGCGGGCTTCTACGACGGGCTCAAGCAGCAGTTCCGCCGGATGGAGGACGAGGGGTTCCTGCCGCGCCCCCTGGGCGAGCTGGTGTTCTTCGCCGAGGAACCGGTCGGCGCGCTGGCCTGCCTGGAGGAGAGCCGGGGCGTCGCCTGAGCCGCCCGGGGCGCGGAACGGTCCGGCGGTGATGCGAGCATGGCGGCATGGCTACACATGTGATCACCGGAGCCGGCTCCGGCATCGGCGCGGCCGTCGCCCGCCGCCTGCACGCGCGCGGGGACGAGATCGTGCTGCACGCGCGCGACGCGGGCCGCGCCAAGCAACTGGCCGCCGGGTTCCCGGGCGCCCGCACCCTGGTCGGCGACCTGGCGGACCCCGACAAGCTGTCCTGGGCCCTGTCCCACCAGTCGCTGCCGGACCGGGTCGACTCCCTGCTGCACATCGCCGGCGTCGTCGACCTCGGCCCGGTCGGGGAGCTGACCCCGAAGTCCTGGCGCCACCAGCTCAACGTCAATCTCGTGGCGCCCGCCGAACTGACCCGCCTGATGCTGCCGCAGCTGCGCGCCGCCCAGGGGCACGTGATCTTCGTGAACTCCGGCTCAGGGCTCAACGCCCACGCCGAGTGGGCCGCCTACGCCGCCTCCAAGCACGGCCTGAAGGCCCTCGCCGACTCCCTGCGCCACGAGGAGCACGCGGGCGGGGTCCGGGTCACCTCCGTCTACCCGGGCCGCACGGCGAGCCCGATGCAGGCCAAGGTGCACCAGCAGGAGGGCAAGGAGTACGACCCGGCGCGCTGGATCGACCCCGAGTCGGTCGCCACGACGATCGTGATGGCCCTGGACCTGCCCAGGGACGCCGAGGTCAACGACCTGACGGTGCGCCCCGGGCGGTGAGCGCGGCGCCGTACGTTCCGTAGGCTGCTGGGGTGAGCGACAACAGCCAGATCAGGTTCGGTGCGGCCACCGGCGTCGGGTCCCTGCCGGGGCAGGACGCGCGCGAGGCCGTCAAGACCGTCACCGGCACCTTCGAGGACTTCCCGTTCCTGCCCGAGCTGCCCGCCCGCGGGCCCGGCGCCGACATGATCGGGCGCACCGCCGGGATGCTCGTCGAGCTGTACGCGCGCGTGGAGCCCAGCGGCTGGCGGCTCGGCGACCGGCCGGGCCGGGACACCAAGCGGGCCCGGTCCTGGCTGCGGGAGGACCTCGATGCCCTGGAGGAGTTCACCCAGGGCTACGAGGGCCCGCTGAAGGTGCAGGTCGTGGGCCCCTGGACGCTGGCCGCCGCGCTGGAGCTGCGCAATGGCGAGGCGGTGCTGTCCGACGCCGGGGCCTGCCGTGACCTCGCCGCCTCCCTCGCCGAGGGGCTGCGCGAGCACCTCGCGGAGGTCGCCCGCCGCATTCCCGGCGCCACCCTCGTGCTCCAGCTCGACGAGCCGTCCCTCACCGCCGTACTGCGCGGCCAGGTGCGGACCGCCAGCGGCTACCGCACCCACCGGGCCTCCGACCGGCAGGTCGTCGAGGCGGCCCTCCGCGACGTCGCCGGGGTGCACGGGGACGGCCCGGTCGTGGTCCACTCGTGCGCGCCCGACGTCCCGTTCGCCCTGCTGCGCCGGGCCGGCGTGGACGGCGTCTCCTTCGACTTCTCCTTGCTCACCGAGCGTGACGACGAGGTGATCGGGGAGGCCGTGGAGGGCGGCACCCGGCTGTTCGCCGGTGTCGTGCCGTCCGCCGGGGGCCCGTTGTCAGACCCTGCCGGTAGCGTTTCGGGTGTCAGGACGCTGTGGCGCAGGCTGGGGCTGCATCCGGGGCTTCTCACGGACGCGGTCACGGTGACTCCGGCGTGCGGACTCGCGGGCGCGTCCCCCGAGTACGCGCGGCGGGCCCTCGCCCACTGCGTCCGGGCGGCGAGATCCCTCGCGGACAACCCAGAGTAACGGGAGGACATACACGGTGGCCGGCGACAAGCAAGCGGAGACGACGAACGTGCCCGCCGAGGCACGGGAGAAGCACGTTCAGCTCGCTGAGCGGATCGAGGAGCACCGCTTCCGGTACTACGTGAAGGACGCCCCCGTCATCAGCGACGCGGACTTCGACCGGCTGCTGCGCGACCTGGAGGCGCTGGAGGAGGAGTACCCGCCGCTGCGCACCCCTCAATCACCGACCCAGAAGGTCGCCGGTTCCTACGAGACGGAGTTCACCGCCGTAGAGCACCGCTCGCGCATGCTCTCCCTGGACAACACGTTCAACGAGGAGGAGCTGACCGCCTGGGCCGAGCGCCTCCACAAGGAACTGGGCGAGCAGAAGTTCCACTTCCTGTGCGAGCTGAAGGTCGACGGCCTCGCCGTCAACCTCACCTACGAGCACGGCCGCCTGGTCCGCGCCGCCACCCGCGGCGACGGCCGCACCGGCGAGGACATCACCCCCAACGTCCGCACCATCGCCGGCATCCCCGAGCGGCTGACGGGCGACAAGGTCCCCGACCTCGTGGAGATCCGCGGCGAGGTCTACTTCCCGATGGAGAAGTTCGAGGAGCTGAACGCCCGTCTGGTCGAGGCCGGCGACAAGCCTTTCGCCAACCCGCGCAACGCGGCGGCCGGTTCGCTGCGCCAGAAGGACCCCCGCGTCACCGCGAGCCGCCCCCTGCACATGGTCGTCCACGGCATCGGCGTCCTGGAGGGGTACGCGGGCCTGACCCGCCTCTCCGAGGCGTACGGCCTCCTCAAGGACTGGGGCCTGCCCACCTCCCCGTACAACCGGGCGGTCGAGACCCTCGCCGAGGTCCACGAGTTCATCGCGTACTACGGCGAGAACCGGCACTCGGTGGTGCACGAGATCGACGGCGTCGTCGTCAAGCTCGACGAGATCCGCCTCCAGGGCCGGCTCGGCTCCACCGCCCGCGCCCCCCGCTGGGCCATCGCCTACAAGTACGCGCCCGAAGAGGTCAACACCAAGCTCGTCGACATCAAGGTCGGCGTCGGCCGCACCGGACGGGTCACGCCCTACGCCCAGGTCGAGCCGGTCACCGTGGCCGGCAGCGAGGTGGAGTTCGCCACGCTGCACAACCAGGAGGTCGTCAAGGCCAAAGGCGTCCTCATCGGTGACACGGTGGTGCTGCGCAAGGCCGGTGACGTGATCCCGGAGATCCTCGGGCCCGTCGCGGACCTGCGGGACGGCAGCGAGCGGGAGTTCGTGATGCCGGCCGAGTGCCCCGAGTGCGGGACGCCGCTGCGCCCCATGAAGGAGGGCGACATCGACCTGCGCTGCCCCAACGCGCGCAGCTGCCCCGCCCAGTTGCGCGAGCGCGTCACCTACCTCGCCGGCCGTGAGTGCCTGGACATCGAGCACTTCGGGGCCGTCGCCGCCGCCGCGCTGACCCAGCCGCTGGAGCCGGCCGACCCGCCGCTGGTCGACGAGGGCGACCTGTTCGACCTCACCATCGAGAAACTGCTGCCCATCAAGGCGTACGTCCTGGACCCGGTCAGCGGGCTGCCCAAGCGCGACCCCAAGACCGGCGAGGAGAAGGTCGTCACGGTCTTCGCCAACCAGAAGGGCGAGCCGAAGAAGAACGCCCTCGCCCTGCTGAAGAACATCGAGGAGGCCAGGACCCGCCCCCTCGCCCGGTTCCTCAACGGGCTCTCCATCCGGCACGTCGGACCGGTCGCCGCGCGGGAACTCGCCCGCCAGTTCCGCTCCGTGGACCGCATCGAGCAGGCCGGCGAGGAGGAGCTGGCCCATGCCGACGGGGTCGGGCCGATCATCGCCGCCTCCCTCAAGGAGTGGTTCGCCGAGGAGTGGCACCGCGAGATCGTCCGCAAGTGGAAGGCGGCCGGCGTCCCCCTGGAGGAGCAGTCCTCCGGCGAGGACGAGGGGCCGCGCCCGCTCGAAGGCCTCACCGTCGTCGTCACCGGCACCCTGGAGCGCTACACCCGGGACGGCGCCAAGGAGGCCCTGCAGAGCCGGGGCGCCAAGGTGACCGGTTCGGTGTCGAAGAAGACCTCGTTCGTCGTCGTGGGCGACAACCCCGGGTCGAAATACGACAAGGCGATGCAACTGAAGGTCCCGGTGCTCGACGAGGACGGCTTCGACGTCCTGCTCGAACAGGGGCCCGAAGCCGCTTCGGACGTCGCGCTTTCGGCTGAGGAATAGCGGTTGAAGGCCACCCGTTCAGCGCATATCAGTTGCATAAGGGTGGCCGGGGCGCAATCGGGCAACCGTCGACGACCGGTGCCCGTGGAAGCCTTCTGCGGCCTACTGTTGGGACGTGCGCCTGCCGTGCCCAGCCGCGGCCGGGGCACTGCCCGTGCTCCGAAGGGGCCGGGATACGGACTTTCCCACGCGGAACCGTCGGCGGCCCCCCTCCGGGCACCGGGCCGCGTGGCGTGGGCACCGCCGGCTGTGAGAGGGACGGGAATGGAACCGACCGAGAGCGCCGCCCCGGGCTCACGGCTGCGCCCGCGTCGCCTGTGGGACGCGGCGCGTGCGCGCCGGTGGGCCGGGCGGCCTTCTCAGGAGGGCGGCGGCCAGGGGCGCACCGCCCGGGGCGCGCCGGCCGGCCGTGGCGCCGGGCACCCCTCCGGACCGCCGGACACCGACACCGAACGGCACCTGTCCTGGCCCGCGTTGCCCGCGGCGGTCGTCGCGGCGGCCGGGTTCGTCCTGGGCGCCGGGTTCTACCGGGCGTTCACCGACGGGCACGCGCTCTTCCCGTCCGGCGCGGCCGGCTGGGCGCTGGCCCTGCTGACCGGCATCGTCGTCGGCCACCTCGTCCTGCTCGGCCGCGCCCGCTGGTGGGGCGGCACCGGCTCCGGCGCCGCCCTCACCCTCGCCGTGCTGCTCCTCTACGGCTGGGTCCCGGCCGGCATGGTCAGCCTCACCGTCGTCGTCCTGGTCGGCGTCGCCCGCCGGGGCCGCTGGCGCCAAGGCGTGCTGCACGGCGCGGTCGACATCCTCGGCATCGCCGCCGGCGCCGCCCTGCTGGCCGCCTGCGGCGCCGCCCCGTCCGTCGAGACGCCCTGGGCCCCGGACACCTGGACGGTCGCCGCCGCGCCCAAGGTGGTGCTGGTCGCCGTCGCCTACCTCGCCGTCACCCGCACCCTGCTCTGGTACCTGCACACCCCCCGCCCCGGCCTGCCCACCATCGCCCGCACCGCCCTGGCAAGACAGGGCCTGGTCGCGGTCGCCCTGCTCGGCATCGCCCCGCTGATCTGCGTCGTCGCCTTCGCGCAGCCGGTGCTGCTGCCTCTGTTCGCGATCCCGCTGATCGCCCTCGACTCCACCCTGTGGATCGCCCGCGCCCGCGCCGAGGAGCAACTCCGCGACCCGCTGACCGGACTGCCCAACCGGCAGTGGCTCCAGGAACGCATCTGGACCGCGCTGGACGACGCCGAGCGGATCGGTGCCCGTACCGCCCTGATGCTGATCGACCTCGACCGTTTCCGGTCGGTCAACGACACCCTCGGTCACCTGGCCGGTGACCGGCTGCTGCTCCAGATCGCCGACCGGCTGCGGGCGGCGCTGCCGCGCGGGGCGGAGGCCGCGCGGCTCGGCGGCGACGAGTTCGCCGTCCTGCTGCCCGTCACCGACTCCACCACGTCCGCGACCCGGGTAGCCCGCGGCCTGGTCGGCGCCCTCAGCTCCCCGCTCGACCTGGACGGACTCACCCTGGTTCTGGAGGCCAGCGCCGGGGTCGCCGTCTTCCCCGACCACGGCCTGGACGCCGAAGGGCTGCTGCGCCGGGCGGACGTGGCGATGTACCAGGCGAAGCGGGACCGTACGGGCGTCGAGGTCTACGAGTCCAAGCGGGACTCCAACACCCCGGACCGCCTCGGTCTCCTCGGCGACCTGCGCCGCGCCCTGGACGCCCGGGAGGTCGAGCTGCACTACCAGCCCAAGGTCCGCTTCGACGGGCAGGTCGCGGGCCTGGAGGCGCTGGTGCGGTGGGTGCACCCCGAGCGGGGCAAGGTGCCGCCGGACGAGTTCATAGCCATCGCCGAGTCCTCCGGGCTGATGCCCCATCTGACCGAGTACGTGCTGGAGACGGCGCTCGCCCAGGTCGCCCGGTGGCGGGCGCAGGGCCTGTTCGTGCCGGTCGCGGTCAACGTCTCCCCGCGGGACGTGCACGCGCCCGGCTTCGCCGGCCTGGTCGCCGCGCGGCTCGCCCGGCACGGCGTCCCGGCGGGCGCGCTCCAGCTGGAGATCACGGAACACGTCCTCCTGGAGGACCCGCAGCGCGCCGCCGACACCCTGGCCGGGCTGACCGGGCACGGGGTGAAGATGTCCCTGGACGACTTCGGCACCGGGTACTCCTCCCTCGTCCACCTGCGCAAGCTCCCCGTCAGCGAGCTGAAGATCGACCGCTCCTTCGTGGCCCGGCTGGCCGTCGACACCGAGGACGCGGAGATCGTGCGGTGCACGGTCGACCTCGCGCACTCCCTGGGGCTGCTGGTCGTCGCCGAGGGCGTCGAGGACGACGAGACGTGGGAGCGGCTGCGGGACCTCGGCTGCGACGCGGTGCAGGGATGGCTGGTCGCCGCCGCGATGCCGCCGGACGAGACGACGGCCTGGCTGCGGGCGCGGGGGTCCCGGGGCTGGCAGCGGCCGGCCGCCGCGCTGCCGGCGGCGGTGGAGGAGTAGGGCGGGTACGGTCCGCTGCCGGGCGCCGGTCCGTCGTGGCTCGTCGCCCGGTTCCGCGCGCTGGCGGTTCCGCACCTCGGAGGGGCGCCCGCACTCCCGTACCGCTAGAAGCGTGAGCAGAGCAGGGCCAGGCGGCGGTCGTGGGCCTCTTCCGGGAGGCGGCCGCTGCGCATCAGGGTGACCAGGCCGTGCAGGCCGGCCCAGTAGGTCTCGGTGAGCGGGCTCGCGTCGTCGCCCTCGGCCGTGACCGGCGTCACCGCCCCCGCCAGTTCCTCGAACGCCTCCCGCAGCGCCGCCGGGGCCTCCGGAGTGGCGAACGGCAGCCCCACGGTGAGCGTGAACATGGCGTCGTACAGGGCGGGCCTGCGCCGCGCGAACGCCGTGTACGCCTCGCCCACCGCGGCGAGCGCCGCCCGGCCCTCCGGAGCCCCGGTACGGGCCGCCCGCAGCACCGCGGCGAGTTCCGCGAACCCCTCCTCCGCCACCGCCGCCATGATGGCGTCCTTGCCCTTGAAGTGGCTGTAGAGGACGGGCTGGCTGTACTCGATCTCGGCCGCCAGCCGCCGTGTGGTCACCGCGTCCCAGCCCTCCGCCTCGGCCAGTTCCCGCGCGGCGGCCACGATCAGCCGCTCCCGCTCCGCTCGTTCGCGCTCCCGGCGCGTCTGGATCGACATGACCCGGATTCTAGCAGCGCTAGACATCCTGCCGTCGACAGGTCTAGTGTCGCTCGGGTATCTAGCGTTGCTAGCAAAGGGGCAGTGCCATGACCGTGACCGCCTACACCCTGGCCGTCGTCCTGAACCTCTTCATCCTCTTCATCGGGGCCCGCTTCCTGCTCCGGCCCCGGCTCGCCGCCGCCGGGTACGGCGTGCCCGCCAAGCCGGACGGCGACCCCGCCTACCTGGCCGTCAAGGGGGTCAGGGACGCCACGCTCGGCGCGGTGGGGCTGGCGCTGCTGGCGTTCGCCGCGGGCGCGGAGGCCTGGTTCATGCTGGCCGCGGTGATCGCGCCGCTCGGCGACACCCTGATCGTGCTGCGCCACGGCGGTACGAGGGCGGTGGCCTTCGGCATCCACTTCGCCACCGCGATCGTCGTCCTGGTCAGCGCGGGCCTGCTCTTCGCCGTCTGACCGGCAAACCGTTTAACGGCGAGCGGGCGCCGCCCCATAGGATTGGGCGACACACCGATACACCGGTACACCCACTCTCACCCCAGAGGAACGCTGCATGCCTGGCATCACGCGCGAGGAGGTCGCCCACCTCGCCCGGCTGGCGCGTCTGGAGCTGAAGCCCGAAGAGCTCGATCACTTCGCGGGACAGCTGGACGACATCATCGGCGCGGTCGCCCGCGTCAGCGAGGTCGCCGACCAAGACGTACCCCCGACCTCGCACCCGCTCCCGCTGACCAACGTCATGCGGCCGGACGAGGTCCGTCCGTCGCTCACGCCCGCGCAGGCGCTCTCCGGCGCCCCGGCCCAGGAGCAGCAGCGTTTCAAGGTGCCGCAGATCCTGGGGGAGGAGTAACCCGCCATGACGGACAGCCCCATCATCAAGCTCACCGCGGCCGAGATCGCCGCGAAGATCGCCTCCGGCGAGCTGACGGCCGTCGAGGTCACCGAGGCCCACCTGGCCCGCATCGAGGCCGTCGACGAGAAGGTGAACGCCTTCCTGCACGTCGACCGCGAGGGCGCCCTCGCCCAGGCCCGCGCCGTGGACGAGAAGCGCGCCCGCGGGGAGAAGCTCGGCCCGCTGGCCGGCGTCCCCCTCGCGCTCAAGGACATCTTCACCACCGAGGGCGTCCCCACGACCGTCGGCTCGAAGATCCTCGAAGGCTGGCTTCCGCCCTACGACGCGACGGTCACCAAGAAGCTGAAGGCCGCCGACGTCGTCATCCTCGGCAAGACCAACATGGACGAGTTCGCCATGGGATCGTCGACGGAGAACAGCGCGTACGGGCCGACCGGCAACCCGTGGGACCTCACCAAGATCCCCGGCGGCTCCGGCGGCGGTTCCTCCGCCGCGCTCGCCGCCTTCCAGGCGCCGCTGGCCATCGGCACCGACACCGGCGGTTCCATCCGCCAGCCCGCGGCCGTCACCGGCACGGTCGGCGTCAAGCCGACCTACGGCGGCGTCTCCCGCTACGGCATGGTGGCGTTCTCCTCCTCCCTCGACCAGGGCGGCCCCTGCGCCCGTACGGTCCTGGACGCGGCCCTGCTGCACGAGGTGATCGCCGGGCACGACCCGATGGACTCCACGTCGATCGACGCGCCCGTCCCGCCGGTCGTCGAGGCCGCCCGCAACGGCAGCGTCGAGGGCATGCGCGTCGGCGTCGTCAAGCAGTTCCGCGGCGAGGGCTACCAGGCCGGCGTCATCCAGCGGTTCGACGAGTCCGTCGAGCTGCTGAAGGAGCTGGGCGCCGAGATCGTCGAGCTGGACTGCCCGTCCTTCGACCTCGCCCTGTCGGCGTACTACCTGATCGCCCCGTCCGAGTGCTCCTCCAACCTCGCCCGCTTCGACGGCCTGCGCTACGGCGCCCGCGTCGGCGACGACGGCACGCACTCCGCCGAGGAGGTCACCTCCCTGACCCGCGAGGCCGGCTTCGGCCCCGAGGTCAAGCGCCGCATCATGCTCGGCACGTACGCGCTGTCCAGTGGGTACTACGACGCGTACTACGGCTCCGCGCAGAAGGTCCGTACGCTCATCACCCGCGACTTCGAGAAGGCCTTCGAGCAGGTCGACGTGATCGTCTCCCCGACGACCCCGACCACCGCCTTCCCGATCGGCGAGCGCGCCGACGACCCGATGGCGATGTACCTCGCCGACCTGTGCACCATCCCCACCAACCTCGCGGGCAACGCGGCCATGTCGCTGCCCTGCGGCCTGGCGCCGGAGGACAACCTGCCGGTGGGCTTGCAGATCATCGCCCCCGCCATGAAGGACGACCGGCTGTACAAGGTCGGCGCCGCCGTCGAGGCCGCCTTCGTGGAAAAGTGGGGCCACCCGCTGATCGAGGAGGCACCGTCGCTGTGAGCAAGCTGTCGAAGGCCAAGGGCTTCAAGAAGTCCAAGAACGGCCTGTACCTGTCCATGGCCACCACCGCGTTCGGCGCGTTCAGCGTCGCCAAGCAGGCGAAGCTCGCCCGTACCGAGAGCGACACGCTCCGCCTGGTCGACGCCGCCGTGTCCGCCGCCGCCATCGTCACCGGCCTCGCCATCCTCTACCGCGAGCTGAAGCGGCTGGGCGACGACGACGTCCTGCTGGGCTGAGAGGGAAGTTTCACCGTGACCACCACGACCGACCTGGTGTCGTACGAGGACGCACTCGCGTCGTACGACCCCGTCATGGGCCTTGAGGTCCATGTCGAACTCGGCACCAAGACCAAGATGTTCTGCGGCTGTTCCACCGCGCTCGGTGCCGACCCGAACACCCAGACCTGCCCGGTCTGCCTCGGCATGCCCGGCGCGCTCCCGGTCGTCAACGCGACCGGCGTCGAGTCCGCCATCAAGATCGGCCTCGCGCTGAACTGCGAGATCGCCGAGTGGTGCCGCTTCGCCCGGAAGAACTACTTCTATCCGGACATGCCGAAGAACTTCCAGACCTCCCAGTACGACGAGCCGATCGCCTTCGACGGCTACCTCGACGTACAGCTGGAGGACGGCGAGACCTTCCGCGTCCAGATCGAGCGGGCCCACATGGAGGAGGACACCGGCAAGTCGACCCACGTCGGCGGCGCCACCGGCCGTATCCACGGCGCGTCCCACTCCCTGCTCGACTACAACCGCGCCGGCATCCCGCTCATCGAGATCGTCACCAAGCCGATCGAGGGCGCGGGGGAGCGTGCGCCGGAGGTCGCGCGGGCGTACGTGCGTGAGCTGCGCGAGGTCATCAAGGCACTCGGCGTGTCGGAAGCCCGCATGGAGATGGGGCAGATGCGCTGCGACGTCAACCTGTCGCTGCGCCCGCACGGCACCGAGAAGTTCGGCACCCGCTCCGAGACGAAGAACGTCAACTCGCTGCGGTCCGTGGAGCGCGCGGCCCGCTTCGAGATCCAGCGGCACGCGGCCGTCCTGAGCGGTGGCGGCACGATCATCCAGGAGACCCGCCACTTCCACGAGGACACCGGGTCCACGACCTCGGGCCGCGTGAAGGAGGAGGCCGAGGACTACCGGTACTTCCCGGAGCCCGACCTGGTGCCGGTCGCCCCCGCCCGCGAGTGGGTCGAGGAGATCCGCGCCCAGCTCCCCGAGCTGCCGCTGGTGCGCCGCAACCGGCTCCGCGAGGAGTGGGGCATCTCGGCCACCGACATGCAGGCGATCCTCAACGCCGGCGCCCTCGATCCGATCGTCGCCACCATCGACGCCGGGGCCGACGCGGCCTCCGCCCGCAAGTGGTGGATGGGCGAGCTGGCCCGCAGCGCCAACGAGTCGCAGAAGCCGCTGGACGAGCTGGCCATCACGCCGCGGCAGGTGGCCCGGGTGACCGAGCTGGTCGCCAAGGGCGATCTGAACGACAAGCTGGCCCGCCAGGTCATCGAGGGCGTCCTCGCCGGCGAGGGCACCCCGGACGAGGTCGTCGACAAGCGCGGTCTGAAGGTCGTGTCGGACGAGGGCGCGCTGTCGGCCGCCGTGGACGAGGCGATCGCCGGCAACGCCGGCATCGTCGCCAAGATCCAGTCCGGCAAGGTCGCCGCGGCCGGCGCGCTGGTCGGCGCCGTCATGAAGGCGACGCGCGGTCAGGCGGACGCGGCCCGTGTCAAGGAACTGATCCTCCAGAAGCTGGGGGTCGAGGAGGGCTGATCCGCTCCTCGTTGTGAGCCCCGGGGGCGCGTCGGACACGACGCGCCCCCAGTTTTGTGAGTAAACCCACGAACCATGCCAAGGATCATTTCTCCCTGTAAGAGTGTCATCGCCTCACTCATGCGTTCTTTGCAGGCTGTTCGGTCGATGAGCGACTGTTCCTGACCAAAGATCCACCATCAGACATTCTGGGAGCAGGTTCGTGGCAGCACTTGCCCGCTGGTGTGTCCGACGCCGCCTCGTCGCCGTCCTGCTGTGGCTGCTCGCCTTCGCCGCCGCCGCCACCGCCGCGGTCGTCACCGGTCCCTCGTACTCCAACGACTACGAGGTGCCCGGCACCGAGTCGAGCCGCGCCGCCGGACTCCTCGCCGCCGGCTTCCCCGGAGTCGGCGGCGACAGCGTCACCGTGGTCTGGCACACCGAGTCCGGCAGCGTCCGGTCCGCCGCCGTCGAACAGACCATGACCGGCACGCTCGACGACATCGCCGCCCTGCCCGGCGTCGCCGCCGTCACCGGCCCCTACGACGACCGGGGCACGGGCAGGATCAGCGAGGACGGCCACACGGCCTACGCCACCGTCGCCTTCGAGGAGCGGGCCGAGGACATCGCCGAGGCCGACACCCGGGCCGTCGCCGACACCGCCCGGGCCGCCGCCACCGACGGGCTCCAGGTCGAACTGGGCGGCAGCGCCGTCGCGGTGACCGAGGCGCCCGGCGGACACCTCGCCGAGGCCGTCGGCGTGGCCGTCGCCGCCCTCGTCCTGTTCCTCGCCTTCGGCTCCCTCGCCGCCGCGCTGCTGCCCATCGCCACCGCGCTGGTCTCCGTCGGCACCGCCTACGCCGGCATCACCCTGCTCGGCCATGTCATGACCGTCGCCGACTTCGCGCCGATGCTGGGCCTGCTGATCGGGCTCGGCGTCGGCATCGACTACGCGCTGTTCCTCGTCACCCGGCACCGGCGCGGCCTCAAACGCGGCCTGAGCCCCGCCGAGGCGGCCGTGAACGCCGTACGGACCACCGGCCGCGCGGTCGTCTTCGCGGGCGCCACCGTCTGCATAGCCCTGCTCGGCATGCTGGTCCTGCGGCTGGGCTTCCTCAACGGGGTCGCCGTCGCCGCCGCGCTGACCGTGGTCCTCACCGTCGCGGCCTCCGTCACCCTGCTGCCCGCCCTGCTCTCCTTCCTCGGCCCCCGCGCCCTCAGCCGCCGCGAGCGCCGCCGGCTGGCCGAGCGCGGACCCGAGCCCGAACTGCCCACCGGGTTCGCGGCCCGCTGGTCGGCCTTGGTCGAACGCCACCCCAAGGCCCTCGGCGCCGCCGCCCTCCTCGTCGTCACCGTCCTGGCCCTGCCCACCCTGGGCCTGCGCCTGGGCACCTCCGACCAGGGCAACGACCCGCGGGGCACCACCACCCGGGCCGCCTACGACCTGGTCGCCGAAGGGTTCGGCCCCGGCGTCAACGGCCCCCTCACCCTGGTCACCGAGGTCGGCGGCGCCGAGGACCGGCTCGCCCTGGACAACCTCGACGCCACCCTGCGGGCCACCGAGGGCGTCGCCTCGGTGACACCGGTGACCTTCGGCTCCGGCGGGGACACCGGGTACCTCACCGTCGTCCCCGAGTCGGCCCCGCAGTCGCCGCGCACCAGCGACCTCGTGGACCGGCTGCGCACCGAGGTGCTGCCGCGCGCCGAGCGGGGCACCGCGCTCGACGTCCACGTCGGCGGGGTGACGGCCGGGTACGACGACTTCGCCGACGTCATCGTCGGCAAACTCCCCGTCTTCGTCGGCGTCGTCGTGGGCCTCGGCTGTCTGCTGCTCCTGCTGGCCTTCCGGTCGGTCGGCATCCCGCTGAAGGCCGCCGCGATGAACATCGCCGCCGTCGCCGGGTCCTTCGGCGTCGTCGTCGCCGTCTTCCAGTGGGGCTGGGGGAGCGAGGCGCTGGGCCTGGGCAGCGCGGGCCCGATCGAGCCCTTCCTCCCCGTGATCATGGTCTCGGTCCTCTTCGGACTCTCCATGGACTACCAGGTCTTCCTGGTCAGCCGCATGTACGAGGAGTGGCTGGAGACCGGCGACAACCGGCGCGCGGTCCGGGTGGGACTCGCCGAGACCAGCCGGGTGATCAACTCCGCGGCGGTCATCATGATCTCCGTCTTCCTCGCCTTCGTCCTCACCGGCGACCGCGTCATCGCCATGTTCGGCATCGCGCTCGCCGCCGCCGTCGCCCTGGACGCCTTCGTCCTGCGCACCCTGCTGGTGCCCGCCCTGATGCACCTGCTGGGCCGCGCCAACTGGTGGCTGCCCCAGTGGCTGGCGGCCCGGCTGCCCCGGATCAGCATCGAACCGCCCGAGTGCCGGGCCGCGCATGAGAGGCTCACCGGCGTAGTGGCACAACTGCGTAAGGAGCGGCAGCAGGATGTACGCGATACCGCTGGGTGACGACGGAGCCGAACTGCGTCCGCTGGAGCCCTGGCACGCCGAGGAGTTCCTCGCCCACCTCGACCGGGGGCGGGAGTTCATCACCCGGCACATCCCGTTCGGGACACAGGCCACCGACACCGCCTCCGCGCGGGCACTGCTCACCGTGTACGCCGAGAAGCGCGCCGCCGACAGCGGCTTCCTGCACGGGCTGTGGCTGGACGGCAAGCTGGTCGGCGGACTCCTCTTCCGCGTCTTCGACGCCAAGACCGGCGTCTGCGAGATCGGCTGCTGGCTGGAACCGGCCGGCACCGGCAAGGGCCTGGTCAACCGCGGCGCCCGCGTCCTGATCGACTGGGCCTTCGACGAGCGCGGGATGCACCGCGTGGAATGGCACGCCTCCTCCGCCAACCTCCCCAGCGTCAACGCGGCCCGGCGGCTCGGCCTGACCCGCGAGGGCGTGCTCCGGGAGAGCAACCCGTACCGTGGGGTGCGCCAGGACATGGAGATATGGGCCGTGCTCGCGCCTCAGTGGCGTGCGGCACGCGCGCGTACCTCTCACAACGATCATTAAGGGACCTCTCAGAGAGCGTCCGTACGGTGCGAGACATGGGAACGAAGACAGTGGACGAGACCGGCGCCGCGACGAAGGCGGACGAGGACAGGACCGACGTCACCGACGCCCCCGAGGCTCAGGAGGAGCCGCAGACCACGGAGGGGGAGACCGCGGCGGCCGAAGCGGACGAGACGGCTGAGGAGACCGAGCCGGCCGCCGAGAAGACGCCCGGTGCCGGGCAGGGCGCGGGGGCGGTCGTCTCCGCGGCGCTCGGCGTCGTGTCCCTGACGGGGAGCTGGACGGGCACCATCGCCAGCGCCAGGAAGAACCTCCTCGCCCAGCTCGAATCGTCCGCCTCCTCCTCGTCGAGCGTGCAGACCCTGCTGGAGCGGGGCTACGGCGACGCCTGGCACGCCACCGCTCTGTGGAGCGGCCTGTTCGCGCTGTTCGCGCTGCTCGTCGGCGTCGTGGTGCTGGTCCGGCCCGCGTTCGGCGCGCCCGGCCGGCCGCAGGCCCTGTGGATCAAGTCGGTCTCCTGGGCGGGCGTCGCCCTGGGCGTGATCGGTCTGCTCCTGGCCGTGCTGACGTACACCGACATCCTGCTGGCCGTGCCGTCCGTGAGCTGACGCCCGTACGGACCGGAGGGGCCCCGGGGCACCCGGCGCGCGCGGAGCGCCGGACGTCCCGGGGCCCCGCGTGTGTCCGGGGCCCCTCCCGTACGGCGGGGCGGGACGTACGCTGGGGAACACCGGCCGAGGAGGTCACGTGTTCAACGCTTTCGAGGAACTGTTCGCACCCGGCCGCAAACACACCCGGGACGAGCAGAACAGGCTGGCGCTGACCCGGGAGGACGTCGGCGACGGCGACCCCGGGTACGGCCCGATAGACCTCGGCTCCGGGAAGGTCGTCGTACGGCCCCCGAAGCGGCCGGAGGCCGGATCCGCGGACGAGTGACCGGCGCCGTCTACCTCACCTCCAGCTCCAGAATCCGGTCGTCCCCCCGCTCCGGATCGCCCCGCCCGTCCGTGTTGCTGGTCACCAGCCACAGCTTCCCGTCGCCCGCCGCCACGACCGTGCGCAGCCGGCCGTACTCGCCCCGGAGGAAGGACTGCGGTTCGGCCGCCTCCTCCGTGCCGTCCAGGGGCACGCGCCACAGCCGCTCGCCCCGCAGCCCCGCCATCCACACCGACCCCCCGGCGTACGCGATGCCGCTCGGGGACGCCTCGTCGGTGCTCCACTGCGACACCGGGTCACGGAAAGCGTCGTCGTCCGACTCGCCCTCGGCCTCGGGCCAGCCGTAGTTGCCGCCCGGTGTGATCGCGTTCAGCTCGTCCCAGGTGTCCTGGCCGAACTCCGCGGCGAACAGGCGCCGCCGCGCGTCCCAGGCCAGTCCCTGGACATTGCGGTGCCCCCAGGAGTAGACGGGGGAGCCGGAGGACGGGTTGCCGGGCGCCGGCTCGCCCTCGGGGGTCAGGCGCAGGATCTTCCCGCCGAGGGACTCCTCGTCCTGGGACAGACCGGTGTCACCGCTCTCGCCCGTGCCCACGTACAGCAGCTTGTCCGGGCCGAAGGCGATCCGGCCGCCGTTGTGGACGAAGCCCTTGGGGATGCCCCTGAACACCGTGTCCGGGGCGCCGAGCTGCTCGCCGGACGGCTTGCCGGCGTCGTACAGCATCCGCACGATCCGGTTGTCCGAGGCGGAGGTGTAGTAGGCGTAGACCGTGCGGTCGGCGGCGTAGTCGGGGGAGAGCGCGATGCCGAGCAGGCCGCCCTCCCCGGCCGGTGACACCCCGGGCACCTCGCCCAGTTCCGTCTTCTTCCCGGTGGCGGTGTCGACCCGCGTGATCGTGCCCTCGTCCCGGGAGGAGACGAGCAGGTCGCCGTCGGGCAGCGGGGCCAGGCCCCAGGGGCTGTCCAGACCAGTGGCGACCGTACGGGTCACCTCGACCGAGCCTTCGGCGGGCGGCGCCTGTCCGGCGGTCGCGGCCGACGCCGTACGGCCGGGGGTGGTCCGCTCGTTCCAGCCGGCCGCGCCCTCACCGTCCCCGTCGTCGGAGGAGCAGCCGGCCACCAGCAGCAGCACGGCGGTGGTCAGCGCGGCCGGTACGGCTCGACGTCGCACGATCACGGTCCCTTCGACGCGGTGGGTCCTCACAGTGACGAACCCCGCCCGTGCCCCACAGGTTCCCGCGCGGACCCTTCCGTACGCCCGGTCCCTCACTCCCAGGAGCCCAGTGCCCTCGGCAGGGCGCCCACCTCCGCCAGGTCCCCGGGGGACAGCCGCAGCCCGGCCGCGGCGGCGTTCTCGGTCACCCAGCGCTCCTGCTTGGTGCCCGGCACCGGGATCACCTGCCCGCCCTGCGCCAGCACCCAGGCCAACGCCACCTGCGCGGGCGTCACCCCGTCGCCGTGCCGGGCGGCGACGCGGCGCAGCCCGGCCACGATCGGCTGGTTGGCCGCCATCATCTCCGCGGTGAAGCGGGGGTGCCGGGCGCGCAGGTCGTCCGGTTCGAAGCCCTCGCCCGGCGTCAGCGTGCCGGTCAGGAAGCCGTTGCCCAGCGGCATCGCCGCCAGGAACCCGACCCCGCGCGCCGCGCACCACGGCAGCAGCGCCTCCAGCGCCTCCGGCGACCACACCGACAGCTCGGCCTCCACCGCGCTCACCGGGAACACCTGCTGCACCCGCTCCAGTTGCCGGATCGTTCCGTCGTGCAGCCGCGCCCCGGCCCGCCGCGCCGACCGGGCACCCACCGCGCACAGCCCCAGCGCCCGCACCTTCCCGGCCCGGACCAGTTCCGCCATCGCGCCCCAGGTCTCCTCCACCGGGACCTCGGGGTCGGCCCGGTGCAGCTGGTAGAGGTCGATCACGTCGGTCTGCAGGCGGCGCAGGGACGCGTCACAGGCCCGCCTCACGTACCCGGGGCGGCCGTTGGCCACGATGTGCTGGTCGCCGACGAGCAGACCGACCTTGGTCGACACGAAGGCGTCGGACCGCCGCTCCCTCAACACCCGCCCCAGCAGCAGCTCGTTGGTGAACGGGCCGTACATGTCGGCGGTGTCCAGCAGACAGGAGCCCAGGTCCAGCGCCCGGTGCACCGCCCTGAGCGACTCGCCGCCGCGCTGCCGGGAGGTGCTGTACGCCCAGCTCATCGGCATGCACCCGAGGCCGACGGCCCCCACCGCGAGTGCCGCCGCGCCGATCGTCCTGCGCTCCACGTGGTCGTGACCCTCCCTCTTGTGGCCACCCCAACCTAACCTCTGCCGGTCAAGGCCCCTGACATAGCCTCCTGGCATGACTGCTGACGTGTGGCTGCCCATCCCGCCGGACGAGATCGACGGGCTCCCCGAGGGACCCCGGTACCTGTTCTGGGACGGGGGTGACGACGGCCGACGGGACTTCCCCGGCGATCCCGCGCACTGCGCGTTCTACGTCGTGCCGTACATGAAGCCGCATCCGGTACGGGTCCGGCCGCTGGAGCACCTGAGCCGCGTCCAGGTCGTCCAGACGCTGACCGCCGGCGTCGACGACGTCATGGGGCGGCTGTCGGTGATCGGGCCCGGCGTCCGGCTCTGCAACGCCCGCGGCGTGCACGAGGCCAGCACCGCCGAACTGGCCCTCACCCTGACCCTCGCCGCGCTGCGCGGCGTCCCCGACTTCGTCCGGGCCCAGGACAAGGGCGAGTGGCACGGCGGTTTCCGGCCCGCGCTCGCCGACAAGAACGTGCTCATCGTCGGCTACGGCGCGATCGGCGCGGCGATAGAGGACCGGCTCGTGCCCTTCGAGGTGGCGCGGGTGGCGCGCGTCGCGCGCTCCGCACGCACCACGGCGCGCGGCCCGGTGCACCCACTCGCCGAACTGCCCGCCCTGCTCCCGGAGGCGGACGTCGTCATCCTCTCCACGCCGCTCACCGAGGACACCCGGCACCTGGTGGACCCCGGGTTCCTGGCCCGGATGAAGGACGGCGCCCTGCTGGTCAACGTGGCCCGCGGGCCCGTGGTCGACACCGGGGCGCTCCTCGCCGAGCTGACCACCGGCCGCCTCACCGCCGCCCTCGACGTCACCGACCCCGAGCCGCTGCCGCCGGGGCACCCGCTGTGGCAGGCGCCGGGCGTGCTGATCAGCCCGCACGTCGGCGGGCCCACGTCCGCCTTCCTGCCGCGCGCGAAGCGTCTGCTGGCCGATCAGTTGACCCGTTTCGTGAACCAGGAGCCGCTGCGCAACGTGATCCTGACGACGGGAGATCCCGGCGCGTGACGCGCGGCGCCGAGTGCCCCGGCGCGTTTTGCGCGCCGTGACGGCACGCACGGCGCGCGCGTGGTGACAACGGCGCAATCCGTTTCGGGCACCCTCCGCGTTCTGTCGGGAGCAGTGGGTACCCGCATATCCGCTGGTCGTCACGGAGCGTAGAGAACCTATGTCCCTGAGTGACGATACTGGTGTATCGTCCGACAGGGGTTGCGCCGCGCACCGTTCGGCGCCGGGGACGGACATGGAGACTGTGAGGGGGGCGACGGGCGATGCACGGCCTATGGACCAACGATCCGACGCGGCGGAGCCGCCGCCGACGGCCCTGGTGCACGGCGGCCCGCGAACGCGGTCGCCACGGCCACCACGGCGGTCGGCACGGCCATCCCGGCCATCACCACGACCACAGCCATCACGACTACAGCCATCATGACTACAGCCATCACGGCAACAGCCATCACGGCGACAGTCGTCACGGCGACAGCCATCACGGCGGCAGTCGTCACCACGACCACAGTCACCATCAGCGCGGGTGCGGCGGCCGTAGCGGCCAGGCCGGCTCGGCGCACCGGGACCCGGGGGTCCCGGGCGCGACGCGGATCGGGAGGTCCCGGTGATGCTGCCACCCCCTCCCGCCCCGACCCTGGACGCGGCGTCCCGGGCGCACTCCGTGCCGGCCTGGCCCGCCCGGCCGTCGGCCGGTGACGGCCGCCCCGGGCTGGCCGGCCAACTGCTCCTCGCGGCGGTCTGCGCGGCGTACGCCGTCGGCTCCGCGCTCGGCTGGGGCTCCCACCGGCTCGCCCTGTTCATGGGCGACTTCGGCCTCGCCGTCGCGGCCGCCGTCGCGGCCGTCTCCTGCTTCCTCTACGCCCGCGCCCGCCATGTCCGCTTCCGGCCGGCCTGGCTGCTGTTCGCCCTCTCCTCGACGATGGCCTGCGCGGGCAACGTGGTCTGGGGATGGTACGAGGTCGTCCTGCGGCGGCCCGTGCCCGATCCCAGCTACGCGGACCTGTTCTTCCTGTGCTTCGCGCCGCCCGCCATCGTCGGCCTGCTGGTGTTCGCCAAACGGCCGGTGACCAAGGCCGGCTGGGTCTGCCTGGGCCTCGACGCCTGGCTGATCGGCGGCTCGCTGCTGACCCTGGCCTGGAGCCTGGCGCTCGCCCAGGCCGCCGAGGCGGACGGCTCCAGCGTGGCGCACACCGCGCTGTCGCTGGCGTACCCGCTGCTCGACATCGCCCTGGTCAGCATTGTGCTCGCGCTGCACTTCCGGCGCTCACCGGTGTACCGGTCCGCGGTCAACACCGCGATCGGCGCGCTCGCCCTGACGGTGATGTGCGACGCCCTGTTCACCTCACCGCTGCTGCACAACGACTACCGCTCGGGCCAGTTGCTCGACGCGGGCTGGTTCGCGGGCTCGCTGCTGCTGGCGTACGCCCCCTGGGCCGCCCCGCGGCACGGACAGCGGCGGACCGCCGACAGCCCCGACCGCACGGACCGAACAGACCCGACAGACCGCACGGACCGCGCGGGTCGCACAGGCCGCGCGGACGAACCCGACGGGCACACGCGCGTGGTGCACGAGCACGTACCCGGCCAGCGCGTCACCGCCCACCGGCCGGCCCCCGTCCCGGGCGGCGAGCACGGCCGCTACCCGGCCGCCCGGCCCATCGCCGGGTCGCTGGCCGCCCTCACGCCCTACCTCGCCGCCGCCGTCTGCACCCTGAGCATCCTCTACAACGTGCTCAACGGCCACAGCGTCGACCGCGTCGTCCTGCTCACCGGCGGCACGGTCGTCCTCGCCCTCGTGGTGCGCCAGGGCATCATGCTGCTCGACAACATCACCCTCACCCAGGAACTGGCCCAGAAGGAGAACCACTTCCGCTCGCTGGTGCAGGGCTCCAGCGACGTCATCATGATCGCCGCTCCCAACGGCATCCTGCGCTACGTCTCCCCGGCCGCCGCCGGGGTCTACGGACGCCCCGCCGAGGAACTGGTCGGCGGCGAACTGGCCGATCTCATCCACCCGGAGGACCTGGGCTGCGTGGTGCACGAGGTGCGCCGCTTCCTCGCCGCCGACCCGGTCGTGGAACCCACCACCCGCATCGAGTGCCGCTTCCGCTCCGGCGGGGCCGGGGGCGGGGGAGGCTGGCTCAACGTCGAATCCACCGTCAACCGGCACCACGGCGGACTGATCTTCAACAGCCGTGACGTCACCGAGCGGGTGCGCCTCCAGGCGCAGCTCCAGCACAACGCCGAGCACGACCCGCTCACCGACCTGCCCAACCGCGCCCTGTTCACCAAGCGCGTCCAGCAGGCCCTGTCCGGCCGCCGCGCCTCCGACCGGGGCGCCCACCTGCGCGGCACCGCGGTCCTCTTCATCGACCTCGACGGCTTCAAGGCCGTCAACGACACCATCGGGCACCAGGCCGGGGACGAACTGCTCGTCCAGGCCGCCCGCAGACTCCACGAGGCGGTCCGTCAGGGCGACACCGCCTCCCGGCTGGGCGGCGACGAGTTCGCGGCCCTGATCATCGGGGACGGCACCCGGGACCGGGCCGCCCGCGAGGGACACATCCTGGAGCTCGCCGACCGCCTCAGGCTGACCCTCTCCCAGCCCTACCTCATCGACGGCAACGATGTCCGCGTCAACGCCTCCATCGGCGTCGCCTTCGCCGAGCCCGGTCTCGGCGCGGGCGAGCTGCTGCGCAACGCCGACCTGGCGATGTACCGCGCCAAGGCGGGCGGCAAGGGCCGCGTCGAGCTGTACCAGCCGCAGATGCAGCAGGACGTCGTACGCAAGGCCGAGCTGGCCGGCCGGCTGCGGGCGGCGCTGCACGACGGCGAGTTCGCGCTGCTGCACCAGCCGGTGGTGTCCCTGACGGACGGCCGAATCTCGTCGGTCCGCGCCCAGGCACGCTGGCGGTCCTCGCAGGGCGTCCTGTTCACCACCGCCGAGTTCCTCAGGGTGGCCGAGGCCGGCGACAAGACCGCCGAGCTGGACCGGTGGATGCTCCAGGAGGCCGTGGAACAGGCCGCCGAACGGGTGGCGGCCGGCGTCGGCGTGCCCGTGACCGTCCGGATCGGCGCCCGCCGCCTGCTGGACCGCTCGGTGCCGGTCGGCCCGGTGGAGGCCCTGCTGACCCGGTACGGGCTGCCGCCGGGCTCCCTGGTGATCGAGCTGTCCGACCTCGACCCCCGGGTCCCCCTGGACGAGCTGGAGCGCCGGCTGAACGCGCTCGGGCGGGCGGGCGTACGCATCGCGCTGGACGGCTTCGGCAGCGGCCACGCGACCGTCACCGCCCTGCGCAGGCTCCCCGTGGACATCCTGAAACTCGACCGGACCATGGTCGAGGGGATCGTCGAGTCCGCCCGGCAGTACAAGATCACCAAGGGGCTGCTGCGCATCGCCACCGACCTCGGGCTCAAAACCGTGGCCGACGGGGTGGACCTGCCCGAGCAGGTCGTCGCCCTGCGCGCGATGGGCTGCACGCACGGCCAGGGCATGGCGTTCTCCGGACCGCTCGACGAGCACCGGCTGCGCCGGGCCCTCGCCACGGGCCGCTATCCGGTGCCGCACGGACCGGCCGAGCCGGCCTTCGCGGGCGGGGCGGTCGGGACCGCCGTCGGGACCGTCACCAGCGGGATCACCACCGGCCTCACCAGCCAGGTCTCCGGCGGCGTGCCGGTCGTCCTCGGCGGCGGCACGGCACTGCGCTCACATAATGAGACCCCCGTCCCACCCACTTGACAGTGGGTGCGTGCCGGGGGGAGGGTCAGTCCCATGCGCACCCGAATTCTCGTACTTGGTCAGCGCGTCGGCTGAAGCTGGTGACGTCCGGACGACCCGGAATCCCAGCGACCCACACCGGCGCGCTCCCCTCGCTTGCCTTTTGGCACGAGGGGTTTTTTGTTGCACAGGCACCTGCCGCACACCGTACAAACCTCACCAAAACACCCAGCGAAACCCTCAGCATCGAGAAGAGAATGCCGATGACCGAGCAGGCCACCGGGGCCCCTCACCCGCAGCCCCGGCCCCGATCCGGAGGACAGTCCGCCCCCGAGCACGTCACGGGTGCGCAGTCCCTCATCCGCTCTCTCGAGGAGGTCGGCGCCGACACGGTATTCGGCATTCCCGGTGGCTGCATCCTCCCGGCGTACGACCCACTGATGGACTCCACCCGCGTCCGTCACGTCCTGGTCCGCCACGAGCAGGGCGCGGGTCACGCGGCCGAGGGCTACGCGCTGGCCACCGGCAAGGTCGGCGTCTGCATGGCGACCTCAGGGCCCGGCGCGACCAACCTCGTCACGCCGATCGCCGACGCGCACATGGACTCGGTGCCGATGGTCGCCATCACCGGCCAGGTCGTCTCCGACTCGATCGGCACGGACGCCTTCCAGGAGGCGGACATCGTCGGCATCACCATGCCGATCACCAAGCACAACTGGCTGGTCACCGACGCCGACGACATCCCGCGGGTCATCGCCGAGGCCTTCCACGTCGCCTCCACCGGCCGCCCCGGCCCGGTCCTGGTCGACATCGCCAAGGACGCCCTCCAGGCGAAGACCACGTTCTCCTGGCCGCCCGTGATGGACCTGCCGGGCTACCGCCCGGTCACCAAGCCGCACGCCAAGCAGATCCGCGAGGCCGCCAAGCTGATCACCGCCGCCAAGCGGCCCGTGCTCTACGTCGGCGGCGGTGTCCTCAAGGCCGGCGCCACCGCCGAGCTGAAGGTCCTCGCCGAGCTGACCGGCGCCCCCGTCACCACCACCCTGATGGCCCTGGGCGCCTTCCCCGACAGCCACCCCCAGCACCTGGGGATGCCGGGCATGCACGGCTCCGTCGCCGCCGTCACCGGGCTCCAGAAGGCCGACCTGATCGTCGCCCTCGGCGCCCGCTTCGACGACCGCGTCACCGGCAAGCTGGACAGCTTCGCCCCGCACGCCAAGATCGTCCACGCCGACATCGACCCGGCCGAGATCGGCAAGAACCGCGAGGCCGACGTGCCGATCGTCGGCGACGCCCGCGAGGTCATCGCCGACCTGGTCCAGGCCGTGCAGAAGGAGCACAGCGAGGGCCAGCGCGGCGACTACGCCGCCTGGTGGAAGGACCTGAACCGCTGGCGCGAGACCTACCCCCTTGGCTACGACCGGCCCGAGGACGGCTCGCTCTCCCCGCAGGCCGTCATCGAGCGCATCGGACAGCTCGCCCCCGAGGGCACGGTCTTCACCGCGGGCGTCGGCCAGCACCAGATGTGGGCGGCCCACTTCATCCAGTACGACAAGCCCGCCACCTGGCTGAACTCCGGCGGCGCCGGGACCATGGGCTACTCCGTCCCGGCCGCCATGGGCGCCAAGGCCGGCCTGCCCGACCGGACCGTCTGGGCGATCGACGGCGACGGCTGCTTCCAGATGACCAATCAGGAACTGACCACCTGCGCCCTGAACAACATCCCGATCAAGGTCGCCATCATCAACAACGGCGCCCTCGGCATGGTCCGCCAGTGGCAGACGCTGTTCTACAACCAGCGCTACTCCAACACGGTGCTGCACTCCGGCCCGGACGACGTCAACCCGGCGGCCCGCGGCACCCGTGTCCCCGACTTCGTCAAGCTGGCGGAGGCCATGGGCTGCTACGCCATCCGCTGCGAGGACCCCGCCGACCTCGACAAGGCCATCGAAGAAGCGAACTCGATCAACGACCGCCCGGTCGTCGTCGACTTCATCGTCCACGAGGACGCGATGGTCTGGCCGATGGTCGCCGCCGGCACCTCCAACGACACGATCATGGCCGCCCGGGACGTCCGCCCCGACTTCGGCGACAACGAAGACGACTGAGCGAGAAAGACCAAGAGACCATGTCCAAGCACACGCTCTCCGTCCTGGTGGAGAACACCCCCGGCATCCTCGCCCGGATCGCCGCCCTGTTCTCCCGCCGCGGCTTCAACATCGACTCGCTCGCCGTCGGCGTCACCGAACACCCCGACATCTCCCGCATCACCATCGTCGTGGGAGTGGAGGACCTGCCACTCGAACAGGTCACCAAGCAGCTCAACAAGCTGGTCAACGTGCTGAAGATCGTCGAACTGGAGCCGTCGCAGGCCGTCCAGCGCGAACTCGTCCTGGTGAAGGTGCGCGCCGACAACGAGACGCGCTCCCAGATCGTCGAGATCGTCCAGCTGTTCCGCGCCAAGACCGTCGACGTCTCCCCGGACGCCGTCACCATCGAGGCGACCGGCAGCGGCGAGAAGCTGTCCGCCATGCTCAGGATGCTGGAACCGTACGGCATCAAGGAGCTGGTGCAGTCCGGCACGATCGCCATCGGCCGCGGCGCCCGTTCGATCACGGACCGCTCGCTGCGCGCCCTCGACCGGTCGGCGTGACGCCGAGGGGTGCGGGCACCGCCCGTATTCCGAGACCCCCCACCTTCCCTTCCCCCCACCGGCATACGGTGGGACGCGACACCTGCACACAAGGAGAGAACCCAAAGTGGCCGAGCTGTTCTACGACGCCGACGCCGACCTGTCCATCATCCAGGGCCGCAAGGTCGCGGTCATCGGTTACGGCAGCCAGGGCCACGCCCACGCCCTGTCGCTGCGCGACTCCGGCGTCGACGTGCGCGTCGGTCTGCACGAGGGCTCCACGTCCAAGGCCAAGGCCGAGGAGCAGGGCCTGCGCGTGGTGAGCCCCGCCGAGGCCGCCGCCGAGGCCGACGTCATCATGATCCTGGTCCCGGACCCGATCCAGGCCCAGGTCTACGAGGAGCACATCAAGGACAACCTGAAGGACGGCGACGCGCTGTTCTTCGGCCACGGCCTCAACATCCGCTACGGCTTCATCAAGCCCCCGGCCGGCGTGGACGTCTGCATGGTCGCCCCCAAGGGCCCGGGCCACCTGGTGCGCCGCCAGTACGAGGAGGGCCGCGGCGTTCCCTGCATCGCCGCCGTCGAGCAGGACGCCTCCGGCAACGCCTTCGCGCTGGCCCTGTCCTACGCCAAGGGCATCGGCGGCACCCGCGCCGGCGTCATCAAGACGACCTTCACCGAGGAGACCGAGACCGACCTCTTCGGCGAGCAGGCCGTCCTGTGCGGTGGCACGGCGGCGCTGGTCAAGGCGGGCTTCGAGACCCTGACCGAGGCCGGCTACCAGCCGGAGATCGCCTACTTCGAGTGCCTGCACGAGCTGAAGCTGATCGTGGACCTCATGTACGAGGGCGGCCTGGAGAAGATGCGCTGGTCGATCTCCGAGACCGCCGAGTGGGGCGACTACGTCACCGGCCCGCGGATCATCACCGACGCCACCAAGGCCGAGATGAAGAAGGTCCTCGCCGAGATCCAGGACGGCACGTTCGCCAAGAACTGGATGGACGAGTACCACGGCGGTCTGAAGAAGTACAACGAGTACAAGCGGCAGGACTCCGAGCACCTGCTGGAGACCACCGGCAAGGAGCTGCGCAAGCTCATGAGCTGGGTCGACGAGGAGGCGTAAGCCTCGATGGCAGGGGCCGGGGCGATGCGCCCCGGCCCCTGCCGTCAGCTGTTGTCCAACCCGTCCAGCCACGGACGGGTGATCCTTCCGTAGCGGCGTAAGACGACGCCCTCGACGCCACTACACTGCTGCACTACATACGCGTCAGGCCCACAGCGTCGTGCGTCTTCCACGCGGCTAGCCAACCTCCACCGCTTGCGGCCGTCGGGACGGCCGTCCGCATTGGACTTGTGAGGACTCACGTGAGCTCGAACCCTGTCGTACTCATCGCTGAAGAGCTGTCGCCCGCGACCGTCGACGCGCTCGGTCCGGACTTCGAGATCCGGCACTGCAACGGAGCCGACCGCGCCGAACTGCTGACCGCCATCGCCGACGTGGACGCCATCCTGGTCCGCTCCGCCACCAAGGTCGACGCCGAGGCCATCGCCGCCGCGCAGAAACTGAAGGTCGTCGCCCGGGCCGGCGTGGGCCTGGACAACGTGGACGTCTCCGCCGCCACCAAGGCCGGCGTGATGGTCGTCAACGCCCCGACCTCCAACATCGTCACCGCCGCCGAGCTGGCCTGCGGCCTGATCGTCGCCACCGCGCGCAACATCCCGCAGGCCAACGCCGCCCTGAAGAACGGCGAGTGGAAGCGCAGCAAGTACACCGGTGTCGAGCTGGCCGAGAAGACCCTCGGTGTGGTCGGCCTCGGCCGCATCGGCGCGCTCGTCGCGCAGCGCATGTCCGCCTTCGGGATGAAGGTCGTCGCCTACGACCCCTACGTACAGCCCGCGCGGGCCGCGCAGATGGGCGTCAAGGTGCTGTCGCTGGACGAGCTGCTGGAGGTCTCCGACTTCATCACCGTCCACCTGCCCAAGACCCCCGAGACCCTCGGTCTGATCGGCGACGAGGCGCTGCGCAAGGTCAAGCCGAGCGTCCGCATCGTCAACGCCGCGCGCGGCGGCATCGTCGACGAGGAGGCGCTGTACTCGGCGCTCAAGGAGGGCCGGGTCGCCGGCGCCGGCCTCGACGTGTACGCCAAGGAGCCCTGCACCGACTCCCCGCTCTTCGAGTTCGACCAGGTCGTCTGCACCCCGCACCTGGGCGCCTCCACCGACGAGGCCCAGGAGAAGGCCGGCATCGCCGTCGCCAAGTCGGTCCGCCTCGCCCTCGCCGGTGAGCTGGTCCCGGACGCGGTCAACGTCCAGGGCGGCGTCATCGCCGAGGACGTCAAGCCGGGCCTGCCGCTCGCCGAGCACCTCGGCCGCATCTTCACCGCGCTCGCCGGCGAGGTCGCCGTCCGCCTGGACGTCGAGGTCTACGGCGAGATCACCCAGCACGACGTGAAGGTGCTGGAGCTGTCCGCGCTCAAGGGTGTCTTCGAGGACGTCGTCGAGGAGACCGTCTCCTACGTCAACGCCCCGCTGTTCGCCCAGGAGCGCGGCGTCGAGGTGCGGCTGACGACCAGCTCGGAGTCGGCGGAGCACCGCAACGTGGTCACCGTGCGCGGCACCCTGGCAGGCGGCGAGGAGGTCTCCGTCTCCGGCACGCTGGCCGGCCCGAAGCACGTCCAGAAGATCGTCGCGGTCGGCGAGTACGACGTCGACCTCGCCCTCGCCGACCACATGCTCGTCCTGCGCTACGAGGACCGTCCCGGTGTCGTCGGCACCGTCGGCCGCATCCTCGGCGAGGCGGGCATCAACATCGCCGGCATGCAGGTCGCCCGCGCGGCCGTCGGCGGCGAGGCGCTGGCCGTGCTGACGGTCGACGACACGGTGGGCTCCGCCGTGCTCGGTGAGGTCGCGGCGGAGATCGGGGCGACGTCGGCCCGGTCGGTCAACCTGGTCTGAGGTGACCGCTGGTCCGGGGGCTGCGGCCCCGGGCCCCGCGTCGGCCCTGAACGGGCCTCGTCCTCGAACGCCGGACGGGCTGGGTTGGTCAGCCTGTCCGGCGTTCTCTCGTGCTCCCTCGCGCCGCACGGTCCGGGCCGGTCACCCGTCCGGCGTTCGCGTGCTTTCGTCCTCTCACACGCCGGACAGGTCGAGGCGCTCGGCCTCCCCGGCGTTCTCCCGTACCCGGATGCCGCGCAGCGCCCGCGCCGCCGGGACCGCCGCCGCCAGCAGCAGTACCGCCCCCGCCACCGCCGCGCCCCGCATCCCACTGGTGAACGCCTCCCGGGCCGCCGTCGCCAGAGCCTCTCCCGTGGACCCCGGCAACCGGGCGGCCACCGCCAGCGCGCCGCCCAGGGTCTCGCGGGCCGCGTCCGGTGCCGAGGCGGGCATCTCGTGGTGGTAGACGGCGGTACCGATGGAGCCGAAGACCGCCATGCTCAGCGCGCCGCCGAACTCCGTGCCGGTCTCCATCAGCGACGAGGCCGCGCCCGCCTTCTCCACCGGCGCGGAGCTGAGCGCCAGGTCGGTGAGCTGGGACATCACGGCGACGACACCGGCGGCCAGGACACCGCACGCGGCCAGCACCAGCCACAGGGAGTCGGTGTCCGCGAGGGCCAGCAGCGCGTAGCCGCTCGCCGCGACGGCGAACCCGGCCGCGACGACGTGCGCCCGCTCCACGCCCCGCTGGACCAGCCGCGTGGCGACCGGCGCGGCGAAGCCGATGAGCACCGAGGGCAGCAGCGCCCACAGCGCCGCCTCCAGCGCGCTCTTGTCCAGCACGGACTGGATGTACTGGGTGGTGAAGTAGGTCGAGCCCATCATCCCCGCGGCCGACACCAGGTTGAGGACGACCGCCGGGGTGAAGCCGCGCCCCCGGAAGATCTCCGGTGAGATCAGCGGGGAGGCCACCGTGCGCTGGCGGTGCACGAACAGCGCGGCGAACAGCAGGCCGACCGTCACCGACATGACGTACCGCACGTGCCAGCCCTCGGTCGGGATCTCCTTGAGGCCGTAGACCACGGGCAGCACGGCGGCCATCGACAGCGGGACGCTCAGCAGGTCGAAGCGGCCGGCGCGCGAGGTCTTCGACTCCGGGAGCAGGACGGGGCCGAGGAGCAGCAGCAGGGCCATCGCGGGCAGGTTGACCAGGAAGACCGAGCCCCACCAGAAGTACTCGACCAGGACGCCGCTCATCACGGAGCCGAGCGCGATCCCGGCCGTCATCACGGTGGACCACAGGCCGATCGCCTTCGCGCGCTGGCCCGGGTCGGTGAACATCGTGCGGACCAGCGCCATCGTCGACGGCATCAGGGTCGCGCCGCCGATGCCGAGGACCGCGCGGGCGGCGATCAGGGTCTCGGCGGTGTGCGCGTAGGCGGCCACCAGGGAGGCCGCGCCGAAGGCGGCGGCGCCGATCAGCAGCAGCCGGCGGCGGCCGATCCGGTCGCCCACCGCCCCCATGGTCATCAGCAGACCGGCCAGGACGAAGCCGTAGATGTCGAAGATCCACAGCTGTTGGGTGCCGCTCGGTTCCAGGTCGGCGCTGATGGCCGGGATGGCGAAGTAGAGGACCGAGACGTCCATCGAGACCAGCAGCAGCGGAAGCATCAGCACCGCGAGCGCGGTCCATTCGCGCCGCCCGGCGCGCGTCGGGTTCGTCGTCATGGCGGAGACTGTACGCATGTCTTATACGGGTGTCTATGACGGCTGTTTAATACGTGTGTTTAATACGGCTGTATGCATCCGGGGATAGGCTGGCCGCATGGGACACCGTGAGGATCTGCTGGAAGGCGCCAAGCGCTGCCTGCTCGCCAAGGGGTTCGTGCGCACGACGGCGCGGGACATCGTCAAGGAGTCGGGGACCAACCTGGCGTCGATCGGCTACCACTACGGGTCGAAGGACGCGCTGCTGGCGCAGGCGTACGTGGCGATGGTCGAGGACATGTCCGAGCTGTTCGACGGCGAGATCCGCGGGGAGTTCGGGTCGCTGGAGCGGTTCGCGTCGGTGTGGTCGAACATCATCGGCACGATGCGGGAGCCGGGTTCGATGTGGCGGCTCAGCATGGAGATCGTGGCCATGGGTGATCAACTGCCGGTGGTGCGCGATCACCTCGCGCGGGCGCAGCGGGAGGGGTCGCGCGGCTTCGTCGCGATGTTCACGGGGGTGGCCGAGGACGATCAGCCGGACGAGGTGATCGACACGCTGGGCAGCTTCTACACCACCCTGATGATGGGTCTCATGGCCCAGTGGACCTTCGATCCGAAGACCGCGCCCGAGGCCGGGCAGCTCACCGAGGGCCTCCGTCAGGTGATCGAGGCCGCACGGGCCGCAGACGGTGCGCCTTGAGCGCCATGTGCAGCAGCAGCCGGTCCTCCCCGTCGTCCAGGTCCAGGCCGGTGAGCTGTTCGACGCGGGAGAGCCGGTAGTAGAGGGTCTGGCGGTGGATGCCCAGTTCCGCCGCCGTGCGGCCGGCCTGGCCGGCCCGGTCGAGATAGGTCTCGGCGGTGCGGGCCAGCTCGCGGTGGGCGGGGGAGAACAGCGCCCCCACGGCCGGGTCCCGCGTCGCCTCCGGGGTCAGTTCCGTCAGCAGGCGGTACGGGCCGATCGACGCCCACTCGGCGACCGGGGCGAACCGGGCCTCCGCCAGAGCCGCGCGGGCCGCCGCCGACGCCTCCCGCCAGGCCGTGCCCAGCTCGGCGAGGCCGGTGCGGGCGGCGGCGACCCCGGCGGCGCAGCGGGTGCCCCCCAGGCTCCGCGCCCGCTCCAGCAGCCGCCCCGCCGCGGTCACCGCCGGGGCCGGTACGTCCACCGAGCGCAGCCGGACCAGCAGCGCCAGCGCGTACGCCGAGGTGCCCCACGGCACCGTGCACAGCGCCGTCGCCCCCGGCACTGTACGCACCGACGGTGTGTCGTCCGGGTCGGCCGAGGGCCAGGGCGCGACGCACACCACCGTGTGCGGGACCGCGGCGCGCGGGCCGAGCGCGGTGCGCAGCTCGGCGACGGCCATGTCCCGCTGCCAGCCCGGCTCGGCGGTGAGTACGGCCCGCAGCTCGCGGCTGAGGTCGGCACCGTGCTGGGCCTCGTCGGCGAGCAGCGCCCCGATCCGGGCGGTGACCGTCATGGCGGCGGTCAGCTGCCGCGCGGTCGGCCCCGGATCGGTGTCGAGGAGCCATACGTAGCCCAGCGCCACGCCCCGATGGCGTACCGGCAGACAGATCCGGCCCCGGTGCACCCCCGCCTCCGGGGTCGGCGGGATGCGGACCGGGCGGGTGGCCCGGGTGATGCCGAACCCCTCGAACCAGGCGCGGACCGCCGGGGTCGAACGCCGGGTCAGGATCGAGCGGGCGCGCACCGGGTCCAGCGCGGAGGGATCGAGGTCGCCCTCACTGTCGTAGGCGCCGAAGGCGATCAGCTCGAAGTCCCGGTTCTCCAGGGTGGCGGGCGCCCCCAGCAGCTCCGAGATCTCGTCGACCAGCTCCTGGTAGTCACCCTGGGAATCCGATGTCACCCGGGCATTCTCCCCCATCCCGGTATGTCTTTCATACATCTGTCTGAGATCTGCGGCACGGATGCGTGACAGCTGTCGATGGCCCAGGATCGGAGCCATCCTTAGGTTTCACGGTGGCCGACCTTGTTGTTCCGTCAGTGGAGGTGCCCCGTGCTGGGTCCCGTGATTCTCGCCGCGTCGCGCAGCGACCGCATGCGCCGTCTGGTCTCGGCGGCCCCGGTGACCAAGCAGGTCGTCGACCGTTTCATCCCCGGCGAGGACGTCGACGAGATCGTCCCGATCATCCGGGACCTCACGGCGAAGGGCCTGGAGCTGACGATGGACGTCGTCGGCGAGGACATCACCACCCCCGAGCAGGCCACCGCCGCCCGCGACGCCTACCTGGAGCTGATCGACCGGCTCAAGCCGCTGGAGCTGGGCAGGCGCGCGGAGATGTCCGTGAAGCTGTCGATGTTCGGGCAGGCGCTGCCCGGCGGCCACGGGCTGGCGCTCGCCAACGTCCGCCCGGTCGTCGAGGCGGCGGCGGAGATCGGCACCACGGTCACGCTGGACGCCGAGGACCACACCACCCTCGACTCGATGTTCGCCATCCACGAGGAACTGCGGAAGGACTTCCCGGGGACCGGCTGCGTGATCCAGGCGTACCTGTTCCGCACCGAGGCCGACGCGCGCCGGCTCGCCGCGGCCGGCGCTCGCGTACGGTTGGTGAAGGGCGCCTACAAGGAGCCCGCCGAGGTCGCGTACCAGGACAAGCACGAGATCGACAAAGCGTACGTGCGCGTGCTGCGGACGCTGATGGACGGCGAGGGCTACCCGATGGTCGGGTCCCACGACCCGCGTCTGATCGCCATCGCCCAGGAGCTCGCCCACCGCGCCGGGCGAAAGCCCGACGAGTACGAGTTCCAGATGCTCTACGGCATCCGCGGCGAGGAGCACCTGCGACTGGCCGCCGAGGGCCACCGCATGCGCGTCTACACCGCCTACGGCACGGACTGGTACGGCTACTTCATGAGGCGTCTGGCGGAGAAGCCGGCCAACCTCCGGTTCTTCGCGCGGAGCGTGATCGGCCATGGCTGATCCGACAAGGCTGTGCCGCGGCGACTGCCGGGGGTCCGGGGGTCGTCCCCCGGGAAGGCACAGCATGAGGCGTCTGGCGGAGAAGCCGGCCAACCTCCGGTTCTTCGTCCGCTCGATGGTCACCAAGGGCTGAGCCCGCACCCGCTCGCACACCGTTCAAGTCAAGGAGTCATGAACAACATGGACGCTGTGACCCAGGTCCCCACCCCCGTCAACGAGCCGGTGCACGGCTACGCCCCCGGCTCGCCCGAGCGCGCCCGTCTGGAGGCCAAGCTCAAGGAGCTGGCCGACAACCCGATCGACCTGCCCTGCACCATCGGCGGCGAGAAGCGGATGGGCGGCGGCGACCGCTTCGACGTCGTACAGCCGCACAACCACAAGGCGCGCCTGGGCACGTACGGGAACGCCACCCGGCAGGACGCCCAGGACGCGGTCGACGCCGCCCTGGCCGCCGCCCCGGCCTGGCGCGCGATGTCCTTCGACGACCGCGCGGCGATCATCCTGCGCGCCGCCGAGCTGCTGTCCGGCCCGTGGCGCGAGACGCTGGCCGCCTCCACCATGCTGGGTCAGTCCAAGACCGCCCAGCAGGCCGAGATCGACACGCCCTGTGAGCTGATCGACTTCTGGCGGTTCAACGTCTCCTACGCCCGCCGGATCCTGGCCGAGCAGCCCCCGGCCAACGCCCCGGGCGTCTGGAACCGTCTCGACCACCGCCCGCTGGAGGGCTTCGTCTACGCGATCACGCCGTTCAACTTCACGGCGATCGCCGCCAACCTGCCCACCGCCCCCGCCCTGATGGGCAACGTGGTGGTCTGGAAGCCGTCCCCGACGCAGACGCACGCCGCCGTGCTGATGATGGAGCTGCTGGAGGAGGCAGGGCTCCCCAAGGGCGTCATCAACCTGGTCACCGGTGACGGCCTGGAGGTCTCCGAGGTCGCCCTGAACCACCGTGACCTGGCCGGCATCCACTTCACGGGTTCGACCAAGACCTTCCAGCACCTGTGGAAGACGGTCGGCAACAACATCGAGAAGTACCGCACCTACCCGCGCCTGGTCGGCGAGACCGGCGGCAAGGACTTCGTCGTCGCCCACCCGAGCGCCGACCGTGCCGTGCTGAAGACCGCCCTGACCCGCGGCGCCTTCGAGTACCAGGGCCAGAAGTGCTCCGCCACCTCCCGCGCCTACATCCCGGCGTCCATCTGGAACGACGGCTTCAAGGAGGAGTTCGCGGCCGAGGTCGACGGCATCACCATGGGTGACGTCACCGACCTGTCGAACTTCATCGGCGCCGTCATCGACGAGCGCGCCTTCGCCAAGAACAAGGCCGCCGTCGACCGGGCCGCGGCCGACCCGGCCTGCACGATCGTCGCGGGCGGCACCTACGACGACTCGGTCGGGTACTTCGTCCGCCCGACCGTCATCGAGTGCACCGACCCGGAGAACGAGGTCTTCACCACCGAGTACTTCGGCCCGATCCTCGCCGTGCACGTCTACGACGACGAGAAGTACGACGAGACGCTGACGCAGATGGAGTCGGTGTCGGACTACGCGCTCACCGGGTCGGTCATCGCGAACGACCGTGCCGCCGCCGCGTACACGATGGAGAAGCTGCGGTACGCGGCCGGCAACTTCTACATCAACGACAAGTCGACCGGCGCCGTCGTCGGCCAGCAGCCCTTCGGCGGCGGCCGGGCCTCCGGCACCAACGACAAGGCCGGTGCCCCGCAGAACCTGATGCGCTGGACCCTGACCCGCGCCATCAAGGAGTCGCTGGTCTCCCCGACCGACTACCGCTACCCGCACATGGGCTGACGCCCCCCTGATACCGGACGGGCCAGGTCTCCCCCCGACCTGGCCCGTCCTCCGTCTCAGATAGTAGGACGTCCGAGTAATTGTGGAGACAGGGGCGTGCTCCTCCTCTACTTTTGTAGGAGCCGAACGTCTCGCTCGACCCAGCGAACGGCGGTCGTGAGCCGGACCCCGTGCAGGTGATCCCTGCGGTCCGCCGCTCCCCGCCCCTTTCCGGCCTGTCGTACTGCTCCCGTGTACCGAAGGAGTCGATCCCCCATGGCCGAGACCGCCGTCCGCCGCCGAGTCCGTCACGTCTCCCGTACCAGTGACGCCGACCGGAAGAACGCCGCCGCCGCGCTCCAGCGCGCCCTCGACCGCCGGGACAACGGCGGCGCCACCGGCCACTGAGCCGGGCGCTCACCGCCCGCGCCGCACCTCGAAGTGGTCGACGCGGGTGCCCTCCGGCGTCAGCGCCGAGACCTTCAGCTTCGGCGCGGCGCCCGCCTGAGCCTCCACGCTGAGGAACGAGAAGCCCCGGTAGCGCACCCGCGACCACTGGACCGTCTCCGCCTTGCGGTCCCGGGAGCGGGTCCAGCGGAAGCTGTCCACCGGCTCGTCGCGGGCGGTCCGCCCCTCGTGGCTCTCCGGCACGCCCGCCGGAAAGCCGTACAGCTCCTTGCCGCCGCCGCCCGCGGTCACGTACACCGTCCCGTCCCGGGTGGGGTCGGTCCACTCGCCGACGGGGACCGGGCGGCCCACCTCCCCGCCCTTGATCGCGTCGGTCCGCTCGTAGACGTGGTTGTGCCCGTTGATCACCAGGTCCACCTGGTGGCGGGCGAACAGCGGGACCCACTCGGCGCGCACCCCGCCGTCCGAGGCGTGCGTCGACGTCGAGTACGCGCAGTGGTGGAAGAACACGACGACGAAGTCCACCTCCGGCGCCGCCCGCAGCTGGGCCAGCTTCCGCGCCAGCCAGCGCGTCTGCCGGCCCTCCGTGACGCCGAGGTTGGCCGGCAGTTCGTAGGACACGTCGTTGGCGTCGAGCGCCACGACGCCCACGTTGCCGTAGGTGAAGGAGTACACCCCCGGCGCCGTACGCGGGTCGAAGCCGCTGTCCGGCAGGGAGAAACGGGCCAGTTGCCCGCCGTACCCGTCCGGCGAGTACCACGCCTCCATGTCGTGGTTGCCGGTCGTCACCATCCACGGCACCGAACGCGCCACCGGCTCCGTCTGCTTCAGGAACCGGTCCCACTGCGTGGCGTCGTACAGGTCCGACTTCTCGCCGCGGCCCTTGTCGTTGGCGTAGCAGATGTCCCCGGCGTGGAGGTGGAAGGCCGGGTCCTGGCGCAGCAGGACGCGGTTGTTGGCCACCGCCTCCGCGCCGACGCCCTGGTCGCCGAAGGCCGTGAAGGTGAAGCGCTCCGGCGCCGCGGGCGCCGTGCGGAAGGAGGCGATCGTGGCGCGGTGGGCCGGCGCCGCCGGGTCGAAGCCCTGGTGGCCGACGCCGTAGTAGTACGTCGTGCCGGGCCGCAGGCCGTCCAGGGCCGCGTGCACGTAGTACTGCTCGGCCGCCGGGCGTACGTCGTCCAGGGCCGGGGTGGCCAGGTCGCGCACCTCGGCCTCGACGCGGCGGCCCAGGTCGTCGGGGCGCAGCCCGACCCGGACGAACGGCCGGCGCACCGCCAGCGGCACCTGCCAGGAGATCCGCATCTGCCGCATCGGATCCGCGCCGAAGGCCAGATGGCGGCCGAACGGCGCGACCACCGACCCCGAGACGGCCGACGAAGCGGCCGGTGACGCGGCCGGTGACGCGGCCGGGGCGGACGCGGACCGGACGTCACGGCCGGAGCAGCCGGTCAGCAGCCCGCTCGCCACCGCCCCCGCCGTCACCAGCGTCCGGCGCCGGGAGAGCCGGGTGCGCAGATACTCGTACTGCTCCGCCATGCTCAGCCGGCGCGCCAGGTCCGGCCGGATGCCGAAGTCGGGGATGTCCATGCGGCCATTGATGCCCCGCGCGGGCCAACACCCGCACCGCGCACGGGTGAACGGGGAGCGACGGATGGGCGTCGACTGTCCGCATGGCGGACGGTGTGTGTCATCCCATGGGACGGGGAGTAGGGTGCCCGCATGTCTCGCAGCATCGATCTCGCAGTCATCCCCGGCGACGGCATCGGCCAGGAGGTCGTGGCCGAAGGCCTGAAGGTCCTCTCCGCCGTCCTCCCGCAGGATGTGAAGCTGGAGACCAAGGAGTTCGACTTCGGCGCCCGGCGCTACCACGCCACCGGTGAGACCCTCACCGACGCCGACCTCGACGCGCTGAAGAAGCACGACGCCATCCTGCTCGGCGCCATCGGCGACCCGAGCGTCCCCTCCGGTGTCCTGGAGCGCGGCTTCCTGCTCAAGCTCCGCTTCGCCTTCGACCACCACGTCAACCTGCGCCCGAGCAAGCTGCTCCCGGGCGTCGAGACCCCGCTGGCCGGCCAGCCGGAGATCGACTTCGTGGTCGTCCGCGAGGGCACCGAGGGCCCGTACACCGGCAACGGCGGCACCATCCGCAAGGGCACGCCCCACGAGGTCGCCACCGAGGTGTCCGTCAACACCGCCTACGGCGTCGAGCGCGTCGTCCGCGACGCCTTCGCCCGCGCCCAGGCCCGCCCCCGCAAGAAGCTCACGCTGGTCCACAAGAACAACGTGCTGACCTTCGCGGGCCACCTGTGGACCGGCATCTTCAACAAGGTGGCCGAGGAGTTCCCCGAGGTCACCACCGACTACATCCACGTCGACGCGGCCACCATCTACCTGGTCAACGACCCGGCCCGGTTCGACGTGATCGTCACCGACAACCTCTTCGGTGACATCATCACCGACCTCGCCGCGGCCGTCTCCGGCGGCATCGGCGTCGCCGCCAGCGGGAACATCAACCCGTCCGGCGAGTACCCCTCGATGTTCGAGCCGGTCCACGGCTCCGCGCCCGACATCGCCGGTCAGGGCAAGGCCGACCCCAGCGCCACCGTGCTCTCCGTCGCCCTGCTGCTGCGCCACCTCGGCTACGAGGCCGAGGCGACCCGGATCGAGGAGGCGGTCGCGGCCGACCTCGGCGAGCGGGCCGGCAAGCCCGCCCGTTCCACCTCCGAGATCGGTGACGCCCTCGCCGTACGAGTAGCCGGCTGACCGGGCCGCGCACTCGAAACTGAACCATTCGAAGCCGCCGGGTCCGGAAAAACAAGGCACCCGGCGGCTTTCACCTGTCTCCGCGGGGTGCGACCATCGAACCTGGGCCGCATTCACCCCGCTTCCTCCGCCGTTCCCCCGGTCACGGGCCGCGCGCGATAATCGAACGCGAGGCCGCGACATGCGGGAATGCTCGGACGTCCTACCACTGGCCACTGGCAGTACGGGCGTGGGCGCGGCCCGTCACGACAACCGGTGAAGGACAACAACCCATGACGACGCCCACGACGCCCACGATCGAACTCAAGCCCTCCGCCAGCCCGCTCTCCGCCGCCGAGCGCGACGCGATCCTGGCCAACCCGGGGTTCGGTCGCCACTTCACCGATCACATGGTGACGATCAAGTGGACCGAGGGCCGCGGCTGGCACGACGGCCGGCTCGTTCCCTACGCCCCGCTCTCCCTCGACCCGGCCACGATGGTCCTGCACTACGCGCAGGAGATCTTCGAGGGACTGAAGGCGTACCGCCGGCCCGACGGCTCCGTCGCCACCTTCCGGCCGGAGAAGAACGCCCGCCGCTTCCAGGCGTCCGCGCGCCGGCTCGGCATGCCGGAGCTGCCGGAGGAGGCGTTCATCGCGGCGTGCGACGCACTGGTCAGGCAGGACCGGGCGTGGGTCCCGGCGCACGGCGGCGAGGAGTCCCTCTACCTGCGCCCCTTCATGATCGCCACCGAGGTCGGCCTGGGCGTCAAGCCGGCCAACGAGTACCTCTTCATCGTCATCGCCTCCCCGGCCGGCGCCTACTTCCCCGGCGGTGTGAAGCCGGTCTCCATCTGGGTCTCCGAGGACCGCGTCCGCGCCGTCCCCGGCGGCATGGGCGACGCCAAGACCGGCGGCAACTACGCCGCCTCCCTCCTCGCCCAGGCCGAGGCCGCCAAGCAGGGCTGCGACCAGGTCTGCTACCTCGACGCCATCGAGCGCAAGTGGGTCGAGGAGCTGGGCGGCATGAACCTGTACTTCGTCTACGGCAACAAGATCATCACTCCCACGCTCACCGGCTCCATCCTGGAGGGCGTCACCCGCGACTCGCTCCTCACCGTCGCCCGTGACCTCGGCTACGAGGCCGAGGAGGGCCGGGTCTCCGTGGACCAGTGGCAGCGCGACTCCGAGAACGGCACCCTCACCGAGGTCTTCGCCTGCGGCACGGCGGCCGTGATCACGCCCGTCGGGACGGTCAAGCGGGCCGGTGCCCAGTGGCAGCAGGGCAGCGGCGAGTCCGGCGAGGTCACGATGCGGCTGCGCCGGGCTCTGCTGGACATCCAGCGCGGCACGGCCGAGGACACCCGCGGCTGGATGCGCACGCTCGCCTGAGCCGGCGGCAGCGGTGAAGGGGCCGCCTTGGACAGCACGTCCAGGGCGGCCCCTCTTTGTGTGCCGCTCGAACGATGAGCTTGTGGCTATTGGGTGTTCTGGCGTCTTGCTTTAGAGTGCTGCTCTAAACGAGGAGGTGCACCCGTGCGACTGACACCGACCGAACGTGACCGGCTGCTGCTGTTCTCGGCCGCCGAACTGGCCCGCGCCCGCAAGGCGCGCGGCCTGCGGCTGAACGTGCCGGAGGCGACCGCGCTGATCGCCGACACCGTCTGCGAGGCGGCCCGCGACGGCGCCCGGCTCGCCGAGGCCGTCGAACGCGCCCGGTCCGTCCTCGGCCCCGACGACGTCCTGCCGGGCGTCGCGGACGTGGTCACCGAGGTGCACGTCGAGGCGGTCTTCGACGACGGCTCCCGGCTCGCGGTGGTCACCGGCCCGATCGGCGGGGGCCTGGGGGAGGCGGCGCCGGGCGCGCTGCTGCCCGGACCGGAGCACACCGAGCCCCGGGCGGCGGTACGGATACCGGTCACCAACACCGCCACCGTGCCCGTCTCGGTCACCTCCCACTTCCACTTCTTCGAGGCCAACCCGCGCCTCGACTTCGACCGTGAGCGGGCCTACGGCATGCGGCTCGCCGTCCCCGCCGGGTCCTCGGTCCGCTTCGGCCCCGGCGAGCGCGTCGAGGTCGGGCTCGTCCCGATCGGCGGAGCACGGACCGTGATCGGGTTCGCCGGTCTGGTCGACGGGCCGCTGGACGCGCCGGGCGCGCGGGCCGAGGCCCTGCGCCGCGCCGCCGCCTGCGGATATCTGGGAGCCGGTGGTCCGGGAGCCGCCGAGTGAACCCGCACGAGTACGCCGCCACCCACGGCCCCCGGGCCGGCGACCGCCTCCGTCTCGGCGACTCGGGGCTGGTGATCCGGGTGGAGACCGACGCGCAGCGGTACGGCGACGAGTTCCTGGCCGGATTCGGCAAGACCGCCCGCGACGGACTGCACCTGAAGGCCGCCGCCGTCCGCGCCACCTGTGACGTCGTGATCAGCAACGTCGTCGTGATCGACGCGGCGCAGGGCATCCGCAAGGTGTCCATCGGCATCCGCGAGGGCCGGATCAGCGGCATCGGCCGGGCCGGGAACCCCGACACCCTCGACGGCGTGGACGTCGTCGTCGGCACCGGCACCACCATCGTCTCCGGTGAGGGACTCATCGCCACCGCCGGCGCCGTGGACACCCACGTCCACCTGCTCTCCCCGCGTGTCATGGAGGCCTCGCTCGCGTCCGGCGTCACCACGATCATCGGGCAGGAGTTCGGGCCGGTGTGGGGCGTCGGTGTCAATTCGCCCTGGGCGCTGAAGCACGCCTTCGCGGCGTTCGACGCCTGGCCGGTGAACATCGGCTTCCTGGCCCGCGGCTCCTCCTCCCACCCGGCGCCGCTCACCGAGGCCCTCGCCGAGGGCGGCGCCTGCGGCTTCAAGGTGCACGAGGACATGGGCGCCCACACCCGCGCCCTGGACACCGCGCTGCGCGTCGCCGAGGAGCACGACGTCCAGGTCGCCCTGCACAGCGACGGCCTGAACGAGTGCCTCTCGGTGGAGGACACGCTCAGGGTGCTGGAGGGCCGCACCATCCACGCCTTCCACATCGAGGGCTGCGGCGGCGGGCACGTCCCCGACGTCCTGAGGCTGGCCGGCGTCCCGAACGTCATCGGCTCCTCCACCAACCCCACCCTGCCCTTCGGCCGGGACGCGGTCGCCGAGCACTACGGCATGATCGTCTCCGTCCACGACCTCAAGACCGACCTGCCGGGCGACGCCGCGATGGCCCGCGACCGCATCCGCGCCTCGACGATGGGCGCCGAGGACGTGCTGCACGACCTGGGCGCGATCGGCATCACCTCCTCCGACGCGCAGGGCATGGGCCGGGCCGGCGAGACGGTCCGCCGTACCTTCGCGATGGCCGGGAAGATGAAGGCCGAGCGCGGCGCGGACGGCGACGACGACAACGAGCGCGTCCTGCGGTACATCGCCAAGCTGACCATCAACCCGGCGATCGCCCACGGTCTCGCCCACGAGGTCGGCTCGATCGAGACCGGCAAACTCGCCGACCTCGTGCTGTGGCGCCCGGAGTACTTCGGCGCCAAACCGCAGCTCGTACTCAAGTCCGGCTTCCCGGCGTACGGTGTCACCGGCGACCCCAACGCGGCCACCGACACCTGCGAACCCCTCGTCCTGGGCCCGCAGTTCGGCGCCCACGGCGCCACGCCCGCCGAACTGTCCGTGGCCTTCGTCGCGCGGGCCGCCCTCGACCAGGGCGCCGACCGGATGCCGACCCGCCGCCGCCGGGTGGCCGTACACGGCACCCGCGGCATAGGCCCCGCCGACCTGCGCCTGAACACCCGTACCGGACAGGTCGACGTCGACCGGCGCACCGGCCTGGTGACCCTCGACGGCGACCCGGTCCGCTCGGCACCGGCCGATTCCGTCTCCCTCAACCGCCTGTACTTCCTCTAGGACCGCCGATGACCTACCGCATGCCCCCCGAATGGGCCCCGCACGAACGCACCTGGATGGCGTGGCCCGGCCCCAACCCGACGTTCGGCGACGCCGCCGAGCTGGCCGGGGCCCGCGCCGCCTGGGCGTCGGTGGCCCGCGCCGTACGCCGCTTCGAACCGGTGACGATGGTGCACGGCCCCGGCCAGGGCGAAGGGGCGCGCGAACTGCTCGGCCCCGGCATCGACCTGGTGGAACGCCCTCTGGACGACGCGTGGATGCGCGACATCGGCCCGACCTTCGTCACCGACGGGACGGGCGGGCTGGCCGCCGTGGACTGGGTGTTCAACGGCTGGGGCGCCCAGGACTGGGCCCGCTGGGACCACGACTCCGACATCGCCCGCCAGGTCGCGGACCTGGCCGGGGCACCGGTCCTGAGCAGCACGCTCGTCAACGAGGGCGGCGCGATCCACGTCGACGGCGAGGGCACGGTCCTGCTGACCGACACCGTCCAGCTCGGCGCCGGCCGCAACCCCGGCTGGACCCGCGCCCAGGTCGAGGCGGAGATCCACGCCAAGCTCGGCACCAGCAAGGCGATCTGGCTCCCGCACGGCCTGACCGCCGACTACGGCGCCTACGGCACCCAGGGCCACGTCGACATCGTCGCGGCCTTCGCCCGGCCGGGCACCGTCCTCGTCCACACCCAGCGCGACCCGGCCCACCCCGACCACGCCCGCTCGCTGGCGTACCTGGAGATCCTGCGCGGCGAGACCGACGCGGCGGGCCGCCCCCTGGAGGTGGTGGAGGTCCCCGCCCCCACCGTCCTGAAGGACGAGAACGGCGACTGGGTCGACTACTCCTACATCAACCACTACCTCTGCAACGACGGCGTCGTGCTCTGCGCCTTCGACGACCCGAACGACAAGACCGCCGCCGACATCCTCGGCGGGCTGTTCCCCCGGCGCACCGTGGTGCCGGTCGACGCCCGTACGATCTTCGCGAACGGTGGCGGCATCCACTGCGTCACCCAACAGCAGCCGAGGGTGTAAAGGGAGTCCCAGATGGCCGGTGGGCGCAAGCAGGCCCCGCCGCGCGAGGACGTCCTCGCCACCGCCATGGAGATGATCGCCGCACGCGGCCTGGAGAAACTGACCATGGCGGCGCTCGGCCGCGAGGTCGGCATGAGCAGCGGCCACCTCCTCTACTACTTCCGCACCAAGGACGAACTGCTGCTGCGCACCCTGGAGTGGAGCGAGGGCCGCCTCGGCGCCGAGCGCGCCCGGCTGCTCGCCGCCCCCGGCCCGGCCCGCGCACGCCTCGACGCCTATGTGGAGCTGTACCTCCCCGACGGCCACCGCGACCCGCACTGGACGCTGTGGCTGGAGGTGTGGAACCGCTCGCAGAACGCCGCCGCCGACTCGGACGCCCGCGACCGGCAGGCCGCCATCGAGGGCGCCTGGCACCGCGACCTGGCCGCCCTGCTGGCGGAGGGCGTCTCGCGGGGCGAGTTCCGGGCCGTCGACCCCGACCGGTTCGCCACCCGCCTGCGGGCCCTGCTGGACGGCTTCGCCATCAACGTGGCGATCGGCCTGCGGGGGAGCGGGAGGGCGGATGCTCTCGGCCACGTACGGGAGTTCCTGGCCGAGGGCCTGCTCGCGGACGCCTGATCTCGCGTCCGGGGTGTACGCGTGTACTCCGTGAGCGCGCCCGCCCGGGGCGTCCGCCACCTGCGCCGACCTGCGCCGCGCTCGCATTCTGAGACGGACGGTGAGCGCGGGGGCGCGTTGTGCCAGACTGCCCCCGTGCTCTCGTTCGCCATGATTATTGGCAGCAGGCGCGCCGGTCCGCAGTGACCGCCACGTACGACCAGGTACGGGCGGACACCGTCGTCCTCGACCCGCGCGCAGACCTCTCGCACCCGCGAGGGGTTTTTCTGTTTCCTGGCCCACCCCAAGCCGGGAAGAGAGCGCGGGGGATCATAGACGGACGGTGGAACCGGTCATTCCGGTAGACCGAGATCCCATACAGGAGCCCTGAAGATCATGACCGCACCCAGCGAGCTGCTCGACGATTCGTTCCACGTCTTCGACACCACCCTGCGCGACGGCGCGCAGCGCGAGGGCATCAACCTCACCGTCGCGGACAAGCTGGCCATCGCCCGGCACCTGGACGACTACGGCGTGGGTTTCATCGAGGGCGGCTGGCCCGGCGCCAACCCTCGGGACACCGAGTTCTTCGCGCGCGCCGCCAAGGAGATCGACTTCCGGCACGCCCAGCTCGTCGCCTTCGGCTCCACCCGCCGCTCCGGCACCACCGCGGCCGAGGACCCGCAGGTCAGGGCGCTCCTGGACTCCGGCGCCGAGGTGGTCTGCCTGGTCGCCAAGTCCCATGACCGGCACGTCGAACTCGCCCTGCGCACCACCCTGGACGAGAACCTGGCGATGATCCGCGACACGGTCTCCTTCCTGCGGCACCAGGGCCGCCGGGTCTTCCTGGACTGCGAGCACTTCTTCGACGGCTACCGCGCCAACCCCCAGTACGCGAAGGACGTCGTCCGCGCGGCCTCGGAGGCCGGCGCCGATGTCGTCATCCTCTGCGACACCAACGGCGGCATGCTCCCCGTGCAGATCAGCGCCGTGGTCGCCACCGTGCTGGCCGACACCGGCGCCCGGCTCGGCATCCACGCCCAGGACGACACCGGCTGCGCGGTCGCCAACACCCTCGCCGCCGTCGACGCGGGCGCCACGCATGTGCAGTGCACGGCCAACGGGTACGGCGAGCGGGTCGGCAACGCCAACCTGTTCCCGGTGGTCGCCGCCCTGGAGCTGAAGTACGGCAAGCGGGTGCTGCCCGAGGGCAGGCTCCGCGAGACCACCCGCGTCTCGCACGCCATCGCCGAGGTCGTCAACCTCACCCCCTCCACCCACCAGCCCTACGTCGGCGTCTCCGCCTTCGCCCACAAGGCCGGCCTGCACGCCTCCGCCATCAAGGTCGACCCCGACCTGTACCAGCACACCGACCCCGCGCTGGTCGGCAACGCCATGCGGATGCTGGTCTCCGACATGGCGGGCCGCGCCTCCATCGAGCTGAAGGGCAAGGAACTCGGCATCGACCTCGGCGGCGACCGGGAACTGGTCGGCCGGGTCGTGGAGCGCGTCAAGGAACGCGAGCTGAAGGGGTACACGTACGAGGCCGCCGACGCCTCGTTCGAGCTGCTGCTGCGGGCGGAGGTCGAGGGCGGTCCGCTGAAGTACTTCTCCGTCGAGTCCTGGCGCGCGATCGTCGAGGACCGTCCCGACGGCAGCCACGCCAACGAGGCGACGGTGAAGCTCTGGGCCAAGGGGGAGCGCATCGTCGCCACGGCGGAGGGCAACGGTCCGGTCAACGCCCTGGACCGGGCGCTGCGGGTCGCGCTGGAACGGATCTACCCGCAGCTCGCCAAGCTGGAGCTGGTCGACTATAAGGTCCGCATCCTGGAGGGCGTCCACGGCACCGAGTCCACCACCCGCGTCCTGATCGCCACGAGCGACGGCGCGGGGGAGTGGTCGACGGTGGGGGTCGCGGAGAACGTCATCGCCGCGTCGTGGCAGGCGCTGGAGGACGCGTACACGTACGGGCTGCTGCGGGCGGGGGTCGTTCCCGCCGAGTGAGCCTGGGGCGGGGCGGAAGGGACTTCGGTCGGGGTGCGAGGGAAGGTGCCCCGACAGTGCCCCGACAGTGCTCCGAAGGTGCTCTGAAGGCGTCCCTTCCGTTCCGTTTGGGGTGGTTTTTAAGGTACTTTCGAACGTATGAGGCTCGCACTGGTGCGCATGCTCGTACGTGTTCTGATCGTGCCGGTCGCCGCCGTGCTGGCGGCGCTGTCGGTGGGTGTGTCGGTGGGGGTGTGGGGTGCGTCGGGGGCGCACGCGGCCACGGACGTGTCGGAGATCGCGGAGGCGTTGCGCGAGAGTCCGGTGTACGTGGACCCGGCCGCCTCCGGCCAGCTCTCCGACGCGGACGCGGAGGCGCTCGCCGACAAGATCGAGGACGCGGACAAGCCGATCTTCGTGGCGGTGCTGCCGGCGGACCAGCCGACGACCGAGATCTTCCGGGACCTGCGCACCGAGACCGGCGTGACCGGGCTCTACGGCATCCGGCTCGGTGACCGCTTCGACGCGCGGGCCGACAGCAGCGTGATGAGCCGGCAGGGCGTGTCCAACCTGGTCGCGGCGGTGCAGGACGCGGGTGACGCCAAGGCGCAGCTGAACGACTTCGTCGACGACGCGCTGCGGAACACGGGCGGCGCGGCGCCGAGCGGCTGGAGCGAGGGGGCCGGGGACGGTGTGCCGGTGGGCGGGCTGATCGCCACCGGTGCGGTGCTGGCCGCCGGCGGGGCCGGGGTCTACGCGCTGTCGCGGCGCAACCGGCGGCGGCACGAGGAGGAGCAGCGGGCCGCGCTGGAGAAGCTGCGGGTGGTGGTGGACGAGGACATCACCGCGTTCGGTGAGGAACTGGACCGGCTGGACTTCCATCCCGGCGAGCCGGGCGCGGACGACGCGATGCGGGCCGATTACGAACGGGCGCTGGACGCGTACGACCGGTCCAAGACGTTCATGGCCGACGCGCGTCGGCCGGAGGATGTGCGGGCCGTGACGCAGGCGGTGGAGGACGGGCGGTTCGCGCTCGCGCAGCTGGCCGCGCGGCGGGAGGGGCGGCCGTTGCCGGACCGGCGCCCGCCGTGCTTCTTCGATCCCCGGCACGGTCCGTCGGTGGCCGATGTGGCGTGGACCCCGGCGGGTGGGGCGACGCGGCAGGTGCCGGTGTGCGCGGCGGACCAGGCCCGGTTGGCGGACGGGCTGGAGCCGGTGGTGCGTGAGGTGGAGACCGAGGGTGGGCGGCGGCCGTACTGGGAGGCGGGGCCCGCGTACGGGCCGTGGGCGGGGGGTTACTTCGGAGGCGGGATGCTGCCGGGGCTGTTGGTCGGGACGATGCTCGGGAGCATGATGGCGGCGCCGGCGTATGCCGCCGATTACGGGGCCGGGTACGGGGACTTCGGCGGTGGCGGTGTCGGTGGCTATGAGGGCGGTGACGTTTCCGGGGCCGACTTCAACTCCGACGACTTCGGGGGCGGGTTCGGTGGTGGGGACTTCGGGGGTGGGGGCGACTTCGGTGGGGGTGGGGGCGACTTCGGGGGCGGCTTCTGAGGGGGGTGAGGGGGGCTGCGGGCCGCCCGGGAGAGCGGGGGCCCGGGGGCGGCGGCCCCTTGGGTGGGTCGGGCACCTGCCGGCGTGCGGGATGCGCGGCGGCGCCTCGCATGCGCGCCGGGCCGGTCCGGCGGCTGACTGTCTGCTGGGAAGCGTGAGCATTTCGGATTCAGGTGTTCACGCTGCGCTCGGATGAGCGGCCCTGCTCGCCAAGAAGATCCTGCCAGGTACCGATTCTGGTGTCAGTGTGCTCGCCGGCAAGTGGGGGACGGGGGAGCGGAGGCCGGGGAAGACCGTGTGGGCGGAGTTCCGGACGGCTTTCCTCGGCGCACGATGACGACGGCCGCGAGGCCGATGGCCAGGCCGAGGGCGGTTGTCGTGCTGAAGTGCTCGTCGAACATCAGGGCGCCCCAGACGGCCGTGACCGGGGCCATGAGGAACATCAGGGTGTTGACCTGGGTGACCCCGGAGCGGCGCAGGATCAGCCAGTACAGCCCGTAGCCGCCGAAGGTCGGCAGGACCACGAGCCAGGCGGTCGCCAGCCAGAAGGACGAGGTGGCGGGCGGGGTCGCGGTGCCGGTGGCCAGGGCCAGGGCGGCGAAGAGGGCCGCGCTGGTCGTGCAGTGGAGGGTCAGGGACGTGCGGGGGGCGACCCGGGTGCGGGAGCGGCCCTCCAGGAACGTCGCCGCGACCAGGGACAGCATGCCGAGGAACGGGACGAGGTACGCCCACCAGGCCGCGTCCGCCGCCCCGGCGTCCGCCAGGGTGACCACCGTGACGCCGGCCAGGCCCAGCCACAGGCCGAGCCACTGGCGCCGGGAGACGTACTGCCGCAGGAGCGGGCCGGCGAGCGCGCCGGCGACGAGGGGCTGGACGCCGTCGATGAGGGCGGTGGTGCCGCTGGAGACGCCGAGCTGGATGGCGTAGTAGACGCTGAGGAGGTAGCCGGTCTGGGAGAGGGCGCCGATCAGGGTCTGGCGGGCGATGGTCCGGGGGGTCAGGTCGCGCCACGCCGTCCGGGGGAGCGTGGCGAGCAGGGCGACGGCCAGGGGCAGGAACCGCCACAGCAGGAGGGTTGTCGCGGACGCGGTGTCCGAGCCGAGCTTGGCCCCGATGAAACCGGAGCTCCAGCACAGGACGAAGGCGATCGGGAGGAGCGCTTTCATGGGGGTCACCGTTGGTAGACAGATCGGTTTACTGTCGGAGTGCCCACTATACAGGTCGGTATACTTGGGGGCATGGGACAGGAAACGGGGCGCGTGCGGATGACGCCGGCCGCGCGGCGCGTCCTCGAAGCGGCCGAGCGGCTGTTCTACGCGCACGGCATCCATGCGGTGGGGGTGGATCTGATCGCGGCCGAGGCGGGGGTGACCAAGAAGACGCTCTATGACCGGTTCGGGTCGAAGGAGCAGGTCGTCGTGGAGTATCTCGCCGGGCGGGACGAGCGGTGGCGGGCGTTCCTCGCCGGGCGTCTGGAGGGGGAGGAGGGCGCGGCGCGGGTGCTGGCCGTGTTCGACGCCTCGCGTGACTGGTCGGCGGAGTACGGCGCGAAAGGGTGCGCCATGGTCAACGCCCACGCCGAGATCAGTGACCCGGCCCATCCGGCGTATCCGGTCATCGCGGCGCAGAAGGCGTGGATGCTGGAGCTGTTCACGCGGCTCGCGGGGGAGGGGATGGGTCGGGTGCTGATGCTGCTGCACGAGGGGGCGCTCGTCGCGCACGGGATGGGGGTGGTCCCGGACTCGTTCGCGGTCGCCCGCGAACAGGCCCGGGAGCTGCTCGGCGGTGGCGTCAGGCGTTCCTGATCGCCGAGATGTCGAAGACCAGCTTGATCTTGTCGGAGACCAGGACACCGCCGGTCTCCAGTGCCGCGTTCCAGGTCAGGCCCCACTCCGAGCGCTTGATCTCGGCCTTGCCCTCGAAGCCGACCCGGTCGTTGCCGAACGGGTCCTTCGCGGTGCCGTTGTACTCCAGGTCGATGGTGAGCGGCTTGGTGGTGCCGAGGATCGTCAGGTCGCCGGTGACGCGGTAGTCGTCGCCGCCGAGGGACTCCGCCGACGTGGAGCGGAAGGTCATCGTCGGGTACTCGTCGGTCTTGAAGAAGTCCGCGCTCTTGAGGTGGCCGTCGCGGTCGGCGTTGCCGGTGTCGATGCTCTCCATCGTCACGTCGAGGGTGGCGGTGGACTGGGCGGGGTCGGAGCCGTCCAGGTGCAGCGTCCCGCTGAACTCGCGGAACTGGCCCTTGACGTTGGTGACCATCGCGTGGCGGGCCACGAAGCCGATCGTGGTGTGGGCCGGGTCCAGTGTGTAGTCACCGGTGAGGGCGGCGAGGTCGGGGTGCGCGGACGTGCTCATGGTGATCTCCTCTGGCTCTTGACGCTGGTTCTTTAAACTTCAACGAGTGTGGTGCGGTGACGACCGTAGACCTGTTCAGGACAGCGTTCAACAGCATCCGCGAGGGTCGCGGAAATGGTGGGAACGTATTCCCTCGCCGCGCCGTGCCGCCACCGTCCTGAGGGTCCGGTAGGCCGCCTGGCGCACCGGCGGGCCCCTATGGGCGGACTCGGCGTGCCGGGGGGCGCCGGTCGGTGTGATGGTGGCGGGAAGCCCAGACATCGCCCGGGAGGCATCCCGTGACCCAGTCAGGACCGCCGTCCCTCCGCAAGGCCGTCGACAAGGAAATCGCGGACGCGTTCGAGGAGGTGTCCCCGCGCGGTGGCCGTGACGCCGGGCGGGACCGTCCTGTCGCGCTCGTCACCGGCGCCTCGTCCGGCATCGGTGCCGCCACGGCCCGCCGGTTCGCCGCCGGCGGCTGGCGGCTGCTGCTCAGCGGGCGGGACCGGGAGCGGCTCGACGAGACCGCCGCTGCCACGTCCGGGCTCGCCCTCCCCGCCGACCTCACCGCCGCGGACGGGCCGCGGCTGCTGGCCGAGTCGGCGCTGGCGGCGGCCGGGCGGATCGACGTGCTGGTCGCGGGCGCGGGGATCGGATGGGCGGGGCCGTTCACCGCCATGCCTCCGGCCGCCATCGGCCAGGTGCTGGCCGTCAACCTCGGCGCCACGCTGCGGCTCGTCCACGAGGTGCTGCCCGCCATGCTGGCGGCGGGCCGGGGGCGGGTGGTGCTGGTCGGCTCGGTCGCCGGGAGTGTCGGCGTACGGCAGGAGGCGGTGTACTCCGCGAGCAAGGCGGGCGTCGCCGCGTTCGCGGAGGCGCTGCGGCAGGAACTGCGGGGCACGGGGGTGGGCGTGACGCATGTCGTGCCGGGGCCGGTGGACACACCGTTCTTCGAGCGGCGCGGTACGCCGTACCAGCGGCCCTGGCCCCGGCCCACCGCGCCCGCGCGGGTGGCCGGCGCGGTCTGGGACGCGGTGCGGGACGGGCGTGACGACGTGCACGTGCCGGGCTGGCTCGCCGTCCCGGGGCGGGTGCGCGGGCTGGTGCCCGGCCTGTACCGCCGACTGCTGCACCGTTTCGGCTGACAGGCGCGGGCGTGTTCTTCCCCGGCCGGCGCCGACGTGGTAGACGGCATGGGCATGACGTCGTTGTCCGGCACCCCCCGCCGCACCGTCCTGCTCGCGGCCGTCCTCGCCGCCGCCCTCGCTCCGGCGCCCGCCACCCGCGCCCGCGCCGGTGAGGACCCCTACGACACCCTCCGCCGGCGCTGGCTCGACCTCTCCCTCGGCACCGGCTACGACCCCGCCGCCGAGCCGTACGCCTCCCGCCTCGCCCGGACCGGCGAGGCCGCCCGCGCGCACCGGGCGGCCATGGCGCCGACGCCCACGTCCCTGTGGCCGGACCTCCCCTTCCCCCCGTCCTCCGGCGTCACCGCCGGCTACGGCCGCCTGTGGACGATGACCCAGGCGTACGTCCAGCGGGGCACCGGCTCGACGGGCGACCCCGCACTCCTCGCCGGGGTCCTGCGCGGCCTCGACCACCTCTCCGCCACCGTCTACAACACCGCCACCGCTCCCTACGGCAACTGGTGGGACTGGCAGATCGGCAGTCCCCGGCTCCTCACGGACATCGTGGCCGCTCTCCACGGACACCTCGGCGCCGAGCGGATCGGCGCCGCCTGCGCGGCCGTGGACCACTTCGTCCCGGACACGGCGCTCGGGGAGTACGCGGGCACCTCCACCGGCGCCAACCGCGTCGACCTGTGCCGCTCGGTCGCCCTGCGCGGTGTCCTCGGCCGCGCCCCGGAGAAGATCGCCCTCGCCCGCGACGCCCTCTCCCCGGTCTTCCCGTACGTCACGCGGGGCGACGGGTTCCACGCCGACGGGTCGTTCGTACAGCACACCTGGGTCGCGTACTCGGGGACGTACGGGCAGGTCCTGCTCGACGGGCTCGGCAGGCTGTTCACGCTGCTGGCCGGGTCGGAGTGGGAGGTGCGGGATCCGGCGCGGCAGAACATCCTCGACAGCGTCGAGCACGCCTTCGCGCCGCTGATCCTCGACGGGCTGGTCATGGACTGTGTCAGCGGGCGGGCCATCAGCCGTGGGCTGTCCGGGGGCGGCGGGGGCGTGCTGCGGGGGGACCACTGTCGCGGGCAGCGGCTCATCGCCGCGATGGCCGTCCTGGCGGGCGGGGCGAGCGCGGCGGAGCGGGAGCGCTGGCACGCGCGGATCAAGGGGTGGATCGAACGGGATGCCGTGTCGCCGGTGCTGACGGCCCCGCAGTTCGGCGTCGCGGATCTGGCGCGGCTGCGGGCCATCGCCGACGCGCCCGGGGCGGCGGCGCCCGAGCCCGTGGGGCACCGGCTGTTCGCGGCCATGGACCGCGCCGTCCACCGGCGTCCCGGCTTCACCGCCGCCCTGTCCATGGCCAGCGACCGCATCGCCCACTACGAGTGCGGCAACGGCGAGAACCCGCGCGGCTGGCACACCGGCGCCGGATGGCTCTCCTGGTGGCCGGCCGGGCGGCAGGGGGACCAGTACACCGACTGGTACTGGCCCACCGTCGACTGGTACCGCCTGCCCGGTACGACCGTCTCCACCCGGCGCCTCGCCGACCGGGCGGGCGGCGAGTGGGGCAAGCCCCGGCCCGACGTGCGGTGGGTGGGCGGGACGACGGACGGGGAGTACGCGGTGGCCGGGCAGCACCTGAAAGGGCTGGAGTCGACGCTGGAAGCGCGGAAGTCCTGGTTCTTCACCGACGACGCCGTGGTGTGTCTCGGGGCCGGGATCAGCTGCGCGGACGGGGTGCCGGTCGAGACGGTCGTCGACAACCGGAACCTGGGTGAGGCCGGTACCGCCGCCTTCACGCGCGGCCGGGACTGGGCGCACCTCGCCGGCCACGGCGGCTGGGTCGTCCTGGACGGCGGCGAACTGCGCACCCTGCGCGAGGACCGCACCGGCGCCTGGGCCGACATCAACAGCGCCGGCGCCACCGAGCGCCGCACCCGGCGCTGGCAGACCCTCTGGCTGGACCACGGCACCGACCCGGCCGGCGCGGCGTACGCCTATGTCCTGTTCCCGGGGGCCGGGAGGGAAGCGGTCGTGGGGCGTGCCGCCGACCGGCACTGGTTGTCGGTCCTCGCCAACGACCCGGACCGTCAGGCGGTGTCCGTCCCCGCGCTGGGGCTGACGGCGGCCACCTTCTGGCGGGCGGGTACCGTGGGGCCGCTCACCGCGACCGCCGGGGCGAGCGTCCTGGTCCGCGGCCGGGGCCGTACCGCCACGCTCCACCTCAGCGAACCACCCCGTACGGGCGAACCGCTGGAGATCACCTGGGACCACCCGGTGGGCGTGCCGGTCCGGGCCGACGAGACGGTCGAGATCCTGTCCACCGGCCGCCGGCTGCGCCTGCGCGTCACTCCGGGGACGGTATGCGCCACCCATCGATGTGAGGTGTCTCTCAGCTGACGCGTTTGTGTGACCTCTACAACGGTCCGGCCCTCTGAGCAGTCGAAACGGCTGCCCGCCGTAATGGTTCTGTTCAGGTGTACCAGGAAAACCCGCCGGAGACTGTACGGAGTCGACGGCGTGCTTTCCTTGGTCGGCTTCGTAAGGTCACTACATGACCGTTTTGGATGAGGCGCCGGGTGAGCCGACGGACGCGCGCGGGCGGGTCGCCGAGCTGCACGAGATCCGTGCGCGGGCGCTGGCCGGGCCGAGCGAGAAGGCCACGGCGGCGCAGCACGCCAAGGGCAAGCTGACCGCGCGGGAGCGGATCGAACTGCTGCTGGACCCGGGGTCCTTCCGGGAGGTCGAGCAGTTGCGCCGGCACCGGGCGACCGGGTTCGGCCTGGAGGCCAAGAAGCCGCACACCGACGGTGTGATCACCGGCTGGGGGACGGTCGAGGGCCGTACGGTCTTCGTCTACGCGCACGACTTCCGGATCTTCGGCGGGGCGCTCGGCGAGGCGCACGCCACCAAGATCCACAAGATCATGGACATGGCCATCGCGGCCGGAGCGCCGCTGGTCTCCCTGAACGACGGCGCGGGCGCCCGTATCCAGGAGGGCGTCAGCGCCCTCGCCGGCTACGGCGGCATCTTCCAGCGCAACACCAAGGCGAGCGGGGTCATCCCGCAGATCTCGGTGATGCTGGGCCCGTGCGCGGGCGGCGCGGCCTACAGCCCCGCCCTGACCGACTTCGTCTTCATGGTCCGCGAGACCTCGCAGATGTTCATCACCGGCCCGGACGTGGTCAAGGCGGTGACGGGCGAGGAGATCACCCAGAACGGTCTGGGCGGCGCGGACGTGCACGCCGAGACGTCGGGCGTCTGCCACTTCGCGTACGACGACGAGGAGACCTGCCTCGCCGAGGTCCGCTACCTGCTGTCGCTGCTGCCGCAGAACAACCGGGAGAACCCGCCGCGCACCGAGTCCGCGGACCCCGTCGACCGGCGCTCCGACGTCCTCCTCGACCTGGTGCCGGCCGACGGCAACCGCCCGTACGACATGGCCAAGGTCATCGAGGAGATCGTCGACGACGGCGACTACCTGGAGGTCCACGAGCGCTGGGCCCGCAACATCATCTGCGCGCTGGCCCGCCTCGACGGCCAGGTCGTCGGCATCGTCGCCAACCAGCCCCAGGTGCTGGCGGGCGTCCTGGACATCGAGGCCAGCGAAAAAGCTGCGCGTTTCGTCCAGATGTGTGACGCTTTCAATATCCCGATCGTCACCTTCCTGGACGTCCCCGGGTTCCTTCCGGGTGTCGACCAGGAGCACGGCGGGATCATCCGGCACGGAGCGAAGCTGCTCTACGCGTACTGCAACGCCACCGTGCCGCGGATCTCCCTGATCCTGCGCAAGGCGTACGGAGGTGCGTACATCGTCATGGACAGCCAGTCCATCGGTGCCGACCTGACCTACGCCTGGCCGACCAACGAGATCGCCGTGATGGGCGCGGAGGGCGCCGCGGGCGTCATCTTCCGGCGGCAGATCGCCGCGGCGGAGGACCCCGAGGCGATGCGCCAGAAGATGGTCAAGGAGTACAAGACCGAGCTGATGCACCCCTACTACGCGGCCGAACGCGGCCTGGTCGACGACGTGATCGACCCGGCCGAGACCCGCGAGGTGCTCGTCAGCTCCCTGGCCATGCTCCAGACCAAGCACGCCGACCTGCCCTCCCGCAAGCACGGCAACCCCCCGCAGTGACCCCGAGGAGTCTGTCGTATGTCCATGCCTGACATCCGTGTCGAGAAGGGCCACGCCGGGCCCGAGGAAGTCGCCGCCATCACGGCCGTCCTGATGGCCCGCGCGGCGTCCCGCCCGGCCGAGGTCGCCCCGTCCCGAGGCGGCAGCGTCCGCGCGGGCTGGCGCCGCCTGGAGCGGGAGCCGGGCTTCCGGGCCCCGCACAGCTGGCGGTAGACCTCAGAAGACGGTGACCTCGACGCCCGGGAAGTCCAGGGCGTCGAGGTCGTCGGGCAGCAGGCAGTCGTACAGCTTGAGCTGCTTGACCTTCGGCGGCGTGAAGTCGGGGGACGACAGCCAGGCGGCGATGTCGACGCCGTGGAGGGACAGGTCCAGGCCGGGCAGTGACGTCGCCGCGCTCAGGTGCGCGGGCAGGCAGATCTTGTCTGCCACCACCAGGAGGCGCGTCAGGTGGGGGCAGCCGGCGAGAAAGGCGAGGTCCGCGGTCTCGTCGAGGCCCCACAGGATGAGACTCCCGAGGCCGTGCCCGAGGCGCACTCCGTCGAGGGAGGGCATCCCCCGCAAGCCGAGGTGCAGCAGCTTCAAGTGCTCCAGCTCGGTGAACACGTCGAGGTGGTGCATCGTCATGTCGCCGTCCAGCGCCAGGTACTTGAGTCCGGGCAGCCGCCGCAGCACCCGCAGGTCGACCTCGCCGCGCAACTGGTAGAGCTGCAAGTTGATCAGGGACGGCATGTCACCCACAGCCACGAATCGGGTGAAGGGGTACATGACGCTCAGCTCGGTCACCGATGTCAGTCCGGTGACGACGTGCCACTGGGCGGAATGGGTGAGCTTGACGGTGTGGCCGTCGAGCCGCAGCCGTGACAGCACCCGGTCGGCGTACGCGGCGGCGTCGAAGTAGCCCCACGCGTCGATGAGCGCCTCGACCACACGGTCCCTCTCGTCCCCCGTGTACCCCTCCAGCACCTCCAGCGCGTCCTCGCCGCCGATCAAGGCGGCCGTCTGCACGGTGTACGCCGCCGCCGCCTCCGTCAGCCCCGCCCCCGACCGCGGCAGCCACCGCAGCAGACTCGGTCCCACCGCCGCCAGCGCGGCCGGGTCGGTCGGTCGGCGAGCGGGCAGCAGGGTGGTCACCGCCGCGTCCAGGCGCGCGGCCAGCTTCTCGGGTACCTCCGGCAGCGTCTCCTGGCACGCCGCCGCCACCAGCCGCAGCGTCCGCGCGTTGCGGGGCTCGGAGTCCGCCCGGTCCAGGATGCCGCCGAGCAGTTCCTCCCGCTGGCGGGCGTTGGCGTGGCCGGCCGCCATGATGACCGTCTCCCGCCACAGGTCCAGGTGGGCCCGCCCGACCAGGTTGCCCATCCGGTCCTCCTCGGCGGCCTCCGCCGCCGCCAGGTACTCCTGGAAGGTGCGGTGTACGAAGTCCAGGCGTCCCTGCGCGGGGGAGCGCAGCACTCCCGCGCGGTCCCGCAACTGCCGCAGCACGTGCTCCCCGTCCAGCGGGTCCAGGTGCCGCATCGCCCTGAGCTTCGCCCCGACGTGCACCGCCGCCTGCTCCAGGGCGATCTCGCTGCGGTTGTTGTCCGACAGCCGCCAGGCCAGATCGCGCAGGAGGATCAGCTTGTCGCCGAGGCTCAGCGGGCTGTCCATCGCGCTCGGCACGTTCCGGTCCGCGTCCCGGTCGTGGACCAGGGTGTGCAGCGCGCTGCGGTACAGCTCCATCCGGTCGCGCGGAAGATGCCGCCCCCGGTTGAGGTGCATCGCGCAGACCATCGCCGCCAGCAGCGGAGTCCCCGCCAGCGACTGCAGATGCGCCCGGTCCTTCAGGCTCGCCAGCAGTGACTGCTCGTACTGCGGAAGGTCCTCCACCGGGCAGGGCAGCTCCTCGCCCAGTTCCCGCACCGCCTGGTGCCACTGGCGTACGAAGGCCGCCAGGTCCGGCGGGGTCATCCGGTCCAGGTGCAGCGCGGTGAAGTCCTCGCGCCGCAGCCAGTCCGCGCCGGCCGCGGCGGGCCGGGAGGTGACGACGACCCGTACGCCGGGATACGCCGACAGCAGCCGGCGCAGCCAGTCCCGTACCGCCCGGCGCTCCCGGTCGAGCAGCTCGTCCACCCCGTCGATCAGCAGCAGCGCCCGGCCGCTGTCGAGCTGCCGTTCCACCCAGCCCCTGGGCATGATGCCGGTGAGCGGCGCCGCCACCCCGTCGAGCATCGCCTCCGGCGCGGGCAGCGGGCGGCCGCTGTACTCGCGCAGCTTGACGACGACCGGGGTGAGCCCGTTCCACTCCGCCAGTTCCCCGGTGAAGGCGCCGCGGGCCGCTGTGACGGCCAGCCAGCGCAGCAGGGTCGTCTTGCCGGAGCCGGCCTCGCCGCGCAGCAGGACACGGGCGGAGCCCCGCAGCGCGGCCTCCACCCGCATGCCGGAGGCGTCGCCGCCCGGCGCTTCTTCCCAGTCGCTCATGTCGGCCCGCAGCCGGGGCAGCGAGCGGGCGGTGCGCCGCCACGCGCTGTCGTCCCCGGTGGCCCGCAGGCTGACGTACGCCACCGACAGCCTGACCTGCGCCGCCGCGCGGTCGGAGGCGCGGCGGAACAGCTCGACCTCATCGAGGCTCTCGCTGACCAGCTCCAGGTACCGGCGCCGGAACGCGGTGTCCTGGTCCGTGCCGTCGGGAGCGAACAGGGTACGGTCCGGGAGCCGTTCGAGGATGCGGGCCACCTCGCCGCCCAGCGTGGAGGTCCGCACCAGCAGCTCGGCCGCCGCGCGTTCCTCGAAGACCGGCAGACTGCGCACGATCCGGACGTAGTACTCCACGCACTCGGTGAAGAGCCGCTCGTACAGGCTGCCCTCCGCCTCGCCGAGCCCCACCGGGGCGCGCACCGCCCCGGTGATCCGCCGGATCAGCTCGGCCGGCTGGGCGTCGGCCGCCAGCAGTGCCTCGTCCGAGAGGTCGGCCGCCGCGAACGTGTCGCAGACCGCGTCGATCACCGCCCGGCGCCCGGACTCCTCCAGCCCCTTGAACTCGTGCTCCAGGTACGGCTCCAGCCGGTCGAACACCGCGTCGGCGATCTGCTCGAACTGCCGTTTCACCGACCGTGAGAACTTCACTCCGGGCACCCGCACCCGGGCCAGTTCCTCGATCGTCAGGTGACGTTCCTGCTCACGCGCCTTCCCCCCGAGCCATATCCGCGCCGCCGTGCTCGCCACGGTCGTCCCCAGCCGCAGCGCGGCCGCCTCTGCGCTCATCTCCACCCCCCGGTGCGACGACGTACGGCCCCCATCCCTCCCACAGGAGGAACGGGGGCCGCAACCGATTCGTGCCGATCGTTACCGCAGCCGGGCCATCAGCGCGTGCTCGACCAGCGTGATCAGCGCGCTCTTGGCGTCGGCCCGGTGGCGGGCGTCGGTGGTGATGATCGGGGTGTCGGGCCCGATCTGCAGCGCCTCGCGGACCTCGTCCGGGTTGTACGGCTGCTGTCCGTCGAAGCCGTTCAGGGCGATCACGAAGGGGAGGCCGCTGTTCTCGAAGTAGTCGACCGCCGGGAAGCAGTCCGCCAGACGGCGCGTGTCGACCAGCACGATCGCGCCGATGGCGCCGCGCACCAGGTCGTCCCACATGAACCAGAAGCGGTCCTGGCCGGGCGTACCGAAGAGGTACAGGATCAGGTCCTGGTCGAGGGTGATGCGGCCGAAGTCCATGGCGACCGTGGTGGTCGTCTTGTCGCCGGTGTGGGTGAGGTCGTCGATGCCCGCCGACGCGGATGTCATCACGGCCTCGGTGCGCAGCGGGTTGATCTCCGAGACGGCGCCGACGAACGTGGTCTTACCCACGCCGAAACCGCCGGCCACCACGATCTTCGCGGACGTGGTGGAGCGGGAAGGCCCTCCGCTAGAGCTTGCGAAGTCCACTGAGCACCCTTTCGAGCAGTGTCACGTCTGGCTGGCCGCCGGCGTTGTCGTCGCCGCCGGGCTGATGGATGGCGACCAGGCCCGCCTCCGCCAAGTCGGCGACGAGAATCCTGGCCACGCCGAGAGGGATGGTCAGCAGGGCCGAGATCTCGGCCACCGACTTGATCTCCCGGCAGAGCTGGCAGATCCGCTGATGCTCGGGCAACTGGCCCTGCATCTGGTGCGGCTGCGCGGTGGTGTGCACCAGCGCCTCGATGGCGAGCTGGTACCGCGGGCGGGTCCGGCCGCCGGTCATGGCGTACGGACGCACCAGGGGGTTGTTCGACGCCCCGGCGGGCGCGGGCTCAGGGGCGCGGCGCTGCGGCTGCACGGGCTGGATGCGCGGGGCCTGCGGCTGGTCGTACGGCGAAGGGCCGGGGCCCTGCGGCGCGTACGGCTGCTGGTGGCTGGGCGCGGAGGGGAAGCCGTACGGGTACGCACCGTCGCCGTGGCCCTGTGCGGGGCCGTACGACCAGTTGCCCGAAGACGGACTGCCTGGGGGTGTTGCCACTTTCTCCTCCTCCGACTGTGCCTGGCACCCATCACTGTGGAGCCGCGTCCCGAAACCTTACGGCCACGGGACGCCAAAACGCACCGTCTGCCCGTTAGTTGAGAAGGCTCCCCTGAAGCTCGGCGCGCAGGTCCGGCGTCAGGACCGTACCGGCTCGGTCGACGAGAAGGGCCATCTCGTACCCAATGAGACCGATGTCCGCTTCCGGGTGTGCGAGAACCGCGAGGGAGGAACCGTCGGAGATGGACATGATGAAGAGGAATCCCCGCTCCATCTCCACAACCGTCTGGTTCACATGGCCGCCCTCGAAGATGCGCGAGGCACCCGCGGTCAGCGAGGTCAGACCGGAGGCGACGGCCGCGAGCTGGTCGGCGCGGTCGCGCGGGAAACCTTCGGACATCGCCAGAAGGAGTCCGTCGGCGGAGACCACCACCGTGTGGGACACCCCCGGGGTGTTGTCCACGAAGTTGGTGATCAACCAGTTCAGGTTCTGTGCCGCCTGGCTCATCGGGCTCACACTAACGCTCCTGGTCGTAGGTGCTGTCAGGACCACTGCGGTGAGACCCAGTGGCCTGGCCGTTGTTCGTTTCACTGCCCGCGCTGCGGCCTCGTTCGACACCGCGGCGCAGGTTGCTCAGCCGGCCCCGGACATCCTCCGGGGCACGGGAGACCTGGGGGCCTCCCTGGGGGGTGGTCTCGGCGGCGCCCTCGACCAGGTTGGCCTTGGGTACCCGCCGGGGCAGACCGGAGGGGGTCACTCCGCCCGCCTTCGGCTTCTTCAGCTGGGAAGCCTGCTGCCAGCGCTCGTCGTTGGCCGACCGCCAGGAGCCCTCGGCACCGTCCGCGCCGTTGCCCTCCGGGGCGGACCCCGACGGCTCCGCGGCCGCGCGGTGCGCACCGCCCCCGGCGGCACCGCGGCGCGGGAGCCCGGCGTCGGTCAGGTCGTGGACGGCGGACGGGGCCGGTCCCGGACGCTCGAAGCCTACGCGCTCGGATTCGCCCGCGTCAGCGGCCTGGGCGGACTGGGCCGCCGCCGTGTCCGCAGGGTACTGGGCCGGGTAGCCGTTCTGGTAGCCGTCCTGCCGAGGCCAGTCGTCCTGGACCCCGCCGCCCGGCACGGGACGCTCCGGCAGCCCGGCCCCGGTGTACCCGTTCTGCTGGTAGCCGCCGTCGCCGTCGGGGGAGTAGGCGTCGCCCTGCGGCAGGCCGCCGTCGGGCGCGTAGTACTGCCCGTCGTACGCCTGCTGACCGGGTGCCTCGTACGCGGCCTGCTCCTGACCGGGGTACGGCGCCTGCTGGTCGTAACCCTGGCCGTAGCCCTGGTCGTAGCCGGACGGGCCGGCGAACGGGTCCTGGTACGGGGCCGCGCGGCCGTCGGCGGCCGGGTCCTCCGTGCCGGGCGGGGACTGGGACTCCAGCGCGGCGCGGCGCTCCTCGCGCATCAGGGAGCGGCCGACCGGGTCCAGCTCGCGGATGTCGTCGGGGACCTCCGCGTACCGGCTGTCGTCGAAGCCCAGCTCCGCGGCGGTGCGCAGGGGCTGCTGCTGCCCGCCGAAGTTCTCGCCGCCCTGGAACTGCTGCTCGGGGATGATCTGCGAGACGGTGAAGTCGTCGCGCCGCACCGGGCTCTCGCCGCCGCCGCCGTGCGTGATGGCGTCCGGGAGCATGACCAGAGAGGTGGTGCCGGCCTGCTCGCCGGAGGGGCGCAGCTGGACCCGGATGCCGTGCCGGTCGGCGAGCCGGCCGACCACGAACAGGCCCATGCGCTGCGAGATCGCGGCGTCCACGGTGGGCGGGTTGGCCAGCTTGTGGTTGATGTCCGCGAAGTCCTCGGCGGTCAGGCCGATGCCCTTGTCGTGGATCTCGACCATCACGCGGCCGTCGGGCAGCCGGGTCGCGGTGACGCGGACCTTGGTCTGCGGGGAGGAGAACGTGGTGGCGTTCTCCAGCAGTTCGGCGAGCAGGTGGACGAGGTCGGTGACGGCGCGGCCGTGGATCTCGGCCTCCGGTACGCCGGACAGCTCGATGCGCTCGTACTGCTCCACCTCGGAGGAGGCGGCGCGCAGCACGTCGACCAGCGGGACCGGCTGGTCCCAGCGGCGGCCGGGCTCCTCGCCGGCGAGGACCAGCAGGTTCTCGCCGTTGCGGCGCATGCGGGTGGCCAGGTGGTCCAGGCGGAAGAGGCTCTCCAGCTGGTCCGGGTCGGCCTCGTTGTTCTCCAGGTCGGTGATCAGGGTCAGCTGGCCCTCGATCAGCGACTGGTTGCGGCGCGAGAGGTTGGTGAAGATCGCGTTGATGTTGCCCCGCAGCAGGGCCTGCTCGGAGGCGAGCCGGACCGCCTCGCGGTGCACCTGGTCGAAGGCGCGGGCGACCTCGCCGATCTCGTCGGTGGTGGTGATCGGGATCGGGCTGACCCGGGTGTCGACCCGGCCGGGGTCGGTGCGGGAGAGCTGGTCGACCAGGCCCGGCAGCCGCTGCTCGGCGACGCCGAACGCGGCGTTGCGCAGCTGCCGCATGTTGCGGCTCATCTGGCGGGCGACCATGCCGGCCAGGATGAACGCGGCGAGCAGCGCGATGACCACGGCGGCGCCGGTGACGTAGGTGTCGCGCGCGGCCTCGTCGGCTATCGCGGACGCCTCGCTCACGGCCTTGTCGGCCATGTCCGACTCGATCGCGCGGTAGGCGTCGAACTTCAGGGTGGTGACCGCCCACCAGTTGGCCGGCGTGATGCCCTGCTGGGCCAGGGAGGCGCGGGCGCTGGTGTCGGTGGAGGAGAGCTGGGCCAGCTCGGAGACCATCGTGGTCGGGTTGGACGGCGGTGCCACGTAGTCGGGGTCCTCGGCCGCGGCCTCCTTGGCCAGGGCCGCGCCGTCCGTCTTGATCTTCGCCTCGGCGTCTTCCAGCTTCTTGGCGTCCGCCTCGGTGCCGCCGCCGAGGTACTCCTCGACGGCTATGCCCTCCAGATAGGCGTACGAGGAGAGGGCGACGCGCTGGCTGGCCAGGTGGCTGGGCTCCGGACCCGGCTTGGTCAGCATGTGCATGCCGATGGCGCGTTCCAGCGAGAGGGACGCCTTGGTCAGGCCGATCGCGTAGACGGCCCGGCCGTAGGAGGTGATGTTGCCGGTGCCCAGCCCTAGTTCGTTGGCGAACGACATCAGCGGGTGGGCGATCTGGACGTACCCCTCCTCGGTCTCCACGCCCTTGAGCGCGGAGGTGTAGGCGGCGGTGCGCAGCGTCGGCAGGTTGGGTTCCACCTCCCGGAACTGCTGCAGCCGGCGTTCCAGGCCGTCCTTGGCGGGCATGTTCCGGACCGCCTCGTCGAAGGCGTCGGAGGCCCGGTCGGTGGCCTTCCGTGCCTTGAGGACGCTCTCGTCGTCGTCCTTGCCCTGGAGCAGCGGGGCGGCGGAGACGTCCCGCTCGTTGTAGAGGGCGTCGGCGTAGGTGAGGGACGCCCGCACCAGCTTGGCGGTGGACTCGGCGTCCTCGGCGTCCTGCCAGGTGTCCAGGGAGCCCTTCACCTGGAAGCCGCCCATGACGAGGCCGACCAGCACGGGTATGAGCAGGATCGCGTTGAGGCGCGTGCGCACCCGCCAGTTGCGCGGCGACAGACGCCCGCCGCTCGGCGCGGGGGCGGCCTTGGACTGCGGACCGGGCACAGGGGCGGGCGCCGCTGTGCGCGGCGGCGGGGTGAAGTTGCCCCGGGCCGACGGCTCGGGACTGTTCTTGCTTCGCCTCACTCGACCAACAACCTCTCGGCGGTCGGCACCTGTGTCGTGCCGCAGTGTCTCAGAGCCCAGGACGTCACCTACTCATCACCTACGTATTACTGATGAGTATGTCTTTGACCGCCGGGCAGTTCTGGCATTCCAGCACGGCGACCAGCGCTCTTCCAAACACTGTGACGAGAGGATTACATGTGATGTAAGCAGCAGATAAAAGGGTCATAAGGAGCGAGGGGCGTCAAATGGCGGGCCGTCCGTGCGCACAGCGGCACCAGATGTGCGCGACGCGTGGCGGTACCACCCGATTCCTCTGCCGAAACGTTATGAACGCCGGAGCCGACCGTGTCCAAGGACACAGCCGGCTTCCCGGTGCCCACGGCAACTTCCCTGTGCCGTCGTCGATTTGCGTCTGCTTGATCGTTACCGCAGCCGGGCCATCAGCGCGTGCTCGACCAGCGTGATCAGCGCGCTCTTGGCGTCGGCCCGGTGGCGGGCGTCGGTGGTGATGATCGGGGTGTCGGGCCCGATCTGCAGCGCCTCGCGGACCTCGTCCGGGTTGTACGGCTGCTGTCCGTCGAAGCCGTTCAGGGCGATCACGAAGGGGAGACCGCTGTTCTCGAAGTAGTCGACGGCGGGGAAGCAGTCGGCGAGCCTCCTCGTGTCGACCAGCACGACCGCGCCGATGGCGCCGCGCACCAGGTCGTCCCACATGAACCAGAAGCGGTCCTGGCCGGGCGTACCGAAGAGGTACAGGATCAGGTCCTGGTCGAGGGTGATGCGGCCGAAGTCCATGGCGACCGTGGTGGTCGTCTTGTCCCCGGTGTGGGTCAGGTCGTCGATGCCCGCCGACGCGGACGTCATGACGGCCTCGGTGCGCAGCGGGTTGATCTCCGAGACGGCGCCGACGAACGTGGTCTTGCCCACGCCGAAGCCGCCGGCCACCACGATCTTGGCGGAGGTCGTCGCCCGACCCCCGTCAGAGCTTGCGAAGTCCACTGAGCACCCTTTCGAGCAGTGTCACGTCCGGCGCGCCGCCGTTGTTCTCGTCGCCGCCCGGCTGGTGGATGGCGACCAGGCCCGCCTCCGCGAGGTCGGCGACCAGGATCCTGGCGACCCCGAGCGGCATGGCGAGCAGGGCCGACACCTCGGCCACCGACTTCACCTCGCGGCACAGGTGGCAGATGCGCTGGTGCTCGGGGAGCAGCCCCATCAGCGCTGCCGGGTCGGCCGTGGTGCTGATCAGCGCCTCGATGGCGAGCTGATAGCGGGGCCGGGTCCGGCCGCCGGTCATCGCGTAAGGACGTACCAGCGGCTGGTCGCCCTCGTCCTCGTACGGTTCCGCGTACGGATCATGAGAGGCGGTGGGCGGGGTCATGGGTCCTCCGGGCGGGGCGGCATGTCGGTAAGTCAAGCCGTCTGGTGTGGCCGGTGGGGGGTTTGTGGCGGCCGGACGGTGATTCGGTGAGACGGGTGGTGCCGGGGCCGATCAGTGGAGCAGACTTCCTTGCAGTTCGGCGCGCAGGTCGGGGGTGAGTACGGCGCCCGCGCGGTCGACGAGCAGCGCCATCTCGTAGCCGACGAGGCCGATGTCGCACTCCGGGTGAGCCAGAACGGCCAGGGACGAGCCGTCCGAGACGGACATGAGGAAGAGGAACCCGCGTTCCATCTCCACGACCGTCTGCGCCACGTTGCCGCCCTCGAAGATCCGGGACGCCCCGGCCGTGAGCGAGGTCAGCCCCGAGGCGACGGCCGCGAGCTGGTCGGCGCGGTCGCGCGGGAAGCCTTCGGACATCGCCAGAAGGAGTCCGTCGGCGGACACGACGACGGTGTGGGACACCCCGGGGGTGTTGTCCACGAAATTCGTGATCAACCAGTTGAGGTTCTGTGCCGCCTGGCTCATCGGGCTCAACTAACGCTCCTGCTGGTGAGTGGGCCTCGGGAAGTTGCCGGTCTGGCCGCTTCCCGCCTGACGGCCCTGTGCGATACCCCGACGGAGATTGGTCAGCCGGCCGCGTACCTCGTCGGGGGCGCGCGAGACCTGCGGACCGCTCTGGTGGGACTGCTGCTGAGCCGTGCCCGGTACGAGGTTCGCACGGGGCACCCGGCGCGGCAGGCCGGAGGTGGTGATACCGCCCGCGGCCGGCTGCCGGACACGCTCTGCCTGCCGGACGAGTTCGTCGTTGGGCGAGCTGCGCCAGGAAGAGGCGGCGGGACGCTGGGGTGCGGCGGGCTGCGCCGCCTCGGGGAGCTGCTGCTCGGGGGCCTGCGGCGCGTCGCCGCCGGCCTGCCGCTCGCGCCGTTCGCCGCGGAACCAGTTGGTCTCCAGCGTGTCGAACAGCGGCGTACGGCCGTCGCCGGGGCCGGTGGCCGGGGGCAGCGCCTCGGGCTCCTGCCGCACGGGCCGCTGCGGACGCTGCAGATGGGTCCCGCCGAAGCCGTCCCCGCGCCCCGCCGACGGCCGCTCGAACTGGCCGGTGACGGCCGGGTCCTGCGGGGCGTACGGGTCCGCGGGGGCCGGGTCCTGCCGGCTGTACGGGTCCTGGCGGTCGTACGCGTCCTGCCGGTCGTACGCGTCCTGGCGATCGTACGGGGCACCGGGCGCCGTGTCCGGCCGGTCGAACCGGCCGGTGGCGGCCGGGTCGCGGGGCTCGAAGCCCTGCGCCCCGAACGCGTCCTCGCGGGCCGGGTCCGGCCGCTCGAACTGGCCGGTGACGGCCGGGTCCTGGCGGTCGTACGACCCGGCCGGAGGCTGCTGCCGGTCGTACTGGCCGGTGGCGGAGGCGTCCTGGCCGCCGTACCGGCCGGCCGTCGACGCGTCCTGCCGGCCGTACCCGCCGGTGCCGTCGAGGTCCTGGCGGTCGAACTGGCCGGTGGCGGCCGGGTCCTGGTGGCCCGGGAGGCCGTGCCGCCCCGTGGCCGAGCCGTCCTCGTACGCCTGCGGGGCGCCGAACCGGTCCTGGCCGGCCGTGCCGCCCGCGCCGTTCGGTCCGGCGGGCGTGCCGAAGACGTCGGAGCGGACGAACGGGCCGTTGTCCCGCGTCCCGTCCTGGCCGCCGCCCTGGGGTCCGTGACCGCCGGGGCGGCCGAACGGGTCGGCGGGCGCCGGAGCGTTCCGTTCCGGCGCGGCGTACCGGCCGGTGTGCCGGGAGTCGGCGGTGCCCGGTGCGGGCGCGTCGAAGTCCGGGCGGGCGAACTCGGCCGTGGCGGCGGGCCCGTCCTGCTCGCCGGGGCGGCCGATCACCGGCATCTCGGCGGTCGCCGCCGGCCCCTGCCGGTCGTCGATCCGGGGGACGGGGGCGGTGCGGGCGACGTCCGGCTCCTCGTGGCCGCGCGGGGCGTCCAGCGCGGCGCGGTCCACGGACGGCTGCGCGTTCTCGTCGCTCCAGCTGGGCACGCGGGGCTGCGGGTTGCCGCCGGGCAGCTCGGCCCGCGGGCCACCGCGCGGCGGCAGCTGCGGACGCCGGCCCCGCTCGGACTCGCCCTGGTCGCCGGGGTTGCCGCCCTTGCGCCGGCCGCGCTGCGGTGCGGCGGGCCCGGCGTTGCCGAAGGCGTCCTGGCCCTGCTGCGGCTGCGGCGCGTTCAGACCCGCGGCCTGCAGGCCCTGCGGGGCGCCCGGCGCCTGACCGGCACCCGCGCCCGCCGGAGCCGGACGGTTCTGCGGAGACTGGGGCGACTGCGGGGCCGACGGCAGCGGTGCCGCCGGGGACTGCGGGCCGCGCGCGCCGCCCGGCTGTCCGCCGTCCCGGCCGGGCAGTGCGGCGCGCGGCCCCTGACCGGGCGCGAGCCGGGGACCGCCCGGGGCACCCGCGCCGAGCGCGCCGCCCTGGCCGCCGCCCGCCCGCCGGGCCGCCGCGGCGCCGGCCGCGGCCTGCGCGGCGGCGGGACCGCCGGTACCGGGCTGACCGGGCTTGCCCTGCGGCTTGCGGCCGCCCTGGGCGACATCGACGGGCAGCATGACCAGCGCGGTCGTACCACCGGAGTCGGACGGGCGCAGCTGGATGCGGATGCCGTGGCGCTGCGACAGGCGGCCGACCACGAACAGACCCATGCGACGGGAGACGGAGACGTCCACGGTGGGCGGCGAGGCCAGCCGCTCGTTGATCGCGGCGAGGTCCTCGGGGGAGAGGCCGATGCCGGTGTCGTGGATCTCGATCAGCACCCGCCCGTCGGGCAGCGCGTGACCGGTGACCTTGACCTTGGTCTGCGGGGAGGAGAACGACGTCGCGTTCTCCAGCAGCTCGGCGAGCAGGTGCACGAGGTCGTTGACGACCCGGCCGGCCACCTCGGTGGTCGGCACGGAGGCCAGCTCGATGCGCTCGTACTGCTCCACCTCGGAGGCGGCGGCACGGAGCACGTCGACCAGCGGCACCGGACGGGTCCAGCGGCGGCCCGGCTCCTCACCGGCGAGGACGAGGAGGTTCTCACCGTTACGGCGCATGCGCGTCGCGAGGTGGTCGAGCTTGAACAGCGAGGACAGCTGGTCCGGGTCGGCCTCGCGGGACTCCAGTTCGGAGATGAGCGACAGCTGACGCTGGATGAGGCCCTGGGAGCGGCGCGAGAGGTTGGTGAACATCGCGTTGACGTTGCCCCGCAGCAGGGCCTGCTCGGCCGCGAGCCGGACCGCCTCGCGGTGCACGTCGTCGAAGGCCGCGGCCACCTTGCCGATCTCGTCCCGGGAGTGCAGGCCGACCGACTCCACGGAGGTGTCGACGTCCTGCGGGTCGGACTCGGAGAGCTGCTTGACCAGCTCGGGCAGCCGGTCGGAGGCGACCCTGGTCGCGGTCTCCTCCAGGCGGCGCAGCGAACGGATCATGGAGCGGGCCACGACGAACGCGCCGACCAGCGAGACACCGAGCACGATCAGGATCAGCGCGCCGGAGAGGATCGCCTCGCGCTCCGACTCGCTGCGCAGCTCACGCGCCTGCTGCTCCATGTCCTCCAGCAGCGTGTGCTCGATGTTCGACATCTGCTGGATCTTGGTGGAGCTGCTGTCCAGCCAGTCCTGGTAGGACTGCTTCTCCATCTCCTCGATGGCGCCCTGGTTGGCGAGGACCCGGCCGGCGTACTTGTCCGCCGACTCGATCGTCGCGTTGCCCTCCTCGATGGGCTGGAGGAGTTCGGTGGAGCCGCTGCCGTAGATGCTGGCGAAGCTGCGCAGGTCGTAGTCCTGGCTGTCCAGGGCCGCCTCGGCGTACAGCCGGTCGTTCTCGGAGAGGCTGCCGGACGCGGTGTTGCTCGCGGGCAGCGCCGCCGCGATGACGGCCCGCTGCACCGAGGCGTACTCCTTGGCGGACGAGAACGCCGACAGCGCGCGGGTGCGCTGGATCATCTCCGGGTTGCTGGTCGCCTCGGCCATGTCCTGGGAGAGGTCCAGGAGGTGGGTGATCAGGCGGTGGTAGGCGTCGACGGTCTGCGTCGAGTTGCGCGGGTCCTCGTAGGCCGAGTTGCGGATCTTGCTCAGGCCGTTGAGCTCGCTGGCGAGACCGACGACGGTGTCGCGCACGCCCTGGAGGTTGCCGTCCTTGCTGGCGGCGTCGATGTCCTCGGAGCCGTCGATGAAGTTGGCCAGGGCCCGGTCGGTCTTCTCCCGGTCGCCCTTCACCGCGGACGCGCTGGAAGAGGAGTTGTGCGCCAGCGGACCCGCCGACTTGTCCCGCTCCTCCTGGAGCGCGGCGGCCAGCTCGGTGGCCCGCGCGGTCATCTCCGTCAGCAGCTTCATGTTGTCGAGCTGCTGGATGTTGTCCATGGAGTCGCTGATGCGCAGGGCACCCAGCGAGGTGGCCGCGACGACCGGGAGCGCCAGCAGGGACACCAGACGGGTGGAGATGCGCCAGTTGCGCAGGGCTATGCGGGAGCCGGGGCCGCTCGGGCCCTTCGCGGGCTTCGCCGCCGACGCCTGGCCCTGCGCACCGGACGCGCCGGGCGTGCCGGAGGAACCGGGCGTGCCGGGGGTCCCCGCGGGGCCGCCCCGTCCGGAGCGTTCGCCGCCGGGGCCGGACGCGGCCGGGCCCGAGGCACCCTTGTGGGCGTGCTGGGCGTGCTGGGGAGAGGAGCTGCCTGTCATGGGGCCAGTCCCACCCTGCGCCTGCGGCTCCGCCGAAGCGCTGCCATCCCTCTTGAAACGTCCCTGCACTAGCGTCGCAACCTCTGGACCAGGCGCCCCTCCGCGTGAACGGCGAGGCACGGTGTCGGCGTCTCGGGGGCGCCCTGAATGCGCCCCCTGATGGTCGTGAGTAACCGGCGCCGGTTCCCCCTCTTGCCGCCACTCGGCGCTTCGGTGCGCCCCCCGTGTGCCGGCTCGATCCTGCGGCGGTCCGTGGAATTCCAGCACAGTGCCGGATCTCCAACAAGGGCCGTGGGAGAGCCCGCGACCAGCGTGACAGCACGTGAGGGGCAGGTCACCGGACGTAGAGAGTGGTCGACGGCAAAACGGGCGTATGGCCACGAGTCATCGGTCCCCGGCGGGTGTCCCAGTCGCCATGATCAGGAGCGGAATGGCCGCTTCAGGGAGGCAATGTCCGTTTCTTGCCGGGAGGGTGGGGGTCTGCTTTGACCGCTTTGCCCCTTGCTGAGTGAGCAAACTCACACGGGCGCCATGAGTCCTTCACCTCTTCGGTGGGGAATCGCGTGTTTAGCCTGGCGCTTTACAGAGAAGGCAAATCCGACAACCCGCGCCCGTGCGAGGCCCTTCCGGGCCGGCCCGGCGCCCGCACCCCATGAGGCTCGTACCACCGTGAAGACGACGATGATGTTCCACAAGATCGCCAATCCGCGCCGCACGACGCTGGTCCACCTGAAGGACGCCGGCGAACTGCGGGCCCCGGAGCAGCCGGAGCACGCCGTCGAGCTCCCCACCCAGACCGCCAACCCCCGGCGCACCATCCTCATGGAGATTCCCGCCTCGGCCACCCCGGCCGAGTAGCACACCCGGCCCGAGCGGCGGTGATGCGCGAGGCACCCGCCCCTTGCCGCGTTAGCCTGGAGCGTCAGACTCCAGCCGCATCAGTCAAGGGGCCAAGCAACCCGTGCGCATCGCCAGGTTCTCCATCGACGGGAACGTCGCCTTCGGCGCGGTCGAGGGCGACCAGCCGGACCAGCTCGTCCTCGACATCATCAAGGGCATCCCGTTCGCGGACTTCGAGCTCTCCGGCACGAAGGTCCCGCTGAGCAAGGTCCGGCTGCTGCCGCCGGTGCTCCCCAACAAGGTCGTCGCCTTCGGCCGCAACTACGCCGAGCACGCCCGGGAGCTGGGCAACGAAGTGCCCGACGCCCCGTTCGCCTTCTTCAAGCCGTCCACCTCGGTCACCGGCCCCGGCGACGACATCCAGTACCCCTCCTTCTCGCGGGAACTGCACCACGAGGCCGAGCTGGCCGTGGTCATCGGCCGCATGTGCCGCGAGGTCCCGCGCGAGCGCGTCGCCGACGTCATCCTCGGCTACACCTGTGCCAACGACGTCACCGCCCGCGACGTCCAGCGCCGCGAGAAGCAGTGGGCCCGCGCCAAGGGCTTCGACACCTCCTGCCCGCTCGGCCCCTGGGTGGAGACGGACATCGACCTCGCCCGCGCCGCCGACCTGACGATCCAGCTCACCGTCAACGGGCAGCAGCGCCAGCTCGGCCGCACCAGCGAGATGATCCACTCCATCGAGGACCTGGTCGTCAACGTCACCGAGGCGATGACCCTGCTCCCCGGCGACGTGATCCTCACCGGCACCCCGGCCGGGGTCGGCCCCCTCAACGTCGGCGACGAGGTCGCCGTCACCATCGAAGGCATCGGCACTCTCACCAACAAGGTTGTCAAGCGTGGCTAGCGCAGCGTCGTCCCCCGTACGCGTCCGTTTCTGTCCCTCGCCCACCGGTAACCCCCACGTGGGCCTGGTCCGCACCGCCCTGTTCAACTGGGCCTTCGCGCGCCACCACCAGGGCACGCTGGTCTTCCGCATCGAGGACACCGACGCGGCCCGCGACAGCGAGGAGTCCTACCACCAGCTCCTGGACTCCATGCGCTGGCTCGGCTTCGACTGGGACGAGGGTCCCGAGGTCGGCGGCCCGCACGCCCCGTACCGCCAGTCGCAGCGCATGGACATCTACCGCGACGTCGCCCAGAAGCTCCTGGACGCCGGCCACGCCTACCGCTGCTACTGCTCCCAGGAGGAGCTGGACACCCGCCGCGAGGCCGCCCGCGCCGCCGGCAGGCCCTCCGGCTACGACGGCCACTGCCGCGAGCTGACCGCCGCGCGGGTCGAGGAGTACGAGGCCCAGGGCCGCACGCCGATCGTCCGCTTCCGGATGCCCGACGAGGCGATCACCTTCACCGACCTGGTCCGCGGCGAGATCACCTACCTGCCGGAGAACGTCCCGGACTACGGCATCGTCCGCGCCAACGGCGCCCCGCTGTACACCCTGGTCAACCCGGTCGACGACGCCCTGATGGAGATCACCCACGTCCTGCGCGGCGAGGACCTGCTCTCCTCCACCCCCCGCCAGATCGCCCTCTACAAGGCGCTGATCGAGCTGGGCGTCGCCAAGGAGATCCCCGCCTTCGGCCACCTCCCGTACGTGATGGGCGAGGGCAACAAGAAGCTCTCCAAGCGCGACCCGCAGTCCTCCCTGAACCTCTACCGCGAGCGCGGCTTCCTCCCCGAGGGCCTGCTCAACTACCTCTCCCTGCTCGGCTGGTCCCTCTCCGCCGACCAGGACATCTTCACCGTCGACGAGATGGTCGCCGCCTTCGACGTCACGGACGTCAACCCCAACCCGGCCCGCTTCGACCTCAAGAAGTGCGAGGCCATCAACGGCGACCACATCCGCATGCTGGAGGCGAAGGACTTCGCCGAGCGCTGCCGCCCGTGGCTGAAGCCGCCCTTCGCCCCCTGGGCGCCGGAGGACTTCGACGAGACCAAGTGGCAGGCGATCGCCCCGCACGCGCAGACCCGCCTGAAGGTCCTCTCCGAGATCACCGACAACGTCGACTTCCTGTTCCTGCCGGAGCCGGTCTTCGACGAGGCGAGCTGGACCAAGGCGATGAAGGAGGGCTCCGACGCCCTGCTGCGCACCGCCCGCGAGAAGCTGGACGCGGCGGACTGGAGCTCCCCGGAGTCCCTCAAGGAGGCCGTCCTGGCCGCCGGCGAGGCCCACGGCCTCAAGCTCGGCAAGGCCCAGGCGCCGGTCCGCGTCGCCGTCACCGGCCGCACGGTCGGCCTGCCGCTCTTCGAGTCCCTGGAGGTCCTGGGCAAGGAGAAGGCGCTGACCAGGATCGACGCGGCGCTGGCGCGGCTCGCCGCCTGACGCCCGTACGCCTGACAGGGGCGGCAGACCGTGCCGGCACGGTCTGCCGCCCCTCGCCGTACCCCGGTACCGTCGGGAACATGACGATCGAAGCCGTGGTCTGGGACGTCGACGACACCCTCTTCGACTACACCTCCGCGGACCGCGAGGGCATGCGCGCCCACCTCGTGGCCGAGCAACTGCTCGACCGGTACGGGAGCGCCGAGGAGGCCCTGACCCAGTGGCGGGCGGTCACCGACGCCCAGTGGGCCCGGTTCGCGGCCGGCGAGGTCGACTTCGTCACCCAGCGGCGCGACCGCACCCGGGTCTTCCTGGACCGCCCGGAGCTGACCGACACCGAGGCCGACGACTGGTTCGACCGCTATGTGGCGCACTACGAGGCCGCCTGGGCCCTCTTCCCGGACGTCCTGCCCGTCCTCGACGCCCTCGCCGCCAGTCACCGGCACGCCGTGCTCTCCAACTCCAGCCTCACCGTCCAGGACCGCAAACTGCGCGTCCTCGGCGTCCACGACCGCTTCGAGGCCATCCTGTGCGCCGCCGAGCTGGGCGTCTCCAAGCCCGACCCCGGCGCCTTCCTGGCCGCCTGCGAGGCGCTCTCCCTCGCCCCGCACCAGGTCGCCTACGTCGGCGACCACCCGGAGATCGACGGCCGGGGCGCCGCCGACGCCGGGCTGCTGTCGGTCTGGCTCGACCGGGGCGGCGTGTACGCGACCGTCGACCCGCCCGTCGGCCCGCGCCGCATCGCGTCCCTCGCGGAACTCCCCTCGCTCCTCGGTGGGGATACTCGTTTTGGAGCCCCGTCCACCTTCGGGTAATGTTCTTCCTGCGCCGCCGGGGAGCGGGCCGAAAGGCCGGAACCGAAAGCGCGAAACTAGAACAAGATCCCCAGTACGGGGCTTGCGTTCCAGTGGCCTATGGTGTAATTGGCAGCACGACTGATTCTGGTTCAGTTAGTCTTGGTTCGAGTCCAGGTAGGCCAGCTCGCAGAGCTCATCTGCAAAGCCCCCGTTGTGTAGCGGCCTAGCACGCTGCCCTCTCAAGGCAGTAGCGCCGGTTCGAATCCGGTCGGGGGTACGGTGATCCACTTCATGGTGATCGCTAGGGCCCCCGTTGTGTAGCGGCCTAGCACGCCGCCCTCTCAAGGCGGTAGCGCCGGTTCGAATCCGGTCGGGGGTACTGTCTGGTCTAAACCACATTGGTCTATGGTGTAATTGGCAGCACGACTGATTCTGGTTCAGTTAGTCTTGGTTCGAGTCCAGGTAGACCAGCTCGGACCTGCGGAAACGCAGGATCCACGCCCCCGTTGTGTAGCGGCCTAGCACGCCGCCCTCTCAAGGCGGTAGCGCCGGTTCGAATCCGGTCGGGGGTACGGGACGACGGCTCTCCGCCTTCGCGGCAACGCGTGAGGTGGGGGGCCATTTCCGTATGTCGCGGGTGCGGGTTCGTCGTGGTTGCTCGCGCCCGGGCGGCGCAGCCGCATATGTCACAGCCCCGCGCCCCTTGCGGGCGCTCCACTGAACGGACATCGAGGTCGGCCGCGGCGTTGGGACCGACCCTCGTGTCGTCGTCAGCTGGAGCGGCGCAGTGCCTCCGACAGGCGGCCGGCGGCGTCGATGACGGCCTGGGCGTGCATCCGGCCCGGGTGGCGGCTGAGGCGCTCGATGGGACCGGAGACGGAGACGGCGGCCACCACGCGGTTGGACGGGCCGCGCACCGGCGCGGACACCGAGGCGACACCCGGCTCGCGCTCGCCGATGGACTGGGCCCAGCCCCGGCGCCGTACGCCGGACAGGGCCGTCGCCGTGAAGCGGGCGCCCTGCAGGCCGCGGTGCAGCCGCTCGGGCTCCTCCCAGGCCATCAGGATCTGGGCGGACGAACCGGCCTTCATCGTGAGCGTGGACCCGACCGGCACCGTGTCCCGCAGGCCGGACAGCCGCTCCGCCGCGGCGACGCAGATCCGCATGTCGCCCTGGCGGCGGTAGAGCTGGGCGCTCTCGCCCGTCACGTCACGGAGGTGGGTGAGCACCGGGCCCGCCGTGGCGAGCAGCCGGTCCTCGCCGGCCGCGGCGGCCAGCTCCGACAGGCGCGGGCCGAGGATGAAGCGGCCCTGCATGTCGCGCGCCACCATACGGTGGTGCTCCAGCGCCACGGCCAGGCGGTGGGCCGTGGGTCGTGCCAGTCCGGTCGCACCGACCAAACCCGCGAGGGTGGCCGGACCGGACTCCAGAGCGCTCAGGACGAGGGCCGCCTTGTCCAGAACGCCGACGCCGCTACTGTTGTCCATGCAACGATACTCGCGTCTCACTCTGTGAAACGCAAGTTCAATTTTCCGTGGAACGCGCCACTCTGGAAGGCACCAAGTCACAACGGCCCGTGACGTAAGGGCCTGGTGGCGGCAGCCCGGAAACCGGGGCGCGGGCGCCGCTTCCTCAAGATCTCTAGTTGGGCCGGCGAGCCGTTGCCGGCCGGAGGGAAAGCGATGGGTAGGACACTCGCGGAGAAGGTCTGGGACGACCACGTCGTCCGGCGCGCAGAGGGCGAGCCCGACCTCCTCTTCATCGATCTGCACCTGCTGCACGAGGTGACCAGCCCACAGGCCTTCGACGGCCTCCGCAAGAGCGGCCGCGGTGTGCGGCGGCTCGACCTGACCATCGCCACCGAGGACCACAACACCCCGACCCTCGACATCGACAAGCCGATCGCCGACCCGGTCTCCCGGGTCCAGCTGGAGACGCTGCGCAAGAACTGCGCGGACTTCGGCGTCCGGCTGCACCCGCTGGGCGACGTCGAGCAGGGCGTCGTGCACGTCGTCGGCCCGCAGCTGGGCCTGACCCAGCCCGGCACCACGGTGGTCTGCGGCGACTCGCACACCTCGACGCACGGTGCCTTCGGCGCGCTGGCCTTCGGCATCGGCACCTCCCAGGTGGAGCACGTGCTGGCCACCCAGACGCTGCCGATGGTCCGCCCGAAGACCATGGCGATCACGGTCAACGGCGAGCTGCCCGACGGCGTCACCGCCAAGGACCTGATCCTCGCGATCATCGCGAAGATCGGCACCGGTGGCGGCCAGGGCTACGTCCTGGAGTACCGCGGGGAGGCCGTCGAGAAGCTCTCGATGGAAGCCCGCATGACCATCTGCAACATGTCGATCGAAGCCGGCGCCCGCGCGGGCATGATCGCCCCCGACGAGACCACCTTCGCCTACCTCAAGGGCCGCCCGCACGCCCCCGAGGGCGCGGACTGGGACGCGGCGGTCGAGTACTGGAAGACGCTGCGCACCGACGACGATGCCGAGTTCGACGCCGAGGTGGTCATCGAGGCCGCCGAGCTGTCGCCGTTCGTCACCTGGGGCACCAACCCCGGCCAGGGCGCGCCGCTTTCGGCCGTCGTCCCCGACCCGGCTTCGTACGAAGACGCTTCGGAGCGCTTCGCCGCCGAAAAGGCCCTGGAGTACATGGGGTTGGAGGCCGGGCAGCCGCTGCGGTCCATCAAGGTGGACACCGTCTTCGTAGGTTCCTGCACCAACGGCCGCATCGAGGACCTGCGCGCCGCCGCCGAGATCGTCAAGGGTCGCAAAGTCGCCGACGGCGTACGGATGCTGGTCGTCCCGGGCTCCGCGCGGGTCGGTCTGCAGGCCGTCTCCGAGGGCCTGGACGCGGTCTTCAAGGAGGCCGGCGCCGAATGGCGGCACGCGGGCTGCTCGATGTGCCTGGGCATGAACCCCGACCAGCTCGCCCCCGGTGAGCGCTCCGCCTCCACCTCCAACCGCAACTTCGAGGGCCGGCAGGGCAAGGGCGGGCGTACCCACCTGGTGTCCCCGCAGGTCGCCGCCGCGACCGCCGTCACGGGGCACCTCGCCTCCCCGGCCGACCTCGCCGCCGCCGACGCCCTCACGCCCGCTGGAGTCTGATCAGCCATGGAAGCATTCACCACGCACACCGGCCGGGCCGTCCCGCTGCGCCGCAGCAACGTGGACACCGACCAGATCATCCCCGCGCACTGGCTCAAGAAGGTGACCCGGGACGGGTTCGAGGACGGACTGTTCGAGGCCTGGCGCAAGGACGGGACCTTCGTCCTCAACCAGCCCGAGCGGCAGGGCGCGACCGTGCTGGTCGCCGGCCCCGACTTCGGTACCGGCTCCTCCCGCGAGCACGCGGTGTGGGCGCTGCAGAACTACGGCTTCAAGGCCGTGATCTCCTCCCGATTCGCCGACATCTTCCGCGGCAACTCGCTGAAGAACGGCCTGCTCACCGTGGTCCTCGACCAGAAGACCGTGGACGCGCTGTGGGAGCTGACGGAGAACGACCCGCAGGCCGAGGTCACGGTCGACCTGGAGGCCCGCGAGGTGCGCGCCGAGGGCATTACCGCCGCCTTCGAGCTGGACGAGAACTCCCGCTGGCGGCTGCTGAACGGGCTGGACGACATCTCCATCACGCTCCAGAACGAGCAGGACATCGCCGCGTACGAGGCGAAGCGCCCGTCGTTCAAGCCGCGGACGGTCCAGGTCTGACCCGGCGGCCGTAACAAGGTCGACTTTCGGCCACCCGCAGACACCCCCGTACCCCCGATCGGACCGATCGGGGGTACGGCCGTGTCGGGGCCCGGACGGTGTCCGGCGAGGCGGCAACGTCCCACGTTACGCAGGTGGTTGACGGGGTACGTGAGTCATCGGGCGGCCTCCTCGGCGGTGGCCCGAGAGGCCCTGTGGGGCGGCAGTTGCCCCCTGCGCAGGCGACAACTCGCCCCAGATGGCACAATCTGTGCATGGAACACGACGGCCAACTCCAGCTGTATGCGGCGGTCGCGTCCCGGCTCAAGGAAGCGCACACAAGAGTGCGCGCACTGCAAGTCCCGGAGGGCGTACGGATGGCGCTGACCCGGAAGCTGCTGGTCATTACGGCCGCGGCCAAACACGATCCCGCCGGTGCGGCAAGGCGTCTGGAGCGGTTCACGGAGGATCTCGACGAAGGTCGGTTCTCCGACGGGCAACGCTGAACAGGCCGGGACAGCCGAGTCCGTTGCGGCACAAGGGTGATTAGCCCGTTTCGTGTTTGATTTGCGGTATATATCTGCCTAACGTGCGAAAAAGCTTGAACATTCTCGTTCTGGCGAGGTCTCCGAAGGGGAAGACGTGAACAAGGCGCAGCTCGTAGAAGCGATTGCCGACAAGATGGGGGGGCGGCAGCAGGCCGCCGACGCCGTCGACGCGGTTCTGGACGCCATCGTCCGCGCGGTGGTCGCGGGGGACCGGGTCTCGGTCACCGGATTCGGTTCCTTCGAGAAGGTCGACCGCCCGGCACGCTACGCCCGTAACCCTCAGACGGGCGAGCGGGTTCGGGTCAAGAAGACCTCCGTTCCGCGCTTCCGCGCCGGTCAGGGCTTCAAGGACCTGGTCAGCGGCTCGAAGAAGCTCCCGAAGAACGACATCGCGGTCAAGAAGGCGCCCAAGGGCAGCCTCTCCGGCCCGCCGCCCACCATCTCCAAGGCCGCGGGCAAGAAGGCCGCCGCCAAGAAGACGACGGCCGCGGGGAAGAAGGCCGCCGCGAAGAAGACCACGGGCGCCGCGAAGAAGACGGCCACCACGGCGAAGAAGGCGGCCACCACGGCGAAGACCGCCGCCAAGAAGGCCCCCGCGAAGAAGTCGGCCGGCACCACGGCGAAGAAGGCCACCGCGCAGACGGCCCCGGCGAAGAAGGCCACGGCCAAGAAGGCGCCGGCCAAGAAGTCGACCGCGCGCAAGACCACCGCCAAGAAGGCCACCGCACGCAAGAAGTAACGGGCGGCGGCACCCAGGGGCACTCACGCGCCGGGCCGGACTCCCTCGGGAGTCCGGCCCGCGGCCTGTCCGGGAGGCGTCGCTCAGAGCGTCTGCAGCGTGATCAGCGTGATCCGCAGATCCTCGCCCGGCTCCCGCGACCCCTCGGTCTCGATCCGCACCCGCTGCCCGGGCCGCAGCAGCCTCAGGCCGCCCGCGTCGAACGCCGCCGCGTCGAACGGCACCGGAGTGCCGTCGTCCAGCAGCACCTGCCCGCTGCGGCTGTCGGGGTCGTACGTGTAAGCGGTCGCCTGCATGACGGCAGCCTACTGCTCGGCGATCAGCAGCCGCGCCACGGCCGCGGCCGTCCGCGGCCCCACCCCCAGCGCCAGCGCGGCGCGCAGATCCTCGCCGGTGTCGACGTCCTGCCGTACGGAAGCCACCGCGTCGAGTCCGAGTTCCACCGCGCCCGACGCGCGGTGTCCGCGGCGGGAATCCGGGCCGAAGAACGGGTCCAGTTCGCTGCCCGGGGCGGCGGCCAGCAGCGTCGTGCCGATCGCGGCCGCATCCGGCAGAAAAGAACGCGGGAATTGTGCCGCCGCATTCAGCACCCGGGTCAATTCGGCCGGCCGTAGTGCCGGGAGATCGGCGTTCAGCGCCGCCACGGGAGTTCCGGGGCGCGTGGCCCGTACGGCCGCCGCGCCGTGGGCCAGGGCCGCGTTCAGGCCGCCGCCGGGCTCGTCGGCGACGACGCCGGCGCCGAGCGCGGCCAGCTCCCGACCCGCCCGGGAATCGTCCGTGACGACTGCCACATCCGCCACCGCCGGGCAGGACAGCGCCGCCGCCACGGTGTCCAGGGCGAACGCCAGCGCCAGGTCCGGCCGTACCGCGTCGTCCGCCGTGTCCGACAGCCTGCTCTTGGCCCGGGCCAAGGGCTTCACGGGCACGACCAAGGTCCACTGCACAGGCGATCCGTCCCTCTCTTGTCGCGCTCATTGTCACCCGGGGGCAGTGGTCACCGGGTGGTCGGGGCGTACCGTGTCCTCGACAGACCGGTGGCCCGGGGCGACACTTGTGCGGCTCCCCCGCCCCGCCCAGGCCCTAGAGGAAGGTGTCCGCGTGCCCCGCCGCAGAATCGGCTTCTGGTACCGCTTGGCCGCGGTGATCTGCAAACCGCCGCTGGTGATACTGCTCAAGCGGGACTGGCGGGGAATGGAGAACATTCCGGCCGAGGGTGGATTCATCACCGCCGTGAATCACAATTCCCACATCGATCCTCTCGGATACGCGCACTATCAGTACAACACCGGCCGCCTTCCCCGTTTCCTGGCCAAGAGCGGGCTTTTCAAGGAGGGGTTCGTCGGCGCCGCGATGCGCGGCACCGGGCAGATTCCCGTCTACCGGGAGAGCACGGACGCGCTCAGCGCCTTCCGGGCCGCGATCGACGCCGTGGAACGCGGCGAGTGCGTCGCCTTCTACCCCGAGGGCACGCTCACCCGCGACCCCGACGGCTGGCCCATGACCGGCAAGACCGGCGCCGCGCGCGTCGCCCTGCAGACCAGGTGCCCGGTCATCCCGGTCGCCCAGTGGGGCTGCAACGAACTGCTGCCGCCGTACGCCAGGAAGCCGCGCCTGCTGCCCCGCAAGACCCACCACGTGCTGGCCGGCCCGCCCGTCGACCTCTCCCGGTTCTACGGCCAGGAGATGACGGCGGAGGTGCTGAAGGAGGCCACCGAGGTCATCATGGCCGCCGTCACCCGCCAGCTGGAGGAGATCCGCGGCGAGAAGGCGCCCGAGACGCCCTACGACCCGCGCCGCGAGCGGATCGAACAGCGGCGCCGCACCCAGGCGCAGACGCGGGGGCGCGCACAGGCACAGACGCACGGCAAACAGGCAGAAGGGCAGGGCACGTGAGCAAGCCCGTCAAGGCGGCCGTCTTCGGCACCGGGTCGTGGGGCACCGCGTTCGCCGTGATCCTCGCCGACGCGGGGTGCGAGGTCACCCTGTGGGCCCGGCGCCCGCAGCTCGTCGACGCCGTCAACTCCACCCGGACCAACCCGGACTACCTGCCGGGCGTGGAGCTCCCCGAGAACGTCCGGGCCACCACCGACGCCGCCGAGGCCGCGGCCGGGGCCGACTTCACCGTTCTGGCGATCCCCTCCCAGACGGCGCGCGAGAACCTCGCGAAGTGGCGCCCGCTGCTCGCCCCGGACACCGTCCTGGTCTCCCTGATGAAGGGCGTCGAACTCGGCTCCGCGATGCGGATGAGCGAGGTCGTCGAGGACGTCGCCGAGATGGGCGCCGACCGCGTCGCCGTGGTCACCGGCCCCAACCTGGCCCGGGAGATCGCCGCCAGGATGCCGGCCGCCGCCGTCGTCGCCTGCACCGACGAGGCCGTCGCCCGGCGGCTCCAGGCCGCCTGCCACACCCCGTACTTCCGCCCGTACACCAACACCGACGTCATCGGCTGCGAACTCGGCGGCGCGGTGAAGAACGTCATCGGGCTCGCCGTCGGCATCGCGGACGGCATGGGCCTCGGCGACAACGCCAAGGGCTCGCTCATCACCCGGGGCCTGGCCGAGACCACCCGGCTCGGCGTCGCGCTCGGCGCCGACCCGCTGACCTTTTCCGGACTCGCGGGCCTGGGCGACCTGGTGGCGACCTGCTCCTCGCCGCTGTCCCGGAACCACACCTTCGGCACCAACCTCGGCAAGGGCATGACCCTGGAGGAGACCATCGCGGTCACCCAGCAGACCGCCGAGGGCGTCAAGTCCTGCGAGTCGGTGCTGGATCTGGCCCGGCGGCACGACATCGACATGCCGATCACCGAGACGGTCTTCGAGATCGTGCACGAGGGCAAGCCCCCGGTGGTCGCCGTCAAGGAGCTGATGTCGCGCAGCGCGAAGCCCGAGCGACGCTGAGCCACCCTCGCTCGTTTGCGCGGGGCGGACGCTGTGACGCGGCCCGGGGGACGGGTACTCTCGACGCGATATGAGCACCGAGAACCTCCCCCAGAGCCCCGAGCAGCCGTCTCGCAAGCCGCGGGTCGCCGTCGTGTTCGGCGGGCGCAGCTCCGAACACGGGATCTCCGTGGTCACTGCCGGCGCCGTCCTGGCCGCCATCGACCGGACCAAGTACGAGGTCCTGCCGATCGGCATCACGACGGACGGCCGCTGGGCCCTCACCGCCGACGCACCCGAACGCATGGCGATCACCGAGCGGCGTACGCCGACGGTGGAGCAGCTGGCCGACCCGGCCGAGGGCGCGGTGGTGCTCTCCGTGGACCCGGCCAGCCGGGAGGTCGTCTACAGCGAGCCGGGCTCGGTGCCCAAGGCGCTCGGCGAGGTCGATGTCGTCTTCCCCGTCCTGCACGGCCCCTACGGGGAGGACGGCACGCTGCAGGGCCTGCTGGAGCTGTCGGGGGTGCCGTACGTCGGCTCGGGGGTGCTCGCCTCGGCGGTCGGCCAGGACAAGGACTACATGAAGCGGGTGTTCGCCTCCTTCGGGCTCAAGGTCGGCCCGTACGTGGTGATCCGGCCCCGTGAGTGGGAGCGGGACGCCTCCGCGGCCCGCGAGAAGATCGTCGACTTCGCCGGTGAGCACGGCTGGCCGCTGTTCGTGAAGCCCGCGCGCGCGGGCTCGTCGATCGGCATCACCAAGGTGGACGGCCCCGACGGGCTCGACGAGGCGATCGCCGAGGCCCGCCGCCACGACCCGAAGATCCTCGTCGAGGCGGCGCTGACCGGCCGCGAGATCGAGTGCGGGGTGCTGGAGTTCGAGGACGGCCCGCGGGCCTCCGTACCCGCCGAGATCCCGCCCCCGAGCGCGCACGCGTACTACGACTTCGAGGCCAAGTACCTCGACTCCACGCCCGGACTGGTGCCCGCGCCGCTCACCGACGAGGAGACCGCGGAGGTCCGGCGGCTGGCGGTGGAGGCGTTCGAGGCGGCGTCCTGCGAGGGGCTGGTGCGCGCCGACTTCTTCCTCACCGACGACGGCGAGTTCGTGATCAACGAGATCAACACGCTGCCCGGCTTCACGCCCATCTCGATGTACCCGCAGATGTGGCAGGCCAGCGGGGTGAGCTACCCGGAGCTGGTCGACCGGCTGGTGCAGGCCGCGCTCAACCGGCCCACGGGACTGCGCTGAAGCAGCGTGCCGCTACAGGGCGATCCCTTCGGGGATCGCCTTCTTCACGGCCGGGGCCAGGTCGATCAGCACGCTGGAACTGTCCCGGCCTTCCGGCACGGTGACCTCGACGTACGCCTCCCGGTTGGCGGTGGTGAACCGGTACGACCCGTCGTCCTGCCTCTCCATCAGCCAGTCGACGCCGTTCACCCCGCCGGCCACCGCGTCCGCGTCCCCGCCCTCGGCCACCTTCGGGTCGACCATCTTCGGCGGCCGGGTGACACCACAGCGCAGTATGATCAGCGGGTTTCCCCAGCCCGCCGTGAGCTTGGAGGCGGGCTCGGGATCCTTGCGGCTCTGGCCGTCCACCTTCGACGGCACGGCCTCGTCCAGGTCCTCGCAGAGCGGGACGACCTTCGCGTCCGGGCTGGGCACCGCCGCCGAAGCGCCGCCGTCCGTCGCGGAGCAGCCCGCGACGGCGGTCAGCAGGACGAGCAGGGGCGGACCGAGCAGCCGGTGACGGAAGGAGTTCACCGGCACAGGGTAGACGGGTACTAGAGATGGACGACCGGGCAGGTCAGGGTGCGGGTGATGCCGTCCACTTGCTGGACCTTGGCGACCACCATGCGGCCGAGGTCGTCGACCGTGTCGGCCTGGGCGCGCACGATGACGTCGTAGGGTCCGGTCACGTCCTCGGCCTGGATCACCCCCGGCAGCTTGGCGATCGTCTCGGCGACGGCCGACGCCTTGCCGACCTCGGTCTGGATCAGGATGTACGCCTGTACCACGGAACCTCCAGGGCGGCCACGAGGATCATGTGGGGAAAAGGAACGCCACGGTATCGCGTCGTCCCGCGCCACGGGGAGACCTGCGGAGCAGGGGTCTCGCGCGCCGGTACACACGCCGGGACGCGCGCCGGGGCACGGATGGGGAGGTGCACCGCGACACCTACGGGGACGCGCGCCGGGACCCCGTGGACGTCACCCGGTACACCACCCTGATACATCACCTTGGTACACCAGCCTTGGTGCACGACCTTGGTACACACAGACGACGCGCGACCGGGTACGGACCGGGACGGAAGGGGAGCAGGACCATGAAGGGCACTGTTGGTGAGCTCGGGGAGTTCGGGCTCATCAGGGAGCTCACCTCCCGTCTCACCACCACCCCGGCGGTCCGGATCGGCCCCGGCGACGACGCCGCGGTGGTCGCCGCGCCCGACCGGCGGGTGGTGGCCACCACCGACATACTCGTGGAGGGCCGGCACTTCCGCCGTGACTGGTCCACCGCCTACGACGTCGGCCGCAAGGCCGCCGCCCAGAACCTGGCCGACATCGCGGCGATGGGCGCCGTGCCGACCGCGCTGCTGCTCGGCCTGGTCGTCCCCGCCGAATGTCCCGTGACCTGGCCGACCGAGCTGATGGACGGGCTGCGCGACGAGTGCCAGGTCGCCGGTGCCGCCGTGGTCGGCGGCGACGTGGTGCGCGGCGACACCATCACCGTGTCCATCACCGCCCTCGGCGACCTGCGCGGCCAGGAACCGGTGACCCGGGCCGGCGCCCGCCCCGGCGACCTGGTCGCGGTGACCGGCTGGCTCGGCTGGTCCGCCGCCGGGTTCGCCGTGCTCTCCCGGGGTTTCCGTTCCCCGCGCGCCTTCGTCGAGGCCCACCGGCGCCCGGAGCCGCCGTACCACGCCGGGCCGACCGCCGCCGGGCTCGGCGCGACCGCCATGTGCGACGTCAGCGACGGGCTGATCGCGGATCTGGGGCACATCGCGGAGGCGAGCAAGGTCAGGATCGACATCCGCTCCGGGCAGATCGACATCCCGTCCCAGATGAACGACATCGGCCAGGCCGTCGGCGTCGACCCGATGCAGTGGGTGCTGACCGGGGGAGAGGACCACGCGATCGTGGCCACCTTCGGGCCGGAGGTGAAGCTGCCCGCCCGCTGGAAGGTCATCGGCGAGGTCCTGCACCCCTCGGCGCTGCCCCAGGTGACCGTCGACGGGGCGCCCTGGGCCAGCGCCGGCGGCTGGGACCACTTCGGAGGGGAGATCGAGGGATGAACGCGCCCCCGAGGGTCTTGACGGTGGCCGGCTCCGACTCCGGCGGCGGCGCCGGCGTCCAGGCCGACCTGAAGACGATGCTCGCGCTCGGCACCCACGGGATGAGCGTGATCACGGCGGTGACCGCGCAGAACTCCCTGGGCGTGCAGGGCGCCTGGGAACTGCCCGTCGAGGCGGTCAGGGCGCAGTACCGCAGCGTCGTCGACGACATCGGCGTCCAGGCGGTCAAGACCGGCATGCTCGCCTCGGCGCCGCTGGTCGAGACGGTCGCCGAGCTGATCGCGGCGACGGACGCGCCCGCGGTGATCGACCCGGTCGGCGTCTCCAAGCACGGGGACGCGCTGCTGGCCGCCTCGGCCCTGGACTCCGTACGCACCAAGCTGCTGCCGGTCGCCACCGTCGCCACCCCGAACCTGGACGAGGTGGCGCAGCTCACCGGGGTCCGGGTGGAGTCGGAGGACGGGATGCGGCGGGCCGCTGCGGCCCTGCTCGCGTACGGACCGCGCTGGGCGCTGATCAAGGGCGGTCATCTGCCCGGGGACCCCGTCGACCTGCTCACCGACGGTACGGAGGAGCACTGGCTGCGGGCTCCGCGCCACGACAACCGGCACACCCACGGCACGGGCTGCACCCTGGCCTCGGCGATCGCGTCACAGCTGGCGCACGGCCGCTCCGTGCCGGAGGCGGTGGCGGCGGCCAAGGAGTACGTCACCGGGGCGATCGCGGCCGGGTTCGCGCTGGGCGGCGGGATCGGGCCGGTGCATCACGGGTGGGCACTGTGTGAGGACTGGGAAATCCGGTAGCACGGCAAGAAGCCGGCCCACCCTGAGGTGGACCGGCTTGATGCAGCGGACCGACAGTGGCCGCGCGCTGTTGCTGAGCGTCAGCGCGAGACCTTGCCGGCCTTGATGCACGAGGTGCAAGCGTTCACGCGCTTCGGCGTCCCGCCCACCACGGTACGAACACGCTGGATGTTGGGGTTCCAGCGGCGGGACGTACGGCGGTGCGAGTGCGAGATGTTGTTGCCGAAGCCCGGCCCCTTGCCGCAGACGTCGCAGTTGGCAGCCACGGGTCACTCCAAAGACTTCAGATGCACTTACGGTTGATCCCGGCATGCCGGAATCGAGGTCTCGGGCTCTTGCGAGCGACCGTGATCTGAGTGGCGGTGCCAGGGGGAATGGCCCGATCGGGATCGGGCAACCGGAGCAGCATACAACGACTGCGTCCGTACAACGAAACTACCATGCCTGATCAGGCTCCTGTCGCGGCCCTGTTCCGGCCCTGTTCCGGCGGACGCCGCCCCGGGGTCTACGCTGCGTGCCACGTCCAGGCCCCGGGTCCAGGTGATCCAGCAGTTCAGGGAGGCGCAGGTGGCGCAGGTGCCGCAGAGGTTCTTCGACGCTCTGGCGGTGCGCACCTGGTGCGGTCTGGCGCTGAGCGCGCTGGGGCGGGCGCGCGAGGAGATCGACGCGATCAACGTCTACCCGGTCGCCGACGGGGACACCGGCACCAACCTGTACCTGACGGTGGAGTCGGCCGCGGCGGCGGTGGAGGCGGTGTTCTCGGGGCACGAGGCGGGGGACACCGGGACCGGCCGGGGGCCCTCGCTGGCGGAGGCCGCGCGGGCGATGGCGCACGGCGCGCTGATCGGCGCGCGGGGCAACTCCGGGACGATCCTGGCGCAGCTGCTGCGCGGCATGGCGCAGGTGCTCGCGGAGCGGGGCGAGGGGGCGCGTGCCGACGAGACGTGGAACGAGGGGGCGCGCACCGAGGCGTCCGAGCTGCGCCGCGCGCTGCGCCGCGCGGCCGACTCCGCCCGGCAGGCCGTCGCCCACCCCGTCGAGGGCACCGTTCTGACCGTCGCCTCGGCCGCCGCCGACGCGGCGGACCGCGCGCGGGGCGGGTGCGACGCGGTGGCCCGGGCGGCCTACGAGGGTGCCCGGACGGCGCTGGCCGCGACCCCGGGGCAACTGCCCGCCCTGGAGCGCGCCGGAGTGGTCGACGCGGGCGGGCACGGACTGGTGACGGTGCTCGCGGCGCTGGTGGAGACGCTCACGGGGCAGGCGCCCTCGGCGGTACGGGCGCCCCACGCGCGCGTGCCGGAACCGGAGGACGGAACGGCGGCCGACGGGGAGTGCCCGCCTGGCCAGGGCGGCCCCGCCTTCGAGGTGATCTACCTCCTGGAGGCCGGGGACGCGGCCGTGGCGCGGCTGCGGCAGCGGCTGGACGCCCTCGGGGACTCCCTGGTCGTGGTCGGCGGCGACGGTCTGTGGAACGTCCACGTGCACGTCGACGACGCGGGCGCCGCCGTGGAGGCGGGCGTCGAGGCGGGCCGGCCGTACCGCATCCGGATCACCCACTTCGGGCAGGGCGACGTCCACACCACCGGGGGCGGTCGCCCGCCCCGGGAGCGGGCCCAGCGGGCCGTGGTGGCGGTGGTGCCCGGCGAGGGGCTGGCCGGGCTCTACACGGAGGCCGGGGCACGGGCCGTGCTGGCGCGTCCGGGGGAGCCGCCCGCCGGCGCCGAGCTGGCCGAGGCCGTCCGCCGGGCGCACGCGCGCGAGGTGGTCCTGCTGCCGAACGACGCCGAACTGCGGCACACCGCCGCCGCGGCCGCCGACCAGGCCCGGGCGGAGGGTGTCCGGGTCGCCCTCATCCCGACCCGCTCCGCGGTCCAGGGCATCGCCGCGCTCGCCGTGCACGAACCAGGCCGGCGGTTCGACGAGGACGTCGTGGCGATGACCTCGGCGGCCGGCGCGACCCGGTACGCCGAGGTGGCCGTCGCCGAACGCCAGTCGTGGACCACGGCCGGCATCTGCCAGGCCGGGGACGTCCTCGGCCTGATCGACGGCGACGTGGCGGTGATCGGCTCGGACGTGACCGCCACCGCGACGACCGTGCTCGACCGGATGCTGGCGGCCGGCGGCGAACTGGTCACCCTCGTCCTCGGCGACGACGCCCCCGAGGACGTCGCCGGCCACCTGGAGACGCGGGTCAGGGAGGCGTACCTCGCGGTGGACACGGTGGTCTACCGGGGCGGGCGGCAGGGATCGCTGCTGCTCATCGGCGTGGAGTAGCAGAGTATCCGGGCGGGCTGGGCGGACGTTGTCAGTGCCGTGGTGTGCAATGGATCTCGTGCCCGCACTGCGAGAACCCCTGAAGAAGGTGCTCGGCCCCGCCACCGCGAAGGTGATGGCCGAGCACCTCGGCCTGCACACCGTCGGTGACCTGCTCCACCACTACCCGCGCAGATACGAGGAGCGCGGGCAGCTCACCCACCTCGCCGACCTCCCCATGGACGAGCACGTCACGGTGGTCGCCCAGGTCGCCGACGCCCGCCTGCACACGTTCGCGTCGTCCAAGGCCCCGCGCGGCAAGGGACAGCGCCTCGAAGTGACCATCACCGACGGCAGCGGCCGGCTCACGCTGGTCTTCTTCGGCAACGGCGTCCACAAACCCCACAAGGACCTGCTGCCGGGCACCCGCGCGATGTTCTCCGGCAAGGTCTCCGTCTTCAACCGCCGACTGCAACTGGCCCATCCGGCCTACGAGTTGCTGCGCGGCGACACCGACGAGACGGTGGAGAGCTGGGCCGGAGCCCTCATCCCGCTCTACCCCGCCACCGCCAAGCTGGAGTCCTGGAAGCTCGCCAAGGCGATCCAGACGGTGCTGCCCGCGGCCCAGGAGGCCCTCGACCCGCTCCCCGCGTCCCTGCGCGAGGGACGCGGCCTGGTCTCCCTCCCCGAGGCCCTGCTGAAGATCCACCGTCCGCACAACCAGGCCGACATCGCCGCCGCCCGCGCCCGCCTGAAGTGGGACGAGGCGTTCGTCCTCCAGGTCGCCCTGGCCCGCCGCCGGCACGCCGAGACCCAGCTCCCCGCCGTCCCCCGCGAACCCAGGCCCGACGGCCTGCTGACCGCCTTCGACGACCGCCTCCCCTTCACCCTCACCGAGGGGCAGCGCAAGGTCTCCGCCGAGATCTTCACCGACCTCGCCACGGACCACCCGATGCACCGGCTGCTCCAGGGAGAGGTCGGCAGCGGCAAGACGCTGGTCGCCCTGCGCGCCATGCTCGCCGTCGTCGACGCCGGGGGACAGGCCGCGATGCTCGCGCCCACCGAAGTGCTGGCCCAGCAGCACCACCGGTCGGTCGTCGAGATGATGGGCGAGCTGGCCGAGGGGGGCATGCTCGGCGGCTCCGAGCACGCCACCAAGGTCGTCCTGCTCACCGGCTCGATGGGCACCGCCGCCCGCCGCCAGGCCATGCTCGACCTGGCCACCGGCGAGGCCGGCATCGTGATCGGCACCCACGCGCTGATCGAGGACAAGGTCCAGTTCCACGACCTCGGCCTGGTCGTCGTCGACGAGCAGCACCGCTTCGGCGTCGAGCAGCGCGACGCCCTGCGCGGCAAGGGCAAGCAGCCGCCCCACCTGCTGGTGATGACCGCCACGCCCATCCCGCGCACGGTCGCCATGACCGTCTTCGGCGACCTGGAGACCTCCGTCCTGGACCAGCTCCCGGCCGGCCGCTCCCCGATCGCCAGCCATGTCGTCCCCGCCGCCGACAAACCGCACTTCCTGGCGCGCGCCTGGGAACGCGTGCGCGAGGAGGTGGAGAACGGCCACCAGGCGTACGTGGTCTGCCCGAGGATCGGCGACGAGGAGGAGACGCCCAAGAAGAAGGGCGGCCCCCCGCAGGACGACGGGGACAAGCGCCCCCCGCTCGCTGTCCTGGACGTCGCCGACCAGCTCGCCAAGGGCCCGCTGAGCGGCCTCAACGTTGAGGTCCTGCACGGCCGTATGCAGCCCGACGACAAGGACGCCGTCATGCGCCGCTACGCCGCGGGCGAGACCGACGTCCTGGTCGCCACCACCGTCATCGAGGTCGGCGTCAACGTCCCCAACGCCACCGTCATGGTGATCATGGACGCGGACCGCTTCGGCGTCTCCCAGCTGCACCAGCTGCGCGGCCGGGTGGGCCGCGGCTCGGCCCCCGGCCTGTGCCTGCTGGTCACCGAGATGCCCGAGGCCAGCGCCGCCCGCCAGCGGCTGAACGCCGTCGCCGACACCCTGGACGGCTTCGAACTCTCCCGCATCGACCTCGAACAGCGCCGCGAGGGCGACGTCCTGGGCCAGGCCCAGTCCGGGGCCCGTACGTCCCTCAGGGTGCTGGCCGTCATCGAGGACGAGGAGATCATCGCGGAGGCGAGACAGGAGGCGGCGACGGTGGTGGCGGCCGACCCGGAGCTGACCGGGTTGCCCGGCCTGCGAACGGCCCTGGACGCCCTCTTGGACGACGAGAGGGAGCAGTACTTGGAAAAGGGCTGAGTGAGGTTGCCCCAGGGGCGCGAGGCCGTATTCGACATGCGGCTACCGCCGCGTGAGCGCGACCAGCCACACTGAAACCGAAAGCCGCTCACCACCAAGGACCACACATGACCCGCGTGATCGCCGGAGAAGCCGGCGGACGCCGCCTGGCCGTCCCGCCGGGGACCGGCACCCGCCCCACCTCCGACCGAGCCCGCGAGGGCCTCTTCTCCACCTGGCAGGCCCTCCTCGGCGGCCCCCTGGACGGCGAACGCGTCCTCGACCTGTACGCCGGCTCCGGCGCCGTCGGCCTGGAAGCCCTCTCCAGGGGCGCCGGCCACGTCCTCCTCGTGGAGGCCGACGCACGAGCCGTCCGCACCGTCCGGGAGAACGTGAGGACGCTCGGCCTGCCGGGCGCCGAGGTCCGCGCGGGCAAGGCCCAGCAGATCGTCCAGACCCCGCCGGACGACCCGTACGACCTGGTCTTTCTCGATCCGCCGTACGCCGTCTCCGACGACGATCTTCGGGAGATCCTGCTCACACTCCGCGCCCAGGGCTGGCTCGCGGACGACGCCCTCGTCACCGTGGAGCGCAGCACCAGGGGCGGGGAGTTCCGCTGGCCGAAGGGGTTCGACGCGATCCGGGCCCGTCGCTACGGCGAGGGAACGTTTTGGTACGGTCGCGCCGCCTCCACGTGCGAAGACGCACGATGACCGGACTCGAGAGCGAGGGATCTCAAGTGCGCCGCGCCGTCTGTCCCGGGTCGTTCGACCCGATCACCAACGGACATCTGGACATCATCGCCCGGGCCTCCCGGCTGTACGACGAGGTCTACGTCGCCGTGATGATCAACCAGTCCAAGAAGGGCCTCTTCGAGATCGAGGAGCGGATCGACCTCATCGGCCGGGTGACCGCCGAGTACGGCAACGTCCGCGTCGAGTCCTTCCACGGCCTCCTCGTCGACTTCTGCAAGGAGCGCGAGATCCCGGCCATCGTCAAGGGCCTGCGCGCGGTCAGCGACTTCGACTACGAACTCCAGATGGCCCAGATGAACAACGGGCTCTCGGGCGTGGAGACCCTCTTCATGCCCACCAACCCCACCTACAGCTTCCTGTCCTCCTCGCTGGTCAAGGAGGTCGCGACCTGGGGCGGCGACGTCTCCCACCTGGTACCCCCGCTGGTCCACGAGGCCCTCGCCGAACGGCTGCGCAAGGACTGACCCCGGGGCGGTGTCCGGCGCCCGCCCCGGAGCCGTACAGTCGTCCCGTCCGTCTCCAACACAGCTGTAGAGAGTGGCGAGCACACGGTGGACGTGCAGAAGAAGCTGGACGAGATCGTCTCGACGGTCTCCGGCGCCCGATCCATGCCCATGTCGGCCTCCTGCGTGGTCAACCGCGCCGACCTGCTCTCCCTGCTGGAAGAGGTACGGGCCGCGCTGCCCGGCTCCCTCGCCCAGGCCCAGGAGCTGATCGGCGACCGCGAGCAACTGGTGGAGCAGGCCCGCCAGGAGGCCGAGCGCATCATCGAGAGCGCGCACGCCGAGCGCGGCTCCCTGATCTCCGACATGGAGGTCGTCCGCCGTTCCCAGGCCGAGGCCGACCGCATCCTCACCGAGGCCCGCCGCGAGGCCGAGGAGATCCGCGCCGAGGCCGACGACTACGTCGACTCCAAGCTCGCCAACTTCGAGGTCGTCCTCACCAAGACGCTCGGCTCGGTCGGCCGGGGCCGCGAAAAACTCCTCGGCACCGGTCCGGGCGTCGACGAGAACGGCTACGAGGACGAGGACACCCCCGAGCGCAGCCACGACCCGGAGACCCTGCGCCGCGACGCCGACGCCTACGTCGACGTCAAGCTGGGCGCCTTCGAGGCGGTGCTGGCCAAGACCCTGGAGGCCGTCGGCCGCGGCCGGCAGAAGCTGCACGGCCGGATCGCCACCGACGACCTCGGCGCCCTCGCCGACGACACCACCACCCGCCAGCACTCCAGCGACGCCGACTACCTCGCCGACCTGGCCGCCCTCGCAGACAGCGACGCCGCCGCCGAGCAGACCCGGCAGCAGGAGTACACCGAGCAGCAGCAGCAACAGCAGCCGGTGGCGGCGGCGCAGGCGGCCCCGGCCGACCAGACCGCGTACGGCTACGCCCAGCAGCAGCCCGACCCGTACGGCGGCTACCCGCAGCAGCCCTACGCCGGCCAGCAGGACGCGTACGGCTACCAGCAGGCCGATCCCTACGCGTACCAGGGCTACGACGCCCAGCAGCAGGGCTACGACCCGCAGCAGGCCGCCTACGACCCCCAGCAGCCCGCGTACGACGCGCAGCAGCCCGGCTATGCCCAGCCCCAGCAGCCGGCCCAGGCCCTCGACGAGACCAGCCTCTTCGACACCAGCATGATCAGCGCGGAGCAGTTGAGGGCCTACGAGCAGGGCCGGGGACTGTAGCCCTCCGGGGCTCCGTCCACAGCTCCGCCACCGGATTGGGCCGTGAGGGAAAGGTCCAGTATCCTGGCTCTTCGGTCGTGTGTAACCACGCGATCCGCGCTGCCCGCAGCACCACGGGGCGGCGCCCCTCTCAGCACAAAGCTCCAGGACCGAAAGTTGGAATGGCTCTGAACGCCCGCCTCGACCACCGCAACCCCCTCGTGTTCGACACGCACGAGCTGGGACGGCGTCCTGGTGCGCTGCAGCGCCTGACCCGCACGGTCGACGCTCCCCGGGACCTCGGTATCAAGGGAGTCATCGGAGTGCCGGAAGGCGCCCCGGTGGAGCTGGAGCTCCGACTGGAGTCGGTCATGGAAGGGGTGCTCGTCACAGGCACCGCCCGTGCCGCGGCCGAGGGGGAGTGCGTAAGGTGTCTGGAGCCGGTCGAGCTGGAGCTCGAAGCGGACTTCCAGGAACTCTTCTCGTACCCTGACGCCGACGACCGGGGCCGCGTGATCGCGGAACCGGGCGACGACGCCGAGGACGACGAGGAGAGGTTCTTCCTCGAGGACGGCCTGTTCGACCTCGAACCGTTGCTGCGTGATGCGGTGGTGCTCGCACTGCCGATGCAGCCGGTGTGCCAGGAAGACTGCCCGGGACTGTGCGCCGAATGCGGCGTGCGCCTGGCGGACGACCCGGACCACCACCATGACGCCGTCGACATCCGTTGGGCGGCTTTGCAGGGACTCGCCGGTTCACTCGGAGACGGCGAGAAGGACGACATGAGCGGCGCCGAACCGGGCGTCGACGAGAAGCAGGAGAAGTAGCCGTGGCTGTTCCGAAGCGGAAGATGTCGCGCAGCAACACGCGCCACCGCCGGTCGCAGTGGAAGGCTGCGGTCCCCACCCTGGTTGCGTGCGAGCGCTGCCACGAGCCCAAGCAGCAGCACATCGCGTGCCCGTCGTGCGGCACCTACAACAAGCGCCAGGTCCTCGAGGTCTGAGCGGCTGGTGAGAGGCACTGTGTCCACGCCGAAGAAGAACTCTGCGGAGCACCAGGCCTCGTCCCACACGCTTCTGGAAGGGCGGCTCGGGTACAAGCTCGAGTCCGCCCTTCTGGTGCGCGCGCTGACCCACCGTTCCTACGCGTACGAGAACGGCGGTCTGCCGACGAACGAGCGGCTGGAGTTCCTCGGGGACTCCGTGCTCGGTCTCGTCGTCACCGACACGCTGTACCGCACCCACCCCGACCTGCCCGAAGGCCAGCTGGCCAAGTTGCGGGCCGCGGTGGTCAACTCGCGTGCGCTGGCGGAGGTCGGTCGCGGGCTGGAACTGGGCTCCTTCATCCGGCTCGGCCGCGGTGAAGAGGGCACGGGCGGCCGGGACAAGGCATCCATCCTCGCCGACACCCTCGAAGCGGTGATCGGCGCGGTCTACCTCGACCAGGGCCTGGACGCGGCGGCGGAGCTGGTGCACCGCCTGTTCGACCCCCTGATCGAGAAATCCTCCAACCTCGGCGCCGGCCTGGACTGGAAGACCAGTCTCCAGGAGCTGACCGCGACCGAAGGGCTCGGCGTCCCCGAGTACCTGGTCACGGAGACCGGCCCCGACCACGAGAAGACCTTCACTGCTGCCGCCCGCGTCGGAGGCGTCTCGTACGGCACCGGCACCGGCCGCAGCAAGAAGGAAGCGGAACAGCAGGCCGCCGAGTCCGCGTGGCGGTCCATCCGGGCCGCGGCGGACGAGCGAGCCGAGGCGGCGAAGGCGGCCAAGGCCACGGAGCCCGTCACGGAGAACGCCGACGTGTCGTCGGCGTCCGCCTGACCCGCATCACCCCGCTTTCCGGAAGAATGAGCGCACCCGAGCGCCCGCCCCAGGCAGGGGAGGGCGCTCGGCTCGTATGTCAGTCGCACCGGGAGGGGATCAGGATGTCGGGGGACATGGCACAGGTGGTCGGGGAGGTCGCCCCCTATGTCACCGCGGCGGTGGGTGCGTACGGAGTCGCCGTGCTGGCTCGCACCCAGGAGGAGGCGGCCACTGCGACCGTCGCCCTGGGGCGGCGGCTGGCGCAGCGGATCTTCGGGATCCGCGCGGAGGGCGAGGAACTGCCCGAGGCGCTGGCTGACATCGTCGAAGAACCGCATGACCAGGACACGGCGGCGGCCCTGCGCAGAGCCATCCGCAAGGCGCTCCTCGCCGACGAGGCGCTGGCCGCGGACGTCCGTGCCCTGGTTGGCCCGGCGTCCGGCACGGTACGCACCGGCGAAGGCTCGCAGGTCGTCGTGAACAGTGTCGTCGGCGGCGACAGCATCCAGATCGGGGCCGTCGGCGGTGACGTTCGCATCGGATCCGCCCACCGCCGCTGACTCGGGGACACGGGTGACACCGGTGGCAGGGAGAAATACGGTGGAGGGCTCGGCCGCGGGCCGGGACATCGTCCAGTTCGGGCACGTCGGCGGCTCGGTCTCCGTCCACGTCGCAGACGCCGGCCGCACGCCGCCGGCCGAGCCGTCACTCGTGCCCGTACGGCACGCCGATCCGCTGCGGCTCGGCGTGCACCGGGCCATCCGGGTGCCCGGCACGGACATGTCCGCCCTGCCGGCCTACGTCCCGCGTGACTTCGACGACCGCGAAGGTGACGGACTGCGTCCGCTGATCGCGGCGGCTGCCGAGCGCGGCGGCTTCGTCCTGCTGGTGGGCGGATCCTCGGTGGGCAAGACCCGTTCGCTGTACGAGGCAGTCCACGACGCGGTACCCGATTGGGCACTGTGGCAACCGGAGGCCGGAGGGCAGCTTCAGCGTCTCACCGGCCGACGGAAGGTGGTGATCTGGCTCGACGAGCTGCAGAACCATCTGGCCGGTGACCGGGGGCTGACCGCGGCGACGGTTCGTGCGCTGCTGGTGCCAGAGGTGCTGATCGTCGGCACCCTGTGGCCCCATTACTACGACGCGTGGAGCGCGCCCCACACCTCGATGAAGGAGAAGGACCGGTACAGCGTCGAGCGGGACGTGCTCAAACTCGCGGACATCGTTCATGTGGGTACGGGCTTCACGGCCACCGAGAGGGGGCGGGCGGCAGACCGGGCCCTGAGCGACGAGCGGCTGCGGGTCGCGCTTGAGTCCGAGGACTTCGGCATGACACAGGTCATCGCCGGCGCCCCCCAACTCGTCCACCGGTGGGAGCACGCCGGTCCTTACGAGCGGGCGCTGCTGACCGCTGCCGTGGACGCCACCCGGCTCGGAGCGCAGGCGCCGATCCCCGGGGAACTCCTGCGCTCCGCTGCCCCCGGCTACTGTTCCGGTGCCGAGCGGGCGGGCGCCCCGGAGGACTGGTTCGATGCCGCCCTGGCCCATGCCACCCAACCGCTGCTGGGCGCGACCGCCCCCCTCGTTCCCGTCAGCGCAGGACGTGCCATGGGCCGCCCCGACGGCTACCGGATGGCCGACTACCTGATCCAGCACACGGGCAGGGTCCAGGCAGAGATGCCGCCGCCCGAGACGTTCTGGGAAGCGTGCGCCGAGCACCTGACCGACCCCGGCGACCTCGCCCGGATCGGTGACGCCGCTGTCGCCCGCCTGCGCTACACCGCTGCGGTGCCGTTGCTGCGCACGGCGGTCGAGGCGGGTTCCGTCCCGGCGATGAGCCATTTGAGCACGCTGTACCGGACCATGGGCGATGAGGCCGCCGCGCAGACCATGGCCGACCGGCTGTCCGCCTCGGACGATCCGCAGGCGGATCTTCACCGGGTGCTTCTGGCGGGCTGGGACTTCGAGGAACTCGCCAGCCTGGCGGAAGCGGGCAACGAATACGCCGTCAGCCACATCATTGAGTACGGCAATCCGCGCTGGGCCAGGCACGTACTGACCGAGCACATGGACATCGACGACCTCGCAGCCTGGCACCGGATGGCGGAGTTGCTGCGCGACGAGGGCGAGGACGAGCGCGCGGCCGACATCCTGGACATGGTCTTCCGCCAGGACGACGAGCCCGACGGTGATCTGCTGATGTTCTACGCCGAAGTCCTCCGGGACACCGGCCGCGAGGAGCGGCTGCGCGAACTCGCCGCCGACGGGTACTTCTGGCCCGCCCACTCCTTGGCCGAACTACTGCATGAGCGGGGTGAGAAGGAGGAAGCCCTGGGCGTCCTCCGGGAGCTGGCGGGACAGGGGCACATGGACCTGGACGACCTCCTGGCCACCTTCCTCGCCGAAGGAGGCCACCTCGACGAACTGCTGGTCCGGGCGGCGGACGGTGACTGTCGCTCCGCCGTCAAGGCGGCCCGCATGTTGCACGATCGCGGTCGCACCGAACAGGCGGTGGCCGTGCTGACTCCGTACGCAGAAGACGGCGAGGTCTACGCGGCGTCCACCCTCGCAGGGTTGCAGGAGCGCACCGGAAGTATCGAAGATCTGCTCGATCGTGCGGAGAAGGGAGACAATCACGCCGCCGACGGCGTCATCCGGCACCTGCTGTCCGAGGGCCGGTGCGAGGAGGCCGTCGCCGTCGCCACCGCCCACGGCCGGCTTTCCTGGAGACACCGGGAGATCCTCGAGTGCCTCGAACTGCACGGAGCGGTCGATCTGGCCGTCTCGCTGCTGGAGCAACTCGTGAGATCCGGGGACGCCTACTACACCTACCGATTGGCGCAGCTGCTCAGGAGACACGGCCGAGAAGAAGCCCTTCGCGCCTGTGTCGATCGCGGAGATCCAGGCGCCGCCCGGGAGCTGCGCCAGTTGCTGAGCGAGCGCGGCAGGGCCGACGAGGCCGACGCACTGCTCACGCGTGGCCTCACCGCCGACGGCAGAACGGCCGGGTAGGGAGGGCTGGCCGACACTCCGCGTTACGCTTTCCCCATACGTCTGTCCGAGGAGCGCTGTGCCCGAGTTGCCCGAGGTCGAGGTCGTCCGGCGCGGCCTTCAGCGGTGGGTCGCCCACCGGACCGTCGCCGACGCCGAGGTCCTGCACCCTCGTGCCGTACGCCGTCACCTGGCCGGCGCCGACGACTTCGCCCAGCGTCTCAAGGGTCACCGCGTCGGCGTGCCCAGCCGCCGGGGCAAGTATCTGTGGCTGCCGCTGGAGGACAGCGGCCAGGCGGTCCTGGCCCACCTCGGCATGAGCGGCCAGCTGCTGGTCCAGCCGCACGAGGCCCCGGCCGAGAAACACCTGCGCGTCCGGGTCCGCTTCGCCGACGCCCTCGGTACCGAGCTGCGCTTCGTCGACCAGCGCACCTTCGGCGGCCTCTCGCTGCACGACACCTCGCCCGACGGCCTGCCCGACGTCATCGCGCACATCGCCCGCGACCCCCTCGACCCGCTCTTCGACGACGAGGCGTTCCACCGGGCGCTGCGCCGCAAGCGCACCACCATCAAACGGGCCCTGCTCGACCAGTCCCTGATCAGCGGCGTCGGCAACATCTACGCGGACGAGGCCCTGTGGCGCTCCCGCCTGCACTACGACCGCCCGACGGCGACCTTCACCAGGCCCCGCACCGCCGAACTCCTCGGCCATGTACGGGACGTCATGAACGCGGCCCTCGCCGTCGGCGGCACCAGCTTCGACAGCCTGTACGTCAACGTCAACGGGGAGTCCGGCTACTTCGACCGGTCACTGGACGCGTACGGCCGCGAGGGACTGCCCTGCGGCCGCTGCGCCACGCCGCTGCGCCGCCGGCCGTGGATGAACCGGTCCAGCTACTACTGCCCGAAGTGCCAGCGCCCGCCGCGCGTCACCCCCTAGGTCAGCGCTGGACGGCGCGCTCGGCGTCGTAGCGCTCGCGGGCGGCCAGCACCTCGTCCATGCTGCCTTCGAGGCACTCGATGAGGGCGACCAGCCGCCGGGCCGTCTCCCGGCCGAGCGGGGTCAGCTCGTAGTCGACGCGGGGCGGGTTGGTCGGCTGGGCCTCGCGGTGCACCAGGCCGTCGCGCTCCAGCGCGTGCAGCGTCTGGGAGAGCATCTTCTCGCTGACGCCGTCCACCCGGCGCCGCAGTTCGTTGAAGCGGAACGAGCCCTCGGACAGGGCCCCGAGCGTCAGCGCGCCCCAGCGCCCGGTGACATGCTCCAGCGTGTCGCGCGAGGGGCAGGCCCGGGAGAACACGTCGTACGGAAGGTCCCGCCCCTCCGTGCGCTCCTGCGTGGTCGACATACCTCCAGCGTACGGCAGCACAGCGCAGCCCGGCAGGCAGCGCCGACCGGCGGAAAGCTCCCCCCCAGGGGGCGCCGCCCGCTAGTAGCCGAAGTCCTGCGTCCACCAGGGGCCGCCGGAGGCGAAGTGCACGCCGACGCCCAGTGTCTTGAAGTCGCAGTTCAGGATGTTGGCCCGGTGGCCCTCGCTGTTCATCCAGGCGTCCATCACCGCCGCCGCGTCCGCCTGGCCGCGGGCTATGTTCTCGCCGCCGAGGTTGGTTATCCCGGCCGCCTCGGCCCGGTCCCACGGGGTGGCGCCGCTCGGGTCGGTGTGGTCGAAGAAGCCCTGCGCGGCCATGGCCTCGCTGAAGTCCTCCGCCAGTTCCGTGAGCGCGCTGCTGGCGGCCACCGGGGTGCAGCCGACCTTGGCCCGCTCCTCGTTGACGAGCCTGACCACCTCGGCCTCGGCGGCGGTCGCCCGGGAGACCGCGACGGACCGGTCGGCCGCGGCCTCCGACTCCCGCGGTTCATCCGTGGCCGTACGCGACGGGGCGGACTCCGTCTTCCCGCCCGCGGTCGCCGTCGGCTTCTCCGGCTCGGCGGTGGTCTTCTCGGGCGCGGGCGAGGCGGAGGCGGACGGTGCCTTCGAGGCGGAGGCGGAGGCGCTGGGGGAGGAGGGCGAGGCCGAGCCGCCGGTGCCGGACCCGGCGGACTCCTCGGCGCCGGCGACGCTGCCCGAGGTGCCGCCCTGCTCACTGGGCGTGCTGCCCGGCGAGTCCGCGGCCCGCACCCTGTCGCTGCCGCCGGGGCCCTGGCCGATCCGCAGGCCGTCCAGGCCGGGCACCGCTCCCGTGGTCACCGCGACCGCGCCGAGCGCGACGGCGGCCGAGACGCCGAGCAGTCCGGTACGGACCGGGACGGAACCCGTCTTCTTCCGGCGGCGCCGCGACCCCGCCCGCCGGCCACCGCCCGCCACTCCCTCGGGGCCTTCCGGAGTGCCGGAGCCCCCGGGCGGCAGACCGCCGGAGGAGAAGGCGTCCGTGGTGCCGGCCGGGTCGCCCGTGCCGAACAGATAGGCGTCGCTCCTGGCCCGGGCGTCGGTGTACGCCTCCGGGTTCAGGTAGGGGGCGGTCCCCCTCGTGGGAACGTCCCCCGGGCAGGAGGCCTGCGGGTCGTGGTCCCGTGCCCCGGAGCCGCCCGGCTGTGCGGCTCCCTCGGCGCGGCCGGCGGCGGAGCGTCGGTGGCGTCCCATGTACTGGCCTTCCTCGTCCTCGCGGTCGACTCGTCTCTTGATCAACACGAAACCCACACGATCGAGTGAGTTTCGTATGAGATTCATTGGGTCGGGACGGTACCGCATGGCCCTGGGGGAGGAAGTGCCCACAGGGGTATCGGCCCGTTAGGTTGCCTCCATGAGCGAGGATGTACGGCTGGTCGCCTGGGTACGCGGACACGTCCAGGGCGTGGGTTTCCGCTGGTTCACGCGGGCGCGGGCGCTGGAGCTGGGCGAGCTGAGTGGTTTTGCTCTCAATCTGGGCGACGGACGCGTCCAGGTGGTCGCGGAGGGGCCCAAGGACCGCTGCGAGGGGCTCCTCGACTGGCTGCGCGGCGCCGACACGCCCGGCCGCGTGGACGGTGTCACCGAGATCTGGGACACACCCCGCGGCGGCTACGACGGCTTCGCCATCCGCTGATCCCGGACCCTGCGCGGATCCGCGCAGGGCCGCCGGGCCCGCCCTCCGGGAGCCGTCCGGAACGGAAACGAGCAGGTGGTCGCCGACAACCGCTTGCCATAACCGGCTCCGCACGGCAGGATCGGCGCCACGCCCCGACGGGCCCGCAGGAGTCGCAGCGCCGCCGTTCCCCGGCCGCGCGCCCCGGGCCGCATGCCAAGACGGGGCGTGATCGTGTTGACCGTCAAACTTTTTGGTGAGACGCTGAAAGCCCCGCGCACCTTAGCTGTTTGGCATGGTTGAACGGCAGCGAAAACTCCAAAGTGCCAAGCACCGCGGGTGCGAATCCCTCACGACCCACACCGCATCGGTCGGTCACTCATTGTGGAGGACCATCCATCATGGCAAAGGCGCTTCTCGGTTACGTCGGCGGCTCCGACCCGCGACTCCTCGCCGAGATGCGACGGCTCCAGCAGCGCGTCCAGGACCTGGAATCCGAGCTCGTACGGATCCAGGCGGAGAAGGACGCGCTGGCGGCTGCCGCTTCTCACGACAGGATCATGGAGAGCGTTGACGCACACCAGGCGGAGCCTGCGCTGACCTGATCACTGCGACGCTCCACGCACAGCACCAGCAGTGGTCGGGCTGCCCGTACAGCCGCTCGGTTGCTCAGCATTGCAAGGGACGCTTCGGCGTCCCTTCTTCTTTGCCTCCCCCGCAAGGCCCCTCGGCTTCTTTAACGTCTGATGTGCCCTGCACGTTCAACGGTGAAACCGCAGGGGTCCAAGCGTTCATGGAGTGAGACCCCACCGGAAGGTAGAGTCCGGCGGCGTGCACCTGAAGGCCCTGACCCTGCGCGGGTTCAAGTCGTTCGCCTCGGCGACCACGCTCCGGTTCGAGCCGGGCATCACCTGCGTCGTCGGACCGAACGGCTCGGGCAAGTCCAACGTCGTGGACGCGCTCAGCTGGGTCATGGGCGAGCAGGGCGCCAAGTCGCTGCGCGGCGGCAAGATGGAGGACGTCATCTTCGCCGGCACCACCGGCCGCCCGCCTCTGGGCCGCGCCGAGGTCTCGCTGACCATCGACAACTCCGACGGGGCGCTGCCCATCGAGTACGCCGAGGTCACCATCACGCGGATCATGTTCCGCAACGGCGGCAGCGAGTACCAGATCAACGGCGAGACCTGTCGGCTGCTCGACATCCAGGAACTGCTCTCCGACTCCGGCATCGGCCGGGAGATGCACGTCATCGTCGGCCAGGGCCAGCTCGACTCCGTGCTGCACGCCGACCCCATGGGCCGCCGCGCCTTCATCGAGGAGGCGGCCGGCGTCCTCAAGCACCGCAAGCGCAAGGAGAAGGCGCTGCGGAAGCTGGAGGCGATGAAGGCCAACCTCGCCCGCGTCCAGGACCTCACCGACGAGCTGCGCCGCCAGCTCAAACCCCTGGGCCGGCAGGCGGCGGTCGCACGGCGGGCCGCCGTCATCCAGGCCGACCTGCGCGACGCCCGCCTCCGGCTCCTCGCCGACGACCTCGTACGGCTGCGGGAGGCGCTGGCGGCCGAGACCGCCGACGAGGCCGCCCTCAAGGAACGCAAGGAGGCCGCCGAGCGGGACCTGGGCCGGGCGCTGCGCCGCGAGGCGCTCCTGGAGGACGAGGTGCGCGGGCTCACCCCGCGGCTCCAGCGCGCCCAGCAGACCTGGTACGAGCTGTCCCAGCTGGCCGAACGGGTGCGCGGCACGGTCTCGCTGGCCGAGGCACGGGTGAAGAGCGCCACCTCCGCGCCCCCCGAGGAACGCCGGGGCCGCGACCCCGAGGACCTGGAGCGCGAGGCCGCCCGGGTCCGCGAGCAGGAGGCCGAGCTGGAGGCCGCCCTGGAAGCGGCCCGGCGCGCCCTGGAGGACACCGTCGCCCACCGCGCCGAACTCGAACGCGAGCTGGCCGAGGAGGAGCGCCGCCTCAAGGACGCCGCCCGTGCCATCGCCGACCGCCGCGAGGGACTCGCCCGGCTCAGCGGCCAGGTCGGCGCCGCCCGCTCCCGCGCCGCCGCCGCGCAGTCGGAGACAGAGCGCCTGACCGCCGCCCGCGACGAGTCCCAGGAGCGCGCCGTCGCCGCCCAGGAGGAGTACGAGACGCTGAAGGCCGAGGTCGACGGTCTCGACGCCGACGACCACGAACTCGCCGAGCGGCACGAGGCCGCGGGGCGGCGGCTCGCCGAGGCCGAGGCCGCCCTCACCGCCGCCCGGGAGGCGGCCACCGAGGCGGAACGCTCCCGGGCCGCCACCCAGGCCCGGCACGACGCCCTCGCCCTCGGCCTGCGCCGCAAGGACGGCACGGGCGCGCTGCTCGCCGCGCGGGACCGGCTGACCGGGCTGCTCGGCCCGGCCGCCGGACTGCTCACCGTCACGCCGGGCCACGAGGTCCCGCTCGCCGCGGCCTTCGGCGCCGCCGCCGACGCCCTCGCCGTGACCACCCCGTCCGCCGCCGCCGACGCCCTCCGCCTGCTGCGCAAGCAGGACGCCGGGCGGGCCGCGCTGCTGATCGGCGGCGCCGCCGGCGACGTACCGGACGAACCCCGCGGGGACGGGCCGCCGTACGCCGCCGACCTGGTGCGCGGGCCCGGTGAACTGATGCCCGCCGTACGGCGGCTGCTGCGCGGGATCGTCGTCGTGGGCACCCTGGAGGACGCCGAGGAACTGGTGTACGAGCGGCCGGAGCTGACCGCCGTGACCGCGGAGGGCGACCTGCTCGGCGCGCACCTCGCGCAGGGCGGCTCGGCCGGGGCGCCCAGCCTGATCGAAGTACAGGCGTCCGTCGACGAGGCCGCCGCCGAGCTGGCGGAGCTGGCCGTACGGTGCGAGGAACTGGCCGCGGCGAAGGAAGCCGCCGGGGAGCGGCGCCGGGAGTGCGCGGCGCTGGTGGAGGAGCTGGGGGAGCGGCGCCGGGCCGCCGACCGGGAGAAGTCGGCCGTCGCCCAGCGGCTCGGCCGGCTCGCCGGGCAGGCCCGGGGCGCCTCCGGTGAGGCCGAGCGGGCCGCCGCCGCGGCCGGCCGGGCGCGGGAGGCGCTGGACAAGGCGCTCATGGACGTCGAGGAACTGGCCGAGCGGCTCGCCGTGGCCGAGGAACTGCCGGCCGAGGAGGAACCGGACACCTCGCGGCGCGACCGGCTCGCCGCCGACGGGGCCAACGCCCGGCAGACCGAGATGGAGGCCCGCCTCCAGGCCCGTACGCACGAGGAACGGGTCAAGGGGCTGGCCGGACGCGCCGACTCGCTGGACCGCGCCGCCCGCGCCGAACGCGAGGCACGCGCGCGTGCCGAGCAGCGGCGGGCCCGGCTGCGCCACGAGGCGTCGGTCGCGGGGGCCGTCGCCTCGGGCGCCCGCCAGTTGCTGGCGCACGTCGAGGTCTCCCTCACCCGCGCCGACGCGGAGCGCACCGCCGCCGAGGCCGCCAAGGCCCGGCGGGAACAGGAGCTGGCCGCGGCCCGCACCGAGGGGCGTGACCTCAAGGCCGAGCTGGACAAGCTCACGGATTCAGTTCACCGGGGCGAGGTACTCGGCGCCGAGAAACGGCTGCGGATCGAGCAGCTGGAGACCAAGGCGCTGGAGGAGCTCGGTGTGGAACCGACGGCACTGGTGGACGAGTACGGCCCGCACCAGCCGGTGCCGCCCTCGCCCCCCGCCCAGGGCGAGGAACTCCCCGACGATCCCGACCACCCGCGCAACCGGCCCCGGCCGTACCGGCGGGACGAGCAGGAGAAGCGGCTGAAGGCCGCCGAGCGCGCCTACCAGCAGCTCGGCAAGGTCAATCCGCTGGCGCTGGAGGAGTTCGCGGCGCTGGAGGAGCGGCACCAGTTCCTCAGCGAGCAGCTGGAGGACCTGAAGAAGACCCGCGCCGATCTGCTCCAGGTGGTCAGGGAGGTCGACGAGCGCGTCGAGCAGGTCTTCGGCGAGGCGTTCCGGGACACCGCCCGTGAGTTCGAGGGCGTGTTCGGCCGGCTGTTCCCCGGCGGGGAGGGGCGGCTGGTGCTGACCGACCCCGGCAACATGCTCACCACGGGCGTGGACGTCGAGGCCCGGCCGCCGGGCAAGAAGGTCAAGCGGCTGTCGCTGCTGTCCGGTGGGGAGCGGTCGCTGACCGCGGTGGCGCTGCTGGTGTCGATCTTCAAGGCGCGGCCGAGTCCGTTCTACGTGATGGACGAGGTCGAGGCGGCGCTGGACGACACCAACCTGCAACGGCTGATCCGGATCATGCAGGAGCTGCAGGAGGCGTCGCAGCTGATCGTGATCACGCACCAGAAGCGGACCATGGAGGTCGCGGACGCGCTGTACGGCGTGTCCATGCAGGGCGACGGGGTGTCCAAGGTCATCAGCCAGCGACTGCGTTGACAGGTAGATCAACTTCAAGACTTGAACACAGAAGGATCACTCTTCCTAGGTGTATCTCGTACTCCTTCTGTGCTTCTCGCGCGCAAAACGTCTCGCAGCTCACACCTTTCACCCTATTGACTTCGAAACTTGAAGGCATAGTCTCTGCAACGTTGCTTTTACCTTCAGGAACCTTCAGGCGGTCCTCGAAGGGAGATCCACCCCGGCAGCGTTGCCGGTGGCCCGAGGAGTACACGTGACCAGCACTGCTGAGGCACCCAAGTCAGGAGCCAGAACGGCTCACCCCGATCATCTCGGGCACGTCATCTTCATCGCGGCGGCGGCCGCGATGGGCGGTTTCCTCTTCGGCTACGACAGTTCCGTGATCAACGGCGCCGTCGAGGCCATCCGGCACCGCTACGACGTCGGTTCCGCGCTGCTGGCCCAGGTCATCGCGATCGCGCTGATCGGCTGCGCCATCGGCGCCGCCACCGCCGGCCGCATCGCCGACCGCATCGGCCGTATCCGCTGCATGCAGATCGCCGCGATCCTGTTCACCGTCAGCGCCATCGGCTCGGCCCTGCCCTTCGCGCTGTGGGACCTGGCCATGTGGCGGGTCATCGGCGGCTTCGCCATCGGCATGGCCTCGGTGATCGGCCCCGCCTACATCGCCGAGGTCTCCCCGCCCGCCTACCGCGGCCGGCTCGGCTCCTTCCAGCAGGCCGCGATCGTCGTCGGCATCGCGGTGTCGCAGCTGGTCAACTGGGGTCTGCTGAACGCCGCCGGCGGCGACCAGCGCGGTGAGCTGATGGGCCTGGAGGCCTGGCAGGTCATGCTCGGCGTCATGGTCGTCCCGGCCGTCCTGTACGGCCTGCTGTCCTTCGCCATCCCCGAGTCCCCGCGCTTCCTGATCTCGGTCGGCAAGCACGACAAGGCCCGCCAGATCCTCGAAGAGGTCGAGGGCAAGAACGTCGACCTCGACGCCCGCGTCGCCGAGATCGAGACGGGCATGCACCGCGAGGAGAAGGCCAGCTTCAAGGAACTCCTCGGCGGCAGCTTCTTCTTCAAGCCGATCGTCTGGATCGGCATCGGACTCTCCGTCTTCCAGCAGTTCGTCGGCATCAACGTCGCGTTCTACTACTCCTCGACGCTGTGGCAGTCGGTCGGCGTCGACCCGACGGACTCCTTCTTCTACTCCTTCACGACGTCGATCATCAACATCGTCGGCACCGTGATCGCGATGATCTTCGTGGACCGCGTCGGCCGCAAGCCGCTCGCCATCATCGGCTCGGTCGGCATGGTCATCGGCCTGGCGCTGGAGGCCTGGGCGTTCTCCGCCCACCTGGTCGACGGCAAGCTCCCGGCCACCCAGGGCTGGGTCGCGCTGATCGCCGCCCACATGTTCGTGCTCTTCTTCGCCCTGTCGTGGGGCGTGGTCGTGTGGGTCTTCCTCGGCGAGATGTTCCCGAACCGGCTCCGTGCCGCCGCCCTCGGCGTCGCCGCCGCCGCGCAGTGGATCGCCAACTGGGCCATCACCGCGAGCTTCCCGTCGCTGGCCGAGTGGAACCTCTCCGGTACCTACGTGATCTACACGATCTTCGCCGCGCTCTCCATCCCGTTCGTCCTGAAGTTCGTCAAGGAGACGAAGGGCAAGGCGCTGGAGGAGATGGGCTGAGCCTCGCTCCGAGGCCCCTCGACTCGAGGAGCCGGGCCAAGTCCCCGCTGCCCCGCTCCTCGACACCCGTGAAAGACGTACTGCCCCGGTCCGCGCGTCGGACCGGGGCAGTACGTCTTCTGCCTCCTCGCCCGCCCGCGCGTCGTTCCCTCGACGTCACCGATCCGACGCGGGTACGGGAGGTGGCGGACGCCGCCCTCGCCGCCCTCGGCCGACCGACGTGGTGGTGGCCGACACCGGCTACGGACGCACCCCGGGGCTTCGCTCCGCCACGCGGGCCAGTGGGGTGTCGAGGGCTTCGCAGAGGCGCTCGCCGGTGAAGTCGCCCCCTTCGGTACCGGTGTGACGATCGCCGAGCCGGGTGGCGCGCGCACCTTCTCCGCGGGCAGCAGTCTGCGGCTGAGCGACCCGTCGCCCGCCCGCGAGGGCACCGCCGGCCGCGAGGGTGCGGGCCTTCCGGAACACCCCCGCCCCCCGTCCCGTTGCCCGGCGACCCGGCGAAGACCGCGGCGCGGGTCATCGAGAGCGCGGCCGTGGAGCCGGCCCCGCTGCGGCCGGTGCTCGGCGGCGGCTCCTGCCAGGCGGTCACGGCGGCGCTGCGCGACCGGCCGGCCCAAGCGGAGCCGCGGCGGGAGACGGCGGGGCGGACGGACGCCGACCAGCGGCCGGCCGACAGTGGCGCCCGCACCGGGCCCCGGCCGAGCCGGTCCGGGCCCCTCAGAACGGAACGCGAGCCGCCGGCTGTCCGCGCCTCACAGCGCCAGCGGCTGCGGCTCCCCGCCCCGCTCCGCCGGAACCGTCACCGCCGGCTTGGGCAGTACCACGTACAGCAGGGCGGAGACCACGATGGTGGCGACCCAGCCGAGCCCGTACTCGCCGACGACGTTGTTGCCGGCCAGCGGGCCGGTGAACCAGTCCGACGTGGTGAACATCAGGCCCGTCGCCAGACCCGTGGCCCACGCGGTCACCGCGGCGGGGGAGAAGCCGCCCCGGTACCAGTACGCGCTGGTGCGCCCCGTGTCGGCGAGGGCCGCGCCGTCGTACTCCCGCCGGCGCAGCATGTCCGCGCCGAAGACGCCGACCCACGCCGAGAAGGCGACCGCCAGCAGCGACAGGAACGCGGTGAAGGAGCCCAGGAAGCTGGTCGCCGCCAGCATCAGCACGCTGCCGAAGACCAGGGAGATCACCGCGTTCACCGAGACCGCCCAGTGACGCGGCACCTTGAAGCCGAGGGTCTGCGCGGTGAACCCCGCCGAGTACATCGACATGGCGTTGATCAGCAGCATGCCGATCAGCGCGATCAGCAGGTACGGCACCGCGATCCAGGTCGGCAGGATCTCCCCGAGGAAGGAGACCGGGTCGGCCGTCGAGGCCAGGTCCGGCGTGGAGACCGCCATGACCGCGCCCATCAGCACCATCGGGAGTACGACGATCCCGGCACCGCCGACCGTCACGCCCACGATCCCCTTCGCGGACGCGGTACGCGGCAGGTAGCGCGTGAAGTCCGGGGCGGACGGGATCCAGCTGACACCGCCCGCCGCGATCAGACCGATCCCCGTGATCATCGCGGCCACCGACCCGGCGGGCCGGCCGAAGACCGCCGACCAGTCGGTCTCCGCGACCAGATAGCCGAGCACCAGCACCGAGAAGGCGCCGAAGAGGTAGGCCGCGTACTTGTTGCACCGCTGCACGGCGTTGATGCCGAGCCCCGAGATCGCGAACGTGGCGATCACGAAGGCCAGCAGCGTCACCATGTCCAGCAGGGCGTTGGCCCGCACACCGAACAGGATGTCCAGCACCGTGAGCAGCGCGTACGCGCCGGTCACCGCGTTGATCGTCTCCCAGCCCCAGCGGGCCACCCAGATCAGCGCACCGGGCAGCAGATTGCCCCGCTGCCCGAACACCGCCCGGGACAGCGCCATCCCGGGCGCCCCGCCGCGCTTGCCGGCGATGCCGACCAGCCCGACCAGTCCGTACGAGACGACGGGCGCGCACACCGCGACGACCACCGCCTGCCAGAAGCCGAGCCGGTACGCCACGACCAGGCTCGCGCCCATCGTGAGCAGCAGCACGCTGATGTTGGCGCCGACCCAGGTCGGGAAGAGGCCGCGGACGCGGGCCGTGCGTTCGTGATCGGGCACCTGCTCGATGCCGCGGGTCTCCAGGCCGTGGGCGCCGTCGGTCGCGGCGGCGGTTTCGCTCATGTGGGGGTGTCCGTGCCTCAAGGGGCCCGTGCCTCGTGGGGGAGGGACGGGCGGCGGTCGGGTGATCTACGCGCGTCGCTGCGAGCCCCGCCATCGTACTTTGCTCCCATCACGCCCCACCAGTGACCTTTGTCCCTTGGAGGAAGTGCCAAGACGGGTGTGCCGCGGGGCCCTGACCGACAGGGGCCATGACTGATACTGGAGCCGTTATGGACATCGTCATCCTTGCTGTAGTCATCGCCGTGGTCGTGATCGGCGCGATCGGCGGGCTGGTCGTCGGCAGCCGCCGTAAGAAGCCGCTGCCGAAGCCACCGCCCGCCGCGCCCGACATCACCGCCCCTCCGGCCGAGCCGCACGTCGGCGAAGAGGCCGAGACACCGCGCGACGAAACGCGCCGGACGATAGAGGAGGTCGACCTCCCGAGCGGCAGCGGCGCCACCCTCGCCGAGCCGCCCTTCGTCGAAGAGCTCGAAGTACCTCAGCTGGAGGTCCCCGAGCCCACCGCCGGCCGGCTGGTCCGGCTCCGTTCCCGCCTCTCCCGTTCGCAGAGCGCGCTCGGCAAGGGCCTGCTCACGCTGCTCTCCCGCGAACACCTCGACGAGGACACCTGGGAGGAGATCGAGGACACGCTGCTCACCGCCGACGTCGGCGTGCAGCCCACCCAGGAACTGGTCGAGCGGCTGCGCGAGCGCGTCCGCGTCCTCGGCACCCGCACCCCCGAGGAACTGAGGGGGCTGCTGCGCGAGGAGCTGATCACCCTGGTCGGCCCCGGGATGGACCGCGCGGTCAAGACCGAGCCCCCCTCCGGCAAGCCCGGCATCGTGATGGTCGTCGGCGTCAACGGCACCGGCAAGACCACCACCACCGGCAAGCTCGCCCGGGTCCTGGTCGCCGACGGCCGCAGCGTCGTGCTGGGCGCCGCCGACACCTTCCGGGCCGCCGCCGCCGACCAGCTCCAGACCTGGGGCGAGCGGGTCGGTGCCCACACCGTGCGCGGCCCCGAGGGCGGCGACCCGGCCTCCGTCGCCTTCGACGCGGTCAAGGAGGGCAAGGAGATCGGCTCCGATGTCGTCCTCATCGACACGGCGGGCCGGCTGCACACCAAGACCGGCCTCATGGACGAGCTGGGCAAGGTCAAGCGGGTGGTGGAGAAGCACGCCCCGCTCGACGAGGTACTGCTCGTGCTCGACGCCACCACCGGCCAGAACGGTCTGATCCAGGCCCGGGTCTTCGCCGAGGTCGTCGACATCACCGGCATCGTGCTCACCAAGCTGGACGGCACGGCCAAGGGCGGCATCGTGGTCGCCGTCCAGCGCGAGCTGGGCGTGCCGGTCAAGCTGATCGGCCTGGGCGAGGGCCCGGACGACCTGGCGCCGTTCGAGCCGGAGGCGTTCGTGGACGCGCTGATCGGTGACTGAACCGGTTCCTCGGCCCGCACCGGAAGCGCCCGCCCCCTCGGGGGACGGGCGCTTCCGGGCGTACGGGCGCTTCCGGGCGTCAGGGGCCGGTACGGCCAGCACACCTGGTATGCCCGGTACGCCCCGGGCGACCGCCGCCGCTACCCCCGGGACCGATGCGCCACGTACGCCAGGGTCCCCAGCAGCAGCCGCGCCTCCGGTGGCCGGGTCGCCGAGTCCAGGGCCGGCGGGCGCAGCCACCGCACCGGGCCCCGGCCGCCGCGGTCGGAGGGCGGGGCGGTGATGTGCGCGCCCCGGCCGAGGCCGCGCAGATCGAGGGCGGAGGGCGCGTCCCAGCCCATCCGGTAGAGCAGCCCGGGCAGCTCGGCGGCGGCGCCGGGGGCGACGAAGAAGTGGGCGCGGCCCTGCGGGGTCGCCGTGACCGGGCCGACCGGCAGCCCCATGCGCTCCAGCCGGGTCAGCGCCCGGCAGCCCGCGGGCTCGGCCACCTCGATCACGTCGAACGTCCGGCCGACCGGCAGCATCACCGAGGCACCCGGGAACCGCGCCCACGCCTCGCTCACCTCGTCCAGCGTCGATCCGGCGGGCACCTCGGGCGCGAAGTCCAGCGGGTGCGCGCCCGGCGCCGGGCAGTCGGCGCGGCCGCAGGAGCAGGCGCCCCCGGCGGCCCGCGCCCCCGGCACCGCGTCCCACCCCCACAGGCCGGTGAACTCGGCCACGGCCGTGCACTCCGACGGGCGGCCGCGGCGCCGCGCGGCGGTCCGGAGGTCGCGAATCCCCCGACTGCTGCCGATCGTGAAGCCCATGCCCCCTCCAACGGGTTCGGCGCACCGATGGTTACGAAGTGGGTGCGCGCGGTGACTCTCTGTTCCCACCTCCCCAGTGCCGAGCGTTTCAGACGGCGCCTGGAAGCACCCCGGGTGGTGCACCCGGCGACGCACGCCCCTGTCGTGCTCCGTTGCACCCACTCCCGAGTGGCTGAAGTCAAGTGAATCGCGGGGTCCGCGCCGCGAGTTCATTCGAAGGGGTGGCGAATGGTGGCGTTTGCGGAAGCGCCCTGGCCGTACGCGTGATCGTGGAATTACTTTGTGTGCACGGCGTCTGGGGGGCACATGCGCACGTGGGTATGCCGGAGGCAACTCGGCTTTCCGTTCGAAGAGTGACAACCCTGGGACGGACGGTCCGAACACCGGCATCCTGATAGGGCTTGGCGCACTCGGCGACAGGTGGTCTTGAGGGATGGGGGCGTTCCAGTGAGCGGCAACGGTGGCGGCGGAACGAGCGCTGGGGACGCTGAACACCCCGGGCACGCCGACAAGCGTCCCAACGAGTTGCTCACCTCGTGGTTCGTGCGCAGCGGCTGGTCCAAGGGCGAGCTGGCCCGTCAGGTCAACCGCCAGGCCCGCCGGCTGGGCGCCAAACACATCTCCACCGACACCTCCCGCGTGCGCCGCTGGCTGGACGGCGAGAACCCCCGCGAGCCGATCCCGAAGATCCTCTCGGAGCTGTTCTCCGAGCGCTTCGGCGTCGTCGTCTCCGTCGAGGACCTGGGCCTGCGCACCGGCCGCCCGACACCCTCCGCGACCGGCGTCGACCTGCCCTGGACGGGCCCGCAGACCGTGGCCCTGCTCAGCGAGTTCTCGCGCAGCGACCTGATGCTGGCGCGGCGCGGCTTCCTCGGGACCTCGCTGGCCCTCTCCGCGGGCCCGTCCCTCATCGAACCCATGCAGCGCTGGCTCGTGCCCACGCCCCCGGCCACCTCGCCGGAGCCCGAGCCGGTGCCCGCCGGGCGCGCGCGGGGCCGGCTGTCCAAGCCCGAGCTGGACCTGCTGGAGACCACCACCGTGATGTTCCGGCGGTGGGACGCCCAGTGCGGCGGCGGCCTGCGCCGCAAGGCGGTCGTCGGCCAGCTGCACGAGGTGACCGACCTCCTCCAGGAACCCCAGCCGGAGGCCACCCGGGTCAAGCTGTTCAAGGTCGCCGCCGAGCTGGCCGAGCTGGCCGGCTGGATGTCGTACGACGTCGGGCTCCAGCCCACCGCGCAGAAGTACTTCGTGCTCGCGCTGCACGCCGCCAAGGAGGCGGGGGACCGGCCGCTCGGCTCCTACATCCTGTCCAGCATGAGCCGCCAGATGATCCACCTCGGCCGGCCCGACGACGCCCTGGAGCTGATCCACCTCGCCCAGTACGGCAGCCGGGACTGCGCGAGCCCGCGCACCCAGTCCATGCTGTATGCGATGGAGGCCCGCGCCTACGCCAACATGGGGCAGCCCGGACGCACCCAGCGGGCCGTGCGGATGGCCGAGGACATCTTCGCGGACGCCGACGAGTGGGACGAGCCGGACCCGGACTGGATCCGCTTCTTCTCCGCGGCCGAACTGCACGGCGAGAACAGCCACTCCTTCCGCGACCTCGCCTACGTCGCCGGCCGCAGCCCCGCCTACGCCTCACTGGCCGAACCCCTGATGAAGCGGGCCGTCAGCCTCTTCGCCGAGGACGACGAGCACCAGCGGTCCTACGCGCTCAACCTGATCGGCCTGGCCACCGTGCACCTGCTGCGCCGCGAGCCCGAGCAGGGCGCCGCCCTCGCCACCGACGCCATCGGGATCGCCAAGAAGGTCCGCTCCGAACGCGTCAACACCCGTATCCGCAAGACCGTCGACACGGCCGTACGCGACTTCGGCGATCTGGCCGACGTCGTCGACCTCACCGAACTGCTCGCCAGAGAACTCCCGGAGACCGCCGAGGCGGTCTGACCCCCCGCGAATCCCACGAACCCCGGCCGCGGCCGGCCCTCCCGAACTGCCCGACTCGGCTCCCCCCACGCCAGGTCACCGGAGGGCCGACCGCGGCCGGTCCGCGCAGGTTGCGCCACGATAACGATCGCCCGTACCGAGATCAGGCAGTTCATCGACGCGTAACACGCACGGTGTCTTCGTCACGGCGGCGAAACAACGAGGGGCGCCCAACGAAACCGCGCTGCGCCAGTCTCATGGCGCGTGGGGGCTGCTGATGGATCTCCGCGGCGTCGCGACGCCCGGCACGCACTCTCGCCGCACGCCGCTCCTTCTTCCGCGGATATCCATCAGAAGCCCCCTGACCGGCCCACCCCGCAGCCCGCTCAGGCTTCCGCCCGCACGGGGCCGTACCAACGACGAGGAGACGCCGATGGCACCAGCCATCACCCTTGCCGCAGAGGCGCCGACGCTCTCTGCCGCCAACACAGGGTTCATGCTCATCTGTTCCGCCCTGGTGATGCTCATGACCCCCGGCCTGGCCTTCTTCTACGGGGGCATGGTCCGGGTCAAGAGCACGCTGAACATGCTGATGATGAGCTTCATCAGCCTCGGCATCGTCACCGTCCTGTGGGTGCTGTACGGGTTCTCCATGGCGTTCGGCACGGACTCCGGCTCGGTCATCGGCTGGAACTCCGACTGGGTGGGCCTGAGCGACATCGGCCTGACCGAGCTGTGGGACGGCTACACCATCCCGGTCTTCGTCTTCCTGGTCTTCCAGCTGATGTTCGCCGTCCTCACCCCCGCCCTGATCAGCGGCGCCCTCGCGGACCGCGTGAAGTTCACGGCGTGGGCGCTGTTCATCGCCCTGTGGGCCACGATCGTGTACTTCCCGGTCGCCCACTGGGTCTGGGGCGCGGGCGGCTGGGCCTTCGAACTGGGCGTGATCGACTTCGCCGGCGGTACGGCCGTGCACATCAACGCCGGTGCCGCGGCGCTCGGCGTCATCCTCGTCATCGGCAAGCGGGTCGGCTTCAAGAAGGACCCGATGCGCCCGCACAACCTGCCGCTGGTCATGCTCGGCGCCGGTCTGCTGTGGTTCGGCTGGTTCGGCTTCAACGCCGGCTCCTGGCTCGGCAACGACGACGGCGTCGGCGCGCTGATGTTCGTCAACACCCAGGTCGCCACCGGCGCCGCCGTCCTCGGCTGGCTCGCCTACGAGAAGATCCGCCACGGCGCCTTCACCACGCTGGGCGCCGCCTCCGGCGCGGTCTCCGGCCTGGTCGCCATCACCCCGGCGGGCGGCGCGGTCTCCCCGCTCGGCGCGATCGCGGTCGGCGTCATCGCCGGTGTCCTGTGCGCCATGGCCGTCGGCCTCAAGTACAAGTTCGGCTACGACGACTCCCTCGACGTCGTCGGCGTCCACATGGTCGGCGGCATCCTCGGCTCCCTGCTCATCGGCTTCTTCGCCACCGGCAAGGGCCAGTCCGACGTCGCGGGCCTCTTCTACGGCGGCGGCCTCGACCAGTTCTGGAAGCAGTGCGCCGGTGTCTTCGGCGTCCTCGCCTACTCCCTGGTCGTCTCCGCGGTCCTCGCCTTCCTGCTGGACAAGACGATCGGCATGCGGGTATCGGAGGACGTCGAGGTGGCCGGCGTCGACCAGGCCGAGCACGCCGAGACCGCATACGACTTCAGCGGCGCCGGAGGCGGTGCCGCCCGCACGACGGCCGTACCCGCGTCCGTCGTCGGCGCCGAGAGCAAGAAGGTGGACGCATGAAGCTCATCACCGCCGTCGTCAAGCCGCACCGGCTCGACGAGATCAAGGAAGCCCTCCAGGCCTTCGGAGTACAGGGCCTGACCGTCACCGAGGCCAGCGGCTACGGCCGCCAGCGCGGCCACACCGAGGTCTACCGGGGCGCCGAGTACACCGTCGACCTGGTCCCCAAGATCCGCATCGAGGTGCTGGTCGAGGACGACGACGCCGAACAGCTCATCGAGGTCGTCGTCAAGGCCGCCCGCACCGGCAAGATCGGTGACGGCAAGGTCTGGGCGGTCCCCGTCGAGACGGCCGTCCGGGTCCGCACCGGTGAGCGCGGCCCGGACGCGCTCTGACACGACAGACGAACAGGAGTCGCTGGGTGACGAGCACGGATGTGGCGAACGAAACAGAGGACTCGGGACCCAGCGGCTACGCGGCGGCCCGGCTGCGCCTCCTCACCGAGGGGGCGCGGTCCGGGCCGCCGCGCCGTTCCGCCCTCTCCGCGCTGACCGACGACTGGCTCACCGGCCTGTTCGACACCGGGGCCGAGGGACTGCGGGGCGTGTCGCTGGTCGCGGTCGGCGGGTACGGGCGCGGCGAGCTGTCCCCGCGCAGCGACCTCGACCTGCTCCTGCTGCACGACGGCCACGACGACAAGGCGGTCGCCGCCCTCGCCGACCGCCTCTGGTACCCGGTCTGGGACCTCGGCCTCGCCCTCGACCACTCGGTCCGCACACCGGCCGAGGCGCGGAAGACGGCCGGCGACGACCTCAAGGTCCACCTCGGCCTCCTCGACGCCCGCCACCTCGCCGGCGACCTCGGCCTGACCGCCGCGCTGCGTACGACGGTCCTCGCGGACTGGCGCAACCAGGCCCCCCGGCGCCTGCCCGAACTCCGGGAACTCTGCGCCGACCGCGCCGAACGCCAGGGTGAGCTGCAGTACCTCCTGGAGCCGGACCTGAAGGAGGCGCGCGGCGGCCTGCGCGACGCCACCGCCCTGCGCGCCGTCGCCGCCTCCTGGCTCGCCGACGCCCCGCGCGAGGGCCTCGCCGACGCCCGCCGCCGCCTCCTCGACGTCCGCGACGCCCTGCACCTGACGACGGGCCGCGCCACCGACCGGCTGGCCCTGCAGGAACAGGACCAGGTCGCCGCCGAACTCGGCCTCCTCGACGCCGACACCCTGCTCCGCCAGGTCTACGAGGCCGCCCGCCTCGTCTCGTACGCCAGTGACGTCACCTGGCGCGAGGTGGGGCGGGTGCTGCGGGCGCGGTCGGTGAGACCCCGGCTGCGCGCCATGCTGGGGGGCGGCAAGCCCGCGCCCGAGCGTTCCCCGCTCGCCGAGGGCGTCGTGGAACAGGACGGCGAGGTGGTGCTCGCCCGCGCCGCACGCCCCGAACGCGACCCCGTCCTCCCGCTGCGCGCCGCGGCCGCCGCCGCGCAGTCCGGTCTCCCGCTCTCCCTGCACGCCGTACGCCGCCTCGCCGCCACCGTGCGCCCCCTGCCCACGCCCTGGCCCGCCGAGGCCCGCGAGCAGCTCGTCACCCTGCTCGGCTCCGGCCGCCCCACCGTCGAGGTCTGGGAAGCCCTGGAGGCCGAGGGCCTGATCACCCGGCTGCTGCCCGACTGGGAGCGGGTGCGCTGCCGCCCCCAGCGCAACGCCGTGCACGTGTGGACCGTCGACCGGCACCTCATCGAGACGGCGGTGCGCGCCGCCTCGTTCACCCGCCGCGTCCACCGCCCCGACCTGCTGCTGGTCGCCGCCCTGCTGCACGACATCGGCAAGGGCTGGCCCGGCGACCACTCGGTGGCCGGCGAGATCATCGCCAAGGACGTGGCCGTCCGCATCGGCTTCGACCACGCCGACGCCGCCGTCCTGGCCACCCTCGTACGCCACCACCTGCTGCTCATCGAGACCGCCACCCGGCGCGACCTCGACGACCCCGCCACCGTACGGGCGGTCGCGGAGACGGTCGGCACCCAGAGCACGCTGGAACTGCTGCACGCCCTCACCGAGGCGGACGCCCTCGCCACCGGCCCCGCCGCCTGGTCCGCCTGGCGCGGCTCCCTCGTCGCCGACCTGGTCAAACGGGTCTCCGCCGTACTGTCCGGAGTCCCCCTGGAGGACCCGGAGGCCGCCGCGCCCACCGCCGAGCAGGAGCGGCTCGCCCTGGAGGCGTTCCGCACGGGCGGCCCGGTGCTGGCGCTGCGGGCGCAGACCGAGGCACCGGCCGGGGCGCCGGACGCGGCGTCGGGCTCGGCGTCGGGCTCGGCGTCGGGCGAGCAGGAGCCGCTCGGTGTGGAACTCCTGATCGCCGTCCCCGACCAGGCGGGCGTGCTCCCCGCCGTCGCCGGCGTCCTCGCCGTGCACCGGCTGACCGTCCGCACCGCCGAACTGCGCTCCCTGTCGCTGCCGGACGGCGTCGACGGCTCCGTCCTGCTCCTCGACTGGCGGGTCGCCGCCGAGTACGGCTCGCTGCCGCAGGCCGCCCGGCTCCGCGCCGACCTGGTCCGCGCGCTGGACGGCTCCCTGGACATCGCCGCCCGCCTCGCCGAACGGGACGCGGCCTATCCGCGCCGCCGGGGCGTGGTCGCGCCGCCGCCGAGGGTGACGGTCGCCCCGGCGGCCTCCCGCTCCGCGACGGTGATCGAGGTCCGCGCCCAGGACGCGCCGGGGCTGCTGTTCCGTATCGGGCGGGGGCTGGAGGGGGCGGGGGTGCGGGTGCGCAGCGCGCACGCCGGCACGCTGGGGTCCAACGCCGTCGACGCGTTCTACGTGACCGCCGCCGAGGGCGGGCCGCTGCCGGGGGAGGAGGCGGTGTCGGTGGCGCGCAGGCTGGAGGAGCTGCTGCGGGGGTGACCTCACGCTGCCCGCCCCCTCTCCACAGCGGGCAGGGACGATTTGCTTGCCGGGCCGGATACCCTGGAGGGCGACCCACACCACCGCCGACGCGAGGACCTACGCCGCCGTGTTCGATACTCTCTCCGACCGCCTCTCAGCGACTTTCAAGAGCCTGCGCGGCAAGGGACGGCTGTCCGAGGCGGACATCGACGCCACGGCCCGCGAGATCCGCATCGCGCTGCTGGAAGCGGACGTGGCCCTGCCGGTCGTCCGGACCTTCATCAAGAAGGTCAAGGAGAGGTCGCTCGGCGCCGAGGTCTCCAAGGCCCTCAATCCCGCCCAGCAGATCATCAAGATCGTCAACGAGGAACTGGTCCAGATCCTCGGCGGCGAGACCCGCCGCCTCCGCTTCGCCAAGCAGCCGCCCACCGTGATCATGCTGGCCGGTCTCCAGGGTGCCGGTAAGACCACCCTCGCGGGCAAGCTCGGCCGCTGGCTCAAGGAGCAGGGCCACTCGCCGCTGCTGGTCGCCTGCGACCTCCAGCGCCCCAACGCCGTCAACCAGCTCAGCGTCGTCGCCGAGCGGGCCGGCGTCGCGGTCTACGCCCCCGAGCCGGGCAACGGCGTCGGTGACCCGGTCAAGGTCGCCAAGGACTCCATCGAGTTCGCCAAGTCCAAGGTCCACGACCTGGTCATCGTCGACACCGCCGGCCGCCTCGGCATCGACGCCGAGCTGATGCAGCAGGCCGCCGACATCCGCGACGCGGTCTCGCCCGACGAGATCCTCTTCGTCGTCGACGCGATGATCGGCCAGGACGCCGTCAACACCGCCGAGGCGTTCCGCGACGGCGTCGGCTTCGACGGTGTCGTCCTCTCCAAGCTCGACGGTGACGCGCGCGGTGGCGCCGCCCTGTCGATCGCCTCGGTGACCGGCAAGCCGATCATGTTCGCCTCCAACGGCGAGAAGCTGGACGACTTCGACGCCTTCCACCCGGACCGGATGGCCTCCCGCATCCTCGACATGGGTGACCTGCTCACCCTGATCGAGCAGGCGGAGAAGACGTTCAGCCAGGAAGAGGCCGAGAAGATGGCCTCCAAGCTGGCGTCCAAGAAGGGCCAGGACTTCACCCTGGACGACTTCCTGGCCCAGATGGAGCAGGTCCGCAAGATGGGCAGCATCAGCAAGCTGCTCGGCATGCTGCCCGGCATGGGGCAGATCAAGGACCAGATCAACAACCTGGACGAGCGGGACGTCGACCGCACGGCCGCCATCATCAAGTCGATGACCCCGGCCGAGCGCCAGGAGCCGACGATCATCAACGGCTCGCGCCGGGCCCGAATCGCCAAGGGTTCCGGTGTCGACGTCAGCGCGGTGAAGAACCTGGTCGAGCGGTTCTTCGAGGCCCGCAAGATGATGTCCCGCATGGCCCAGGGCGGCGGCATGCCGGGCATGCCGGGGATGCCGGGCATGGGCGGCGGCCCGGGCCGGCAGAAGAAGCAGCAGAAGAAGGCCAAGGGCAAGCAGCGCTCCGGCAACCCGATGAAGCGCAAGCAGCAGGAGCAGGAGGAGGCGGCCCGCCGCGCCGCCGCCGCGCAGAACGGCGGCGCCCTCGGCCTGCCGCAGCAGGGCGGCCAGGACTTCGAGCTGCCGGACGAGTTCAAGAAGTTCATGGGCTGACCGCCGGGCCGGTACGTCGCCGGTTCCCGGTCGTACGTCACTGGGGGCGCCCCTCGCGCGAGGGGCGCCCCCAGTGACGTATCCGCGCGGGCGTGCGCGTCCCTCCTGTCGTAACGTCCGGATATGACCCCTCCCTCCCCGCCGCGCAAGGCCCCCGAGCCGCCCTGGCGTACCGAGGGCACGCCCCCCGAGCCGCCGAAGCCTCCCGGCGGCGGGCGGCGGCTGCATGGCGGCTGGTGGAACCTGGTCCTCGCCGCGCTGGTCGTCTATCTCATCGCCAACCTGGTGCTGTCCTTCTTCGACGGCGGCGACGAGCCGACCATCTCGTACACGGAGTTCAGCGAGCAGGTCGACCAGGGCAACGTCAGCAAGATCTACGCCAAGGGCGACGCGATCCAGGGCCAGCTGAAGAAGGCCCGGGACAACCCCGAGGGCGAGGGGACGTACACCAAGTTCCAGACCGAACGGCCGACCTTCGCGGACGATCAGCTCTGGTCGGATCTGACCAAGAACAACGTCACCGTGACCGCCGAACCGGTCGTCCAGCACCGCAGCACCCTCGCCAACCTGCTGATCTCGCTGGCGCCGATGCTGCTCCTGGTCGTGCTGTGGGTGTTCGTCGCACGGCGCATGCGGGGCGCCCTGGGCGGCGGCGCGGGCGGCGTGCTCGGCCGCAAGGCGCCGCCCAGACCGGTCGAGCTGGAACCGGGCCAGGAGCGCACGACCTTCGCGGACGTGGCCGGCATCGACGAGGTCGAGGGCGAGCTGAGCGACGTCGTCGACTTCCTGAGGAACCCCGACGCGTACCGCCGGATGGGCGCCAAGATGCCGCGCGGCGTACTGCTGTCCGGACCGCCCGGCACCGGCAAGACACTGCTCGCGCGGGCGGTGGCGGGGGAGGCCGGGGTGCCGTTCTTCTCGGCGTCCGCCTCCGAGTTCATCGAGATGATCGTCGGGGTGGGCGCCTCCCGGGTGCGGGAGCTGTTCGCGGAGGCCCGCAAGGTGGCGCCGTCGATCATCTTCATCGACGAGATCGACACCATCGGCCGGGCCCGGGCCGGCGGCTCCGGCACGGGCGGCCACGACGAGCGCGAACAGACACTGAACCAGATCCTCACCGAGATGGACGGCTTCTCCGGCGCCGAGGGCGTGATCGTCGTCGCCGCCACCAACCGCGCCGACATCCTCGACCCCGCCCTGACCCGCCCCGGCCGCTTCGACCGGATCGTCACCGTCTCCCCGCCCGACCGCGGTGGCCGCGAGGCCATCCTGCGCATCCACACCCGCGAGATCCCGCTCGCCGACGACGTGGACCTCGCACAGGTCGCCCGCACCACCCCGGGCATGACCGGCGCCGAACTGGCCAACCTCGCCAACGAGGCCGCCCTGCTCGCCGTCAAGCGGCAGCAGGACCGGGTGACGCGCGCCGACCTCTCCGACGCCCTGGAGAAGGTCCAGCTCGGCGCGGAACGCCCCCTGGTGATGCCCGAGGAGGAACGGCGGCGCACCGCGTACCACGAGAGCGGGCACGCCCTCCTCGGCATGCTGCGGCCCGGCGCCGACCCGGTCCGCAAGATCACCATCGTGCCGCGCGGCCGGGCGCTCGGGGTGACGCTGTCGACGCCGGACTCGGACAAGTACGCGTACACCGAGGAGTACCTGCGCGGCCGGATCATCGGCGCGCTCGGCGGCATGGCGGCCGAGCACGTCGTCTACGGCGTCATCACCACCGGCTCCGAGAACGACCTGGAACAGGTCACCCGCATCGCCCGCGGCATGGTGGGCCGCTGGGGCATGAGCGAGAAGGTCGGCCGGCTGTCCGCCCTGCCGGACGACGCCCAGCAGGCGTACGGACTGGCCGCCGCCCCCCAGACCCTGGACGTCATCGACGGCGAGATGCGGCGGGTCGTCGACGACTGCTACGAGGAGGCGTGCCGCAAGCTGCGCGAGCACCGCGGACAGCTCGACGCGCTGGCCGAGGCGCTGCTCGCCAGCGAGACGCTGGACGAGTCGGACGCCTACCGCATCGCCGGGATCAGCCGGCCGGCCAAGGACACCTCGAAGAGCTGAGACCAGGGCCCGGTGCTCAGCGCGTGCGCGCGATCAGGTACCGGAAGACGTTCGGCATCCACACCGTGCCGTCCGGCCGCTGGTGCGGATGGAGCGCCTCCGTCACCTCCTTGTCCACCTGGGCCCGGTCGGTGGCGCCGATCGCCGCGTCGAACAGGCCCGTGGACAGCAGGCCGCGCAGCGCGCTGTCCGCGTCGGCGTACCCGAAGGGGCAGGCCACCCGGCCCGAGCCGTCCGGTTTCAGCCCGGCCCGCTGGGCGACCTCCTCCAGGTCGTCACGGAGGGCGGGGCGCCAGCTGCCCGGGCTGCGCAGCGGGTCCGCGAGCTTGGTGGCCACCCGCAGCACCGACGAGGTGGCACACCGCTCCGGTGGCCCCCAGCCGACCAGCACCACGGCCGCCCCGCGCTCGGCCAGCGGGGTCGCCTCCGCGAGCCGCTCGACCATGCCCTCCGCGTCACCCGCGAGGCACCCGATGGGTTCGAACGCCGTCACCAGGCCGAACGCCGGTACGCGCGCGTGCCGCACCTCCCGCGGCGAGCCCTCGACGATCCGGGCGCCGCCGGACGCCCGCGCGTCCCACGCCCGAGGCCGCAGCCGCTCGCGCGCCAGGGCCAGGTGCTCGGCCCGGCCGGCGTCCACCCCGGTGACCGCGGCGCCCCGGGCGGCCGCCATCAGCAGGGCCAGTCCGGAACCGCAGCCCAGGCCGAGCAGGCGGGTGCCGGGTCCCACGGCCAGTCGTTCGTAGACGGCCTCGTAGAGCGGTACGAGCATCCGCTCCTGGATCTCGGACCAGTCACGCGCGCGTGCACGCAGGTCCACGCGGGGTTTCGCACCCGCGTGAGGCTGGTTCTGCCGCACGAGCGTAGGTGTCATAGGTAAGCGCCCCAATCGCCGAGTGTCGCCGCTGTGCCCGATCGCTCCGAATACATGGCCCCCGTGAGTCGCGCCCGCGCTCCCCCCCCGTATGCCAGGAAACTCCGGGCTCGCCGTGGCGTCCAGTGGTAGAGGGCCCCGCTTCGGCCCGAACCCCCGGAAAGTGGCGAGATTTCACATTCCGGTAACCGGTGGCTCCGCTTCACGCCCGCGAGGCGATTCCGGTCAAGGTCCACGGGCGGCGACCGGCGGACCGAGACCGTAGGGTGTCTGGCCGCCCGGACGGGGGCGGTGCCGAACGCCCGTGACGCACCAGGTAACTTGGCCGTCATCGGCCGGGCATACTGAGGGAAGTCCTTCCGGCGCGAGGGCGGCCGAAAGGTCTCTTGCGCCCGCGCACACCCCACGCACACCGGCGCATGGACCCGGACTACACGCCGACGCGTACGGTGGACTACGCACCACCTTGGTACGAGCTGTGCGGCTTCTCCGCAGATCAGCGCACCCGTCGTCGTCGTGACGCATCAACGTATACTGACGGGTACGAGCAAAATATTTGGGATGCCCCGGAATAGGAACACAGGGGCACCCCGGGTCGTTGTCATTACGTGAGCACGACACCACCTGTTCTCGCCGCAGAGCTGGCGCAGGCGTGGGCCGATATTCAGCGGCACCACCCCGAGCTGCCCGATCTTGCCGCGCCCGAGTCCCTGATCGGAGAGTCGTCGTCCGCCTGCGGGCACGAACTCTCCTTCGAACGACTGCTCCATGAGGCAGTCCACGGCATCGCCGCCGCGCGTGGCGTCCGTGACACATCCCGCGCCGGCCGCTACCACAACCGCAGATTTCTCGCGATCGCCGAGGAGCTGGGCCTGGACCACCCCGAGGAGCCGCACCCGAGCAGCGGCTTCTCCCTGGTCACGCTCACTCCCGACGCCAAGCGCCGCTACCGTCCGACGATCGAGCGCCTCCAGCGCGCCCTGAAGGCGCACACGGCGGCGACCGCGACCGACTCCGCCCGCACCTTCCGCGGCCCGGCCGCCCGGCACGGCTCCTCCGGGGGCGGCGTACGGGTGAAGGCGGTCTGCGACTGCGGGCGCAACGTACGGGTCGTCCCGTCCGTCCTCGCCCAGGCCCCGATCGTCTGCGGCGGCTGCGGCAAGCCGTTCCGCATCCCGGAGGTGGTGGGCGCGGCGGCCGGCTGAAGGGCGGCCGTCCCGGTGCCACACCCTCGGCCGGAAGCGGACCGCTGGGTGTGGCACAATGGCTAGCTGTACTCGACAGCCGCACAGGACCCCTCTCTCCTCCGGCTGACGCGTCCGTCGGGCACTCGGGTACCGCAACCCCACGCGGCATCTCCGCCGTGCCCAACCACGTCAATTCCAGGAGAACCCACTCCCGTGGCAGTCAAGATCAAGCTGAAGCGTCTGGGCAAGATCCGTTCGCCTCACTACCGCATCGTCGTCGCCGACTCCCGCACCCGCCGTGACGGCCGTGCGATCGAGGAGATCGGCAAGTACCACCCGACGTACAACCCGTCGGTGATGGAGGTCGACGCCGAGCGCGTGGCCTACTGGCTCGGTGTCGGCGCCCAGCCGACGGAGCCCGTGCTCGCCATCCTGAAGAAGACCGGCGACTGGCAGAAGTTCAAGGGCGAGCCCGCCCCGGCTCCGCTGCTGGTGGCCGCCGAGAAGTCGGCCCGTCCGTCCTTCGAGGCGCTCGGTGGCGACGACGAGGGCAAGGGTGAGGCCATCACCCAGAAGAAGAAGGCCGACAAGAAGGACGAGGCTGCCGCCGAGTCCGCGTCGTCCGAGGCCTGAGCATGCTCGAGGAGGCTCTCGAGCACCTCGTGAAGGGCATCGTCGACAACCCTGACGATGTGCAGGTCGCCTCGCGCACCCTGCGCCGCGGGCGCGTGCTGGAGGTCCGGGTCCACCCGGACGACCTCGGGAAGGTGATCGGCCGCAACGGCCGCACCGCACGCGCCCTGCGCACCGTCGTGGGCGCCATCGGCGGCCGCGGTATCCGTGTCGACCTCGTCGACGTGGACCACGTCCGCTGACGCTTCGCAACGCAGCACCGGCTCGGGCCGGGGAAGGCCGCTCAAGGGCCGTCCCCGGCCCGTAGTCGTATCCGACATCAGGAGATCAAGCACCGTGCAGCTGGTAGTCGCTCGCATCGGCCGCGCCCATGGCATCAAGGGCGAGGTCACCGTGGAGGTCCGCACCGACGAACCGGAGCTGCGGCTCGCGCCCGGCGCCGTCCTGGCCACCGACCCCGCCGCCACCGGGCCGCTCACCATCGCCACCGGCCGCGTCCACAGCGGCCGGCTCCTGCTGCGCTTCGAGGGCGTCACCGACCGCACCGGCGCCGAGGCCCTGCGCAACACCCTCCTCATCGCCGAGGTCGACCCGGACGAGCTGCCCGAGGAGGAGGACGAGTACTACGACCACCAGCTGATGGACCTCGACGTGGTCCTCGCCGACGGCACCGAGGTCGGCCGGATCACCGAGATCTCCCACCTGCCCACCCAGGACCTCTTCGTGGTGGAGCGGCCCGACGGCAGCGAGGTGTACGTGCCGTTCGTCTCCGAGATCGTCACCGAGATCGACCTGGAGGAGCAGCGGGCCGTCATCGACCCGCCGCCGGGGCTGATCGACGACCGGGCCGAGATCGCCTCCTCCCGTGACGCGTCCGGGGAAGAGGCGTGATGAGGCTCGACGTCGTCACGATCTTCCCCGAGTACCTGGAACCCCTGAACGTCTCCCTGGTCGGCAAGGCACGCGCGCGTGGACAGCTCGACGTCCGCGTCCACGACCTGCGCTCCTGGACCTACGACCGGCACAACACCGTCGACGACACCCCCTACGGCGGCGGCCCCGGCATGGTGATGAAGACCGAGCCCTGGGGCGACGCGCTGGACACGGTGCTCGCCGACGGCTACGAGACGGGCTCCCACGCGCCCGCCCTCATCGTGCCCACGCCCAGCGGCCGGCCCTTCACCCAGGAACTCGCCGTCCACCTCTCCGAGCGCCCCTGGCTGGTCTTCACCCCCGCCCGCTACGAGGGCATCGACCGCCGCGTCATCGACGAGTACGCGACCCGGATGGACGTCTACGAGGTGTCCATCGGCGACTACGTGCTGGCCGGCGGCGAGGCGGCCGTCCTGGTCGTCACCGAGGCCGTGGCCCGGCTGCTGCCCGGCGTCCTCGGCAACGCGGAGTCCCACCGCGACGACTCCTTCGCGCCCGGAGCCATGGCCGGCCTCCTGGAGGGCCCCGTCCTCACCAAGCCGCCGGTGTGGCGCGGGCGCGGCATCCCCGACGTGCTGCTCAGCGGCCACCACGGGAAGATCGCCCGCTGGCGCCGCGACGAGGCACTCAAGCGCACGACCACCCACCGGCCCGACCTGATCGAGCGCTGCGCCCCCGAGGCGTTCGACAAGAAGGACCGGGAGATGCTCTCCATCCTGGGCTGGGAACCGGACCCGGCGGGGGAGCCGTACGGCCGATTTTGGCGCAGGACGCCCGGCGTGGAAGAATAGGTCGCTGTTGTGCGCCCGTCCGGCGTGCGCCCCTGCCACAGGGGGAGACGACGCCCGCCCGGCTCGCACGACGCTCACTCATCGAAACACCTAGTTTCCGTTGATGACCTGTGGCATCAGCGAGGAAAGCAGACGAAATGTCTCACCTGCTCGACACCGTCGACGCCGCGTCGCTGCGCAGCGACATCCCCGCCTTCCGTCCGGGCGACACGGTCAACGTGCACGTCCGCGTCATCGAGGGCAACCGCTCCCGTGTGCAGCAGTTCAAGGGCGTCGTGATCCGCCGCCAGGGCTCCGGCGTGCGCGAGACCTTCACGGTCCGCAAGGTCTCCTTCTCCGTCGGCGTCGAGCGCACCTTCCCGGTGCACACCCCGATCGTCGAGAAGATCGAGCTCGTGACCCGCGGTGACGTCCGTCGCGCCAAGCTGTACTACCTCCGTGAGCTGCGCGGCAAGGCCGCGAAGATCAAGGAGAAGCGCGAGAGCTGAGCGCACTTCGAGGTCCACATCGGAGCCGGATAGCATCTGGCTCCGATGGACAGCGAAACACAGCCGACGGAGCGCGACCGCTCCTCCCGCCCTTCCGACTCCGGGACACCCCCGGATCCGGAGGCCCGGGAGGGACGGTCGCGTTTCGCGTATCCGGGCCGACGGTCGCGTCCTGCGGACCCGGGCGGGCGGCCGGGTCCTGCGGATGCGGATCCGGACGGACGATCGTCTTCCGCGGACCGGGGGGCGCGGTCGTCTTCTCCGGACCGGGGCGCGCGGTCGTCCTCCGCGGACCCGGGCGGGGTCGCCGCGTGGGTGCCGGGCGGGTGGATCACCCTGACCCCGCTGATCTGCCTGGTGTTCCTGCTGCTGCTCTCCACCTTCGTGATCCAGCCGTTCCGGATTCCGAGCGGTTCCATGGAGCGCGGTTTGAGGATCGGCGACCGCGTCCTCGTAAACAAGTTGGCGTACCGTTTCGGTGCCGGGCCGCAGCGGGGCGACATCGTGGTGTTCGACGGCACCGGGACCTTCGGTGCGGGTGAGTACGTCAAACGGGTCGTCGGCGTGGGAGGGGACCACGTGGTCTGCTGCGACGAGGAGGGGAGGGTCCAGGTGAACGGCCGGTCGGTCGACGAATCGGCCTTCCTGTACCCCGGGGACAGCCCCTCCACGGTCCGCTTCGACGTCGCGGTGCCCGACGGCACCCTCTTCGTCCTCGGCGACCACCGCGCCGACTCCAGCGACTCCCGCGACCACCTCGGCTCGCCCGGCGGCGGCATGGTCCCGGTGGACGACGTGATCGGCCGCGCCGACTGGATCGTCTGGCCCTTCGGGCACACCACCGGCCTGGGCCGTCCCGACGCCTACGCGCGCGTGCCCGCCGCGGGGGACTCGGATGGGTAGCCGCGGCAAACCCCGCGGGACGCCCAGCAGCCCCGCGGAGAACCTGCTGCCGACCGGCTCACGGCGTACGGCCGGCCCGTCCGGCGGCGGTCGCAGCCGTGCCGAGCGGCGCAAGCTCCAGCGCAAGGTCAAGCGGCGCCGCCGGCGCGGCGCCGTCAAGGAGATACCGCTCCTCGTCGGGGTCGCCGTTGTGATAGCGCTGGTCCTGAAGACGTTCCTGGTGCAGGCCTTCGTGATCCCGTCGGGCTCGATGGAGCAGACGATCCAGATCGGCGACCGCGTCCTGGTCGACAAGCTCACGCCCTGGTTCGGCTCCGAGCCGCAGCGCGGGGACGTCGTGGTCTTCCGGGACCCGGGCGGCTGGCTCCAGGACGAGCAGACCGCCACGAAGGACGACCCCGTCGTCGTCAAGCAGGTCAAGGAGGCCCTGGTCTTCATCGGCCTGCTGCCGTCCGACGACGAGAAGGACCTGATCAAACGGGTCGTCGGGGTCGGCGGCGACCGGGTCAAGTGCTGCGACACCCAGGGCCGCGTCACCGTCAACGGCGTCCCTCTGGACGAGGACGACTACCTCTATCCGGGCAACGCCCCCTCCGACACCCGGTTCGACGTGACCGTTCCCGAGGGGCGCCTGTGGGTGATGGGCGACCATCGCGCCAATTCCGCCGACTCCCGCTACCACCAGGACACCGACTTCGGGACGGTCTCCGAGGACGAGGTGGTCGGCCGTGCCCTGGTGATCGCCTGGCCGGTCGGGCACTGGAGCACCCTGGAGGAGCCGGAGACCTTCGCCTCGGTGGCCGACGCGGCCTCCGGAACGACCGCCGCTCCCGGGCTGTCGCATAGTGTGGCCCCCGAGGATTCGAACGAGATGATCCGGCTCCCGACCCCTGCGGAACTCCCGCTCGTTATGGGAGTGGTGGGCCTGCGCCGTGCAAGGGGCAGGCGGCGGCACGGAGTAAGGAGTTGGCGTGGGGGATGTGGCGGTGGGCGCACGGTCCGGACACGGTGGTGAGGAGGACCGCGGGCGCCCCGTGGATGCGGCCCCCCCGGCGACGGACACGGCTCAGGCCCCCGGGAGCGGTGCCGGGACGGACGGGAGCGGCGGCGCGGTGACGGACGACGGCCGGGTGGGTTCGCGCGGCCCTGGTGGTGTGAACACCCCGGGTGGTCCGAACGGCCCTGGTGGTGTGAACGGTCCCGGCGGTGGGGTGAACGGTCCCGGCGGGCCGAGCGCGCCTGGTGGTGCCGACGGTCCGGACGGCGGTCCGCACGGGCCCGGTGGTCCGGTCGGTTCGGCCGGTGGTGTGAACGGTCCCGGCGGCCCGAACGGGATCGGCGGCCGGCGGCCGGGCGACGCACCGCCCCCGTCCGCCAAACCGGCCAAGAAGCAGCGATCCTTCTGGAAGGAACTGCCTCTTCTGATCGGCATCGCGCTGGTGCTCGCGCTGCTGATCAAGACCTTCCTGGTGCAGGCCTTCTCGATCCCCTCCGCGTCGATGCAGAACACCCTCACCATCGGTGACCGCGTCCTGGTCGACAAGCTCACGCCCTGGTTCGGCTCCGAGCCCGAGCGCGGCGAGGTCGTCGTCTTCCACGACCCGGCCGACTGGCTGGCGGGCGAGCCGACGGCCGACCCCAACGCCCTGCAGACGTTCCTCAGCTGGATCGGTCTGATGCCGTCCGCGGAGGAGAAGGACCTCATCAAGCGCGTCGTCGGCGTCGGCGGCGACACCGTCGAGTGCAAGGGCACCGGCCCGCTCAAGGTCAACGGCACGGCCCTGGACGAGACGTCGTACGTCTACGCGGGCAACACGCCGTGCAGCGTCGACGACCAGGGCGGCCAGTTCAAGGTCGAGGTGCCCGAGGGCTACCTGTGGGTCATGGGCGACCACCGGCAGAACTCGCGGGACTCCCGCTACAACCAGTCCGACAAGAACAGCGGCATGGTCCCGGTGGACGAGGTCATCGGCCGCGCCATCGTCGTCGCCTGGCCGGTCAACCACTGGAGCACCCTCCCGGTGCCGGACACCTTCGACCAGAGCGCGCTGAACGACGCGTCGTCGGCCGCCGGTGCCCTGACGGTGGCGCCCCAGGGCCTGGCCCTGGCCGGAGCCGTGCCGTTCGTCCTGTGGCGGCGTCGGCGGACCGGCGTCGCCGGGACGCGCTGAAGCGTCCCGGTGCCGGGGATCCGCGGGGCTGACCGCCCCCGCTCCGCCGGGTAGGGTGCGGATCCATGGGTGGCGAGAGCACGACCGACACGGCCCCGCGTGGGAGCGGCGCGACCACGAGCCCGGCGGGCAGCCGGACCGGGCAGCGACTGTCCGGAGTGGTCGTCGCGCTGGGTCTGGTGCTGTTCCTCGGCGGGTTCGTCTGGGGAGCGGTGGTCTACCGGCCGTACACCGTGCCCACCGACTCGATGACACCGACCGTCGGCGCCGGTGACCGGATACTGGCCGAGCGTATCGACGGCGCCGACGTGCGCCGTGGTGACGTGGTCGTCTTCAGGGACGCCACCTGGGCCGACGCCCCCATGGTCAAGCGCGTGGTCGCGGTCGGCGGGGACACCGTCTCCTGCTGCCAGGACGGCAAGCTGAAGGTCAACGGCAAGGAGATGGACGAGCCGTACCTGCCCTCCGGCACGGCGGCCGAGAGCAGCCACTTCTCCGGTGTCACCGTCCCCGAGGGACGCCTGTTCCTGCTCGGCGACGAGCGCCGTACCTCGCTGGACTCCACCGCCCACCTGACCGACGCGGCCGGCGGCACCGTGGCACGCTCCGCCGTGGCCGCCCGGGTCGACGCCGTCGTCTGGCCGCTGGACGGCATGCTGCCCCGCCCCTCCGGTTTCGCGGAACTCGGCGCCCTGTCCTCGCCCGGCCCGCTGCGCCTCGTCCTCGGGGCGGTGGCCGCCGGGGCCGTACTGATCCTCGGCGGGGCCGCCTACGGGCCCGTGGCCCAGCGGGCGGCCCGCTCCCGCGCCCGGACGGGGGCCGACGGTGTCCGCTGAGGCGGAGCACGCCGGCCCGGCGGCACAACCGGGGCCGCCGGCGCCCGCCGCCGACACGTACACCGGCGGCCTGCGCAAGGTGGCCCGGGTCGTCCTCCTGGACCCCGAGGACCGTGTCCTGCTGCTGCACGGCCACGAGCCGGACGATCCGGCCGACGACTGGTGGTTCACCCCGGGCGGCGGAGTGGAGGGCGACGAGACCCGCGAGGAGGCGGCCCGCAGGGAGCTAGCCGAGGAGACCGGCATCACCGAGGTCGACCTCGGGCCGGTGCTGTGGCGGCGCCGCTGCTCCTTCCCGTTCGCCGGCCGCCGCTGGGACCAGGACGAGTGGTACTACCTGGCCCGCACCACCCAGACCGCGACCGCGGCCACCGCGCTGACCGAGCTGGAGCGGCGCAGTGTGGCGGGAGCGCGCTGGTGGACGTGCCGGGAACTGGCCCGGGCCCGTGAGACGGTGTACCCGACCAGACTCGCCGAGCTGCTGCGCACGCTGCTCGACGAGGGTCCACCGGCCGGGCCGGTGACCCTTGACACCGAAATCGTCTAGCGGTTCACGGACCTGGCGCACAATGGTGGGATCGCACGGCTGAAGGGGAACATGCCATGAGCGCCGAGGACCTCGAGAAATACGAGACCGAGATGGAGCTGAAGCTCTATCGGGAGTATCGAGACGTCGTCGGTCTGTTCAAATACGTGATCGAGACAGAGCGGCGCTTCTACCTGACCAATGACTACGAGATGCAGGTGCACTCGGTCCAGGGAGAGGTGTTCTTCGAGGTGTCCATGGCGGACGCCTGGGTGTGGGACATGTACCGGCCGGCTCGGTTCGTGAAGCAGGTGCGGGTCCTCACGTTCAAGGACGTGAACATCGAGGAGCTGAACAAGAGCGATCTGGAGCTGCCGGGCGGGTGACGCACCCGTGCCTCACCCGGAAGGGTGACGAAGTTTTCCACAACCGGTGAGTAGTTCACCATGATCAACATGATCGGCCGGTCTGCGTGACGGTTGGCGCCGGAGGTGGTGCCGACCATGAACGCACGCAGTGCGATGGGCAGGTACGGCGAGACGCTCGCCGCCCGCAGGCTGGCCGAGGCCGGGATGAAGCTCCTGGAGCGCAACTGGCGCTGCGGCAGGACAGGTGAGATCGACATCGTGGCCCGGGACGGGGACGTCCTGGTCGTCTGCGAGGTGAAGACCCGCAGGGCGGGCCCGTTCGAGCATCCGATGGCCGCGGTGACCCCGGAAAAAGCCGAGCGGCTGCGCGAACTCGCCCAGCGCTGGATCCAGACCCACGGAGGGGCACCGCCCGGCGGTGTCCGTATCGACCTGGTGGGCGTGCTCCTGCCGCGGCGCGGCGCACCCGTCGTCGAGCACGCGCGGGGGGTGGCGTGATGGCCTTCGCCCGTACGTGCTCGGTGGCCCTCGTCGGAGTCGAGGGCGTGGTCGTCGAGGTCCAGGCCGACCTGGAACCCGGAGTCGCGGCGTTCACCCTGGTCGGGCTGCCCGACAAGAGCCTGACGGAGAGCCGGGACCGGGTCAGGGCGGCGGTGGTCAACTCGGGCGTCCAGTGGCCGCAGAAGAAGCTGACGGTGGGACTGAGCCCGGCGTCCGTGCCCAAGAGCGGCAGCGGATTCGACATCGCCGTCGCGGCGGCCGTCCTCGGCGCCGCCGAGCGGATCGACCCCCGGGTGCTCGCCGACATCGTCATGATCGGAGAGCTGGGCCTCGACGGCCGGGTACGGCCGGTGCGGGGCATCCTCCCGGCGGTGCTGGCCGCCGCGGACGCCGGGTACGAACAGGTGGTGGTGCCCGAGAGCGCCGCCGCCGAGGCGTCCCTGGTGCCCGGCGTCTCCGTGCTCGGTGTGCGCAGCCTGCGGCAGCTGATCGCCGTACTCGCCGACGAACCCGTGCCGGACGAGGAGCCCGACCAGCAGGGCCGTCCCGACCCGCTGCTGTCGGGGCTGCGGGCGCCGGGCGCGGCCGGAATGCTCGGGACCGTGCCGTGTGACCAGGGGCACGACCTCGCCGACGTCGTGGGGCAGCAGGCGGCGCGCACGGCCGTGGAGATCGCCGCGGCCGGCGGGCACCACCTGTTTCTGGAGGGCCCGCCCGGCGCCGGCAAGACCATGCTCGCCGAGCGGCTGCCCGCGATCCTGCCCGGGCTCGGCCGCCAGGAGTCGCTGGAGGTGACGGCGGTGCACTCGGTGGCCGGGCTGCTTCCCCCGGGCAGGCCCCTGATCGACACCGCGCCCTACTGCGCACCGCACCACTCCGCGACCATGCAGTCGCTCGTCGGCGGCGGTCCTGGCATCGCCCGGCCCGGAGCGGTGTCGCTCTCGCACCGAGGTGTGCTTTTTCTGGACGAGGCCCCGGAGTTCAGCGGCCAGGCGCTCGACGCCCTGCGCCAGCCGCTGGAGAGCGGCCACGTCGTTATCGCGCGCAGCGCCGGCGTGGTGCGGTTCCCCGCCAGGTTCCTGATGGTCCTCGCCGCCAACCCCTGTCCGTGCGGGCGCTTCTCGCCACAGGACCAGCTCTGCGAGTGCCCGTCCCCCGCGATCCGCCGCTACCAGGCCCGGCTGTCCGGGCCGCTGCTGGACCGGGTCGACCTCCGGGTCGAGGTGGAGCGCGTCACCCGTGCCGGGCTGGCCGCGTGCGGCACACCCGGTGAGACCACCGCCACGGTCGCCGACCGGGTGCGGTCGGCCCGGGAACGGGCCGCGGCCCGCTTCGACGGCACCCCGTGGCGCACCAACAGCGAAGTCCCCGGACGCGAGCTGCGCCGCCGTTGGTATGCCGTGCCGGGCGCGCTGGACGAGGCGGAGCGCGGTCTGGAGCGGGGCGCCCTCACGGCCCGCGGCCTCGACCGGGTGCTGCGCGTCGCCTGGACCGTCGCCGACCTCGCCGGTCACGACCGGCCGGACGCCACGGACGTCGCCCTGGCCCTGCACCTGCGCACCGGCGTGCCGCGCGGCACACCCATGCGGATCGAGGCGATCGGGGCGATGACATGAGCGACACGGGGGCGGACGAGGCTGTGCGTGGGAGTGGGAGTGGGAGTGGGACTGGGACTGGGCCTGAGGCCGTAGGCGCTGGTGAGGCGGCGAACGCGGACGAGGCTTCGAGTGCCGGTGGGGCCGAAGGTACCGCTGAGGCGGTGAGCGCGGGCGGGGCCGTAGATGCCGGTGAGGCCGTGAGCGTGGACGAGGCCGTGAGCGTGGACGAGGCCGTGAGTGCCGGTGAGGCCGCGCGGACGGGGGAGGCGATGGGTGCGGGGGAGGCCATGACGACGAGTGAGCCCATGAGCGCGGCTGAGGGTGCGAGTGCGCGTGAGGAGTGGGACGAGACGCTGCTGGACCGGGTTTTCCTCACCCGGGTCATCGAGCCCGGGGACGAGTGCGGCGGGCGGTGGGTGCGGGAGTACGGGGTGCCGGAGGTGGCCCGGCGGCTGCGGCGGGGAGGGCCCGTGCCGCCGGGCGTGAGCGACCGGCGCTGGACTGGGCTGCGGGCCCGGGCCGAGCGGGCCGACCCGCGCCGGGACCTGGCGACCGCCGCCGCCGCGGGGGTGCGGTTCGTCGCGCCGGGGCAGACCGAATGGCCGGGGCAGCTCGACGACCTGGGGGACGCCCGCCCCCTGGGCCTGTGGGTCCGCGGCCGGCCCAGCCTGCGGATGTGGGCGCTGAAGTCCGTCGCCCTGGTCGGCGCCCGCGCCTGCACCGCGTACGGGGCGCACATGGCGGCCACGCTCGCCGCCGACCTCGCCGAGCGCGGCTGGGTGGTGGTATCCGGCGGGGCCTACGGCGTGGACGGCGCCGCCCACCGGGGTGCCCTCGGGGCCGGCGGCGCCACCGTCGCCGTCCTCGCCTGCGGGGTCGACCGGCCCTACCCGCGCGGCCACGCCGAGCTGATCAGAAGGATCGCGGAACAGGGGCTGGTGGCCGGGGAACTGCCGCCCGGAGAGCATCCGACGCCGAGCAGGTTCATCCTGCGCAACCGGGTGATCGCCGCGCTGACCCGCGGCACGGTCGTCGTCGAGGCCGCCCACCGCAGCGGCTCCCTCGTCACCGCACGGGCCGCCCGACGCCTGGGCCGGCACACGATAGGGGTTCCGGGACCGGCCACCAGCGCCCTCTCCGCCGGCGTCCACGAACTGCTGCGCGGCGACGCCGTCCTCGTCACCGACGCCGCCGAGATCGTCGAGCTGGTCGGTGACATGGGTGAGCTGGCACCGGACCGGCGCGGCCCGGTGCTCCCCACCGATCTGCTCGAACCCGGCGCCCGGCAGGTACTGGCGGCGCTCCCGGCGCGCGGAACCGCGTCACCGGCCGGGATCGCGCGCCGCGCCCAGACCTCGCAGGACGACGCGATCGCGAGACTGTACGAGCTTCGAGCACTCGGTTACGTCGAACGACACGACGACGGCTGGAAGTTGACACGCCAGGCGATGATCTCCGCCCGCGCCGCTCGCGACCCGTGCTGACCGAGCGTGTTCGGCCGTCCGGGGGAACCCCTACGCCCTTGGGAATTCCCGCAGTTGAAGTATTCGAGTGATCACGCTGCGCGATCGCGATGCATCGGGAGAGCGTCGAGCGGAACGTATCTGCGTACCCTCCGGAGCCCCCTCTTCGCGCACCGCGATGGCTCAGTCACGCTACGCTCACGAAGGCCCTCACACAGACCCTCACACAGATCCTCACGCGGACAGGCACCATCCAGACGGCGGACCGACAGTCCACAGACGGCACCAGAACACGGCAGAACGGCACAAGGCGACGAATGCCCCAGCACACCTCCGGGCCCGGACGGGCGGCGGTCCCCCCAGCCGCCCGCGACGGTGGCAGCGTGCGGCCGCCCGCCCCCTCGACGCTCGACGAGCTGTGGCGGTCGTACAAGACGACGGGGGACGAACGGCTGCGGGAGCAGCTGATCCTGCACTACTCACCCCTGGTGAAGTACGTGGCGGGCCGGGTCAGCGTGGGTCTGCCGCCCAACGTCGAGCAGGCGGACTTCGTGTCGTCCGGGGTGTTCGGGCTGATCGACGCGATCGAGAAGTTCGACCTCGACCGGGAGATCAAGTTCGAGACGTACGCGATCACCCGGATCCGGGGCGCGATGATCGACGAGCTGCGGGCGCTGGACTGGATCCCGCGGTCGGTGCGGCAGAAGGCCCGGAGCGTGGAGCGGGCCTACGCCACGCTGGAGGCGCGGCTGCGGCGGACCCCTTCCGAAGGGGAGGTGGCCGACGAGATGGGCATCGCGGTCGAGGAACTGCACGCGGTCTTCAGCCAGTTGTCGCTGGCCAACGTGGTGGCGCTGGAGGAACTGCTGCACGCCGGCGGTGAGGGCGGGGACCGGCTCAGCCTCATGGACACGCTGGAGGACACCGCCGCCGACAATCCGGTGGAGGTGGCCGAGGACCGCGAGCTGCGGAGGTTCCTGGCGCGGGCGATCAACACGCTCCCGGAGCGGGAGAAGACCGTCGTCACGCTCTACTACTACGAAGGGCTCACGCTCGCCGAGATCGGCAATGTGCTGGGGGTCACCGAGAGCCGGGTCAGCCAGATCCACACCAAGTCGGTTCTGCAACTGCGCGCGAAGCTGGCCGGATTCGGGCGCTGACCCGGCCTGTGCGGCGGGACCGGGTGGATCGCCGATCGGCTGGACGGGGGCGGCGTCTCCCGTCCGGGGCGGTGCGTCCGTAAAGTGGTCGACGTGCCAAGGATTCGAGCGGCCTCTGTGGCCGAGCACCGGTCGATGCAGCGTGCCGCCCTGCTGGACGCGGCACGCTCCCTGCTGTCCGAGGGCGGGACGGAGGCGCTGACCTTTCCCGCCCTCGCCGAGCGGACGGGCCTCGCGCGGTCGTCCGTGTACGAGTACTTCCGGTCGCGGGCCGCGGTCGTGGAGGAGCTGTGCGCGGTCGACTTCCCCGTCTGGGCGGCCGAGGTGGAGGCCGCGATGGCCGCCGCCGACCGGCCGGAGGCCAAGGTCGAGGCGTATGTGCGCAAGCAACTGGAACTGGTCGGTGACCGGCGGCACCGGGCCGTGGTCGCGATCTCGGCCAGCGAGCTGGACGCCGGGGCCCGGGAGAAGATCCGGGCGGCGCACGGCGGACTGGTCGCGATGATCGTCGAGGCGCTCGGCGACATGGGCCACGCGGAGCCGCGGCTGGCGGCGATGCTGCTCCAGGGCGTGGTCGACGCGGCGGTGCGCCGGATCGAGCTGGGCGCGGCGGAGGACCCGACGGTGATCACGGACGCGGCGGTGTCGATGGTGCTGCGGGGCGTACGGGGCTGACCCGCCGGGCCGGGCCGCCCCGCTGAGCCGGCCCCGGGCCGGGACCGGGAGCTGTCCTGGACGGTCAGCCCACTCGAACGGGGCCCACCGTCCCTCTGTCGCCGCTCCCCGCCCTCCGGCGAACGCCGATGACACCCGCGCCGTCCTCCGCCACCATGGACGCCATGGACACACCCGGCAGTGAATGGATCACCGTGGCGGCCTACGAGAACGTGCCGGGCTGCCTCTCCCCGAGGGCGGCCGTGCGCGCCTGACTGCGTGAGCGCGGGATCGACTGGTCGCCATGGGGTCCGGACGAGATCCGCTGGGACCTGGCCTGCGGGCCCGGCCCGGACGGGCACTGGCACGGCTGGTTCGGCGTACAGGTGCGCGCCGACGCCCTGCGGCGCCTCGGGCTCCATCCCGACCAGCCCTCTGCCGAGGCCGTGGGGCCGTCCCCGCCCGGCTGGTGGCACGCCGCCGCCGAACGCAGGGCCCGCCGCACGGACCCCTGACGCCCCCCCCCGCGACTCCGAGCCCCCGCGGCTCCCCGGACCGGCACCGGTCACACCGGTCACGGTGGAGGCACGCCCAGTACCGGCAGCAGCCGGGACGGGCCGCCGTCGAGCAGCCACGGCGGCAGCAGGGACAGCGGATTCAGGTAGGTGTCGCCGGCGCGCAGGCCCCAGTGCAGGCAGCCGGCCGGACAGTGGGCGCCCGGCGCCTCCACCGTGCCGACCGGGTCGCCGGCCGCCACCACGTCACCCTTCTCCACCGAGGCCCGTACCGGCTCGTACGTCGTACGCAGCGGCGGCTCACCGGTGCCCGCCAGCTCGACCGAGACCACGCCCCGGCCCGCCACCCGGCCGGCGAACGTCACCCGGCCCGCCGCCACCGCCCGTACCGCCGCCCCGGGCGCGGCCGCCAGGTCCACCCCGCGGTGGCCCGGCCCGTACGGCGTCGCCGGAGGTGACCAGCCCCGCAGGACGGCGGGCCGCCCGCCGGTCGGCCAGTTCCGCGCGACGGCCGGGACCACCGGGTCGGACACCGCGCCCGGCACCGCGGACACCGGCGCGGCGCCCTTCGCCGGGAGCCCCGCGAGGAACAGGGCCGGCACCGCCAGTGACCACACCCACGCACGCATCCATCGCCTCACTCGCATGCGGGAACCGTCCCCCGAAGGGTCCGTCCCCCGCCCGGAGCTGTGGACTACTCGCCGGTTGTGGACAGCGGCGTCACCCGGTGCCTCCCGGGTCCCGTACACTTCTGGTGGCGACCCGGGTGACCGGGTCGACTTCGCACGCCCCGGCACGAGACAGCACCAGCCCTCGTGTCAGCGCCCCTCGGTCCTCTGTGGCACGGCGCGTATCGGGCGTCAGGCGCGGGAGCCGTCCGGCATCCGCGGCACAACCGAGAAAATCAAGGAGATACGGCCATGGCCGTCGTCACGATGCGGGAGCTGCTGGAAAGCGGCGTCCACTTCGGTCACCAGACCCGTCGCTGGAACCCGAAGATGAAGCGCTTCATCTTCACCGAGCGCAACGGCATCTACATCATCGACCTGCTCCAGTCGCTGTCGTACATCGACCGCGCCTACGAGTTCGTCAAGGAGACCGTCGCCCACGGCGGCACGGTCATGTTCGTCGGCACGAAGAAGCAGGCGCAGGAGGCCATCGCCGAGCAGGCCACCCGCGTCGGCATGCCCTACGTCAACCAGCGCTGGCTGGGCGGCATGCTCACCAACTTCTCGACCGTCTACAAGCGTCTGCAGCGCCTCAAGGAGCTTGAGCAGATCGACTTCGAGGACGTCGCCGCGTCCGGTCTGACCAAGAAGGAGCTTCTCGTGCTCTCGCGCGAGAAGGCCAAGCTGGAGAAGACCCTCGGCGGTATCCGCGAGATGTCCAAGGTCCCCAGCGCCGTCTGGATCGTGGACACCAAGAAGGAGCACATCGCGGTCGGTGAGGCCCGGAAGCTCAACATCCCGGTCGTCGCCATCCTCGACACCAACTGCGACCCCGACGAGGTCGACTACAAGATCCCCGGCAACGACGACGCGATCCGCTCCGTCACGCTGCTCACCCGTGTGATCGCCGACGCGGTCGCCGAGGGCCTCATCGCCCGCTCCGGTGTCGCCACCGAGGGCAAGGGCGAGAAGGCCGCGGGCGAGCCGCTGGCCGAGTGGGAGCGCGACCTGCTCGAGGGCGAGAAGAAGGCGGACGAGGCTCCGGCCGAGGCCGAGAAGCCCGCCGAGGCCGCCGAGGCCCCCGCCGCCGAGGAGGCCCCGGCCGCCGAGGCTCCGGCCGCCGAGGCCCCCGCCGCGGACGCCGAGCAGGCCTGACCCCTCACACCCTTCGGGTTCTGGACGGCGGGGGCCCACGAAGCCCCCGCCGTTTCGGCCCGTAGATCTTCAGACTTCGAGAGAGATTCCTGAATCATGGCGAACTACACCGCCGCCGACGTCAAGAAGCTCCGTGAGCTCACGGGCGCCGGCATGATGGACTGCAAGAAGGCGCTGGACGAGGCCGAGGGCAGCGTCGAGAAGGCCGTCGAGGCGCTCCGTATCAAGGGCCAGAAGGGCGTCGCCAAGCGCGAGGGCCGCTCCGCCGAGAACGGCGCCGTGGTCTCGATCATCGCCGACGACAACTCCTCCGGCGTCCTCGTCGAGCTGAAGTGCGAGACGGACTTCGTCGCCAAGGGCGACAAGTTCCAGGCCGTCGCCACCGCGATCGCCGAGCACGTCGCCAAGACCTCCCCGGCCGACCTGGAGGCCCTGCTCGCCTCCGAGATCGAGGCCGGCAAGACCGTGCAGGCGTACGTCGACGAGGCCAACGCCAACCTCGGCGAGAAGATCGTCCTGGACCGCTTCGCGCAGTTCACCGACGGCTACGTCACCGCCTACATGCACCGCACCATGCCCGACCTGCCCCCGCAGATCGGTGTCCTGGTCGAGCTGGACAAGCCGAACGCCGAGATCGCCAAGGGCGTCGCCCAGCACATCGCCGCGTTCGCGCCGAAGTACCTCTCCAAGGAGGACGTGCCGGCCGAGGTCGTCGAGTCCGAGCGTCGCATCGCCGAGGAGACCACCCGCGCCGAGGGCAAGCCCGAGGCCGCCCTGCCGAAGATCGTCGAGGGTCGCCTCAACGGCTTCTTCAAGGACGCCACGCTGCTCGGCCAGCCGTACGCGCTGGACAACAAGAAGTCGGTCCAGAAGGTCCTGGACGAGGCCGGTGTCACCCTGAAGCGCTTCTCGCGCATCAAGGTCGGCATCTGAGTCCGCACCGCGACGGACGCCCGGCCCCGGTAGGGTCGGCAGCAGTCGTCCGCGCACCCGCGCGTCGCGGACGACAGCAGATCTGACGAGGAGGCCATTGCCGCGCAGGGATGAACCCACCCCCCGGCAATGGCCTCCTTCGTATGTGTGACCCACGTAAAGAGGCGAGATCTCCATGACCACCACCAAGGCCGAGAAGAGCGACGACGGCAAAGTGAGCGGCCGGTTTCTGCTGAAGCTGTCCGGGGAGGCCTTCTCCGGCGGCGGGGGCCTGGGCGTCGACCCCGACGTGGTGCACGCCATCGCGCGCGAGATCGCCGCCGTCGTCCGGGACGGCGCGCAGATCGCGATCGTCATCGGCGGCGGGAACTTCTTCCGCGGCGCCGAACTCCAGGTGCGCGGCATGGATCGCGCCCGCTCCGACTACATGGGCATGCTCGGCACCGTGATGAACTGCCTCGCCCTCCAGGACTTCCTGGAGAAGGAGGGCGTCGACTGCCGCGTGCAGACCGCCATCACCATGGGGCAGGTCGCCGAGCCCTACATCCCGCTGCGCGCCGTGCGCCACCTGGAGAAGGGCCGCGTGGTCATCTTCGGCGCCGGTATGGGCATGCCGTACTTCTCCACCGACACCACGGCCGCCCAGCGCGCCCTGGAGATCGACGCCGAGGCGCTGCTCATGGGCAAGAACGGGGTGGACGGGGTGTACGACTCCGACCCGAAGACCAACCCGGACGCGGTGAAGTTCGACGCCCTCGGCTACGGCGAGGTCATCACCCGGGACCTGAAGGTCGCCGACGCCACGGCGGTCACGCTCTGCCGTGACAACAAGCTCCCGATCGTGGTCTTCGAACTCCTGAAGGAGGGCAATATCGCCCGCGCCGTCAAGGGTGAGAAGATCGGCACGCTCGTGGGGGACCAGGACAGCCGTACCTGACCCCCTGGCCGGGGGATGGACAATGTCCTGCCGGTCGGGAACCGTGCAGGAAGAAGACGCGACGCAGCCGGCCGCCGCCCCACGCGGGGAACAGCGGCCGGGCCTACTCAAGACACGCAGGAGCAAGTGGTGATCGAAGAGAGCCTCCTCGAAGCCGAGGAGAAGATGGAGAAGGCCGTCGTGGTCGCCAAGGAGGACTTCGCCGCGATCCGCACCGGCCGTGCGCACCCGGCGATGTTCAACAAGATCGTGGCCGACTACTACGGCGCGCCGACGCCGATCAATCAGCTGGCCTCGTTCTCCGTGCCCGAGCCGCGGATGGCCGTGGTCACGCCGTTCGACAAGACCGCCCTGCGCAACATCGAGCAGGCGATCCGTGACTCCGACCTCGGCGTCAACCCGAGCAACGACGGCAACATCATCCGCGTGGTGTTCCCGGAGCTGACCGAGGAGCGCCGCCGCGAGTACATCAAGGTCGCCCGGGGCAAGGGCGAGGACGCCAAGGTCTCCATCCGCTCCGTGCGCCGCAAGGCCAAGGACGCCATCGACAAGCTGGTCAAGGACGGCGAGGTCGGCGAGGACGAGGGCCGCCGCGCGGAGAAGGAACTCGACGACACCACCGCGAAGTACGTCGCCCAGGTGGACGAGCTCCTCAAGCACAAGGAAGCGGAGCTGCTCGAGGTCTGATGAACGACTCTTCCTGGGGGGCGCCGCCACAAGCCGGGTACTGGGGGCCGTCCGAGCGGGGACCTGTCCAGGGGGCTGCCCCGGCGGGTCCCGCCTACGATGCGCAGTACGCGCAGCAGACTCGCCCCATGCCCATCGTGCCCGACGTACCCGACTTCGGCGGAGACCAGGATGACGACCGGGGGGCCGCTCGGCCGGGCGGGCCCCCGATCCGACAGGAACCCCAGCCCATGCAGGACGCCGCACCGCAGCCGGCGCCCCCACCGCAGAAGAAGAGCGCGGGGCGCGACCTGGGCGCGGCGATAGGGGTGGCCCTCGGGCTCGGTGTGGTGATCGTCGCGTCGCTGTTCTTCGTCAAGGCCGTGTTCGTGGGCGTGATCGTCGTCGCCGTCGTGGTCGGGCTGTGGGAGCTGACCAAGCGGCTGGACGAGCGCAAGGGCATCCACGCGCCGCTCGTCCCGCTGGCGGCCGGCGGCGCGGCGATGGTGATCGCCGGCTATGTGTGGGGCGCCGACGGCGCGTGGGTCGCCATGGCGCTGACGGCGCTCGCCGTCCTCGTATGGCGGATGGCGCGGCCACCGCAGGACTATCTGCGGGACGTCACGGCGGGCGTCTTCGCGGCGTTCTACGTGCCGTTCCTGGCCACGTTCGTCGCCATGATGCTGACGGCGGACGACGGTCCGTGGCGGGTGCTCACCTTCCTGATACTGACGGTCGTCAGCGACACGGGCGCCTACGCGGTCGGCTGGCGCTTCGGTAAGCGGAAGCTCGCGCCGCGCATCAGCCCCGGCAAGACCCGCGAGGGCCTGGCCGGAGCGGTGGCCTTCGCGATGGCCGCGGGCGCGCTGTGCGTGCAGTTCCTGATCGACGACGGTGCCTGGTGGCAGGGCCTGCTGCTGGGCCTGGCCGTCGCGGTCAGCGCCACGCTGGGCGACCTCGGCGAGTCGATGATCAAGCGCGACCTCGGCATCAAGGACATGGGCACCCTGCTGCCGGGCCACGGCGGCATCATGGACCGCCTGGACTCGCTGCTGCCCACGGCGCCGGTGGCCTGGCTGCTGTTGGTGATCTTCGTCGGAAGCGGCTGACCACCGCCGCCGCCGCGCTCGGGCTCCGTACCTCCTGGAGGACGGGGCCCGTCGCCGTTGCCCTACCCTGCGGTGTGTGGACGATCTCCTGGGACACGGACCGGCGGACGGCCGGGCGTACGAGGACGCCTACCGCACCTGGCGGTCGTCGCTGACGACGCTGCTGGCGGATGCCGCACTGCTGGCGCAGTGGCAGGAGCGCCGGTACCGGTTCGCCCACCGCGTGGGGTCCCTGCTGACCGAGGAGTACGGGGACAGCCCCGCCACCGCCGGCGCGGTGCTCTACGGGGTCTTCGCCTCCGGCGCGGGGCTCTGCTATGTGGGGCAGACACAGGAGGCCGGGCGTCGGCTGCGTGACCTTCCCGTGGGTGAGAGTCATCACCTCGCCAACACGGTGCCGCCCGAGGTGTGGGAGAGGGTCGTGGTGATCCGCTGGCCGCTGCTGCTCCCCGCGGCTCCGGCGGCCGAGCGGTCGGAGGTCGAGAAGATGGGCTCCGAAGTCTGCGGGCTGGCGCTGGAGCATGCTCTGCAAGTGGCGACGGCCCCGCCGCTGAACAGCCGCAGGCGGCGGACCTCCGGCGACTGGCAGCCGCGCAATCTCGCGCAGAGCCGTTCCCGCGGTGCGGTCCATGCGCCGCGCATACCGGACCTCGCGCGCCTCACCCTCGCCGCCTGGCGGGCGCTTGCCACGGTACGTGCGCCGGAAGGTTCGGCCGTGGTGGCCGACGGGGTCGGGCGGGTGGTGTTCCCGGCGGCGCTGCACGAGTTGCCCGGCGGTTCGGGGGCGCCACCGCGCGCCGCGGGGCACGCCAGTTGATCTGCGACACTGGTACAGCCATGCCTAAGCCCGGAGAACTCACTTTCGTCGCCCCGCGCGGAGCCAAGAAGCCGCCGCGGCACCTCGCCGACCTCACGCCCGCCGAGCGCAAGGAGGCGGTCGTCGCGGCCGGTGAGAAGGCGTTCCGGGCCAAGCAGCTGTCGCAGCACTACTTCGCGCGGTACGCGCACGACCCGGAGCAGTGGACCGACATCCCCGCCGGTGCCCGGGAGAAGCTGCGGGAGGCGTTGCTGCCCGAGCTGATGACCGTCGTACGGCATCTGTCGACGGACGAGGGGACCACCCGCAAGACGCTGTGGCGGCTGTTCGACGGGACGCTCGTCGAGTCGGTGCTCATGCGGTACCCGGACCGGGTGACCATGTGCATCAGCTCGCAGGCGGGGTGCGGGATGAACTGCCCGTTCTGCGCGACCGGGCAGGCGGGGCTGGACCGGAACCTGTCGACCGCCGAGATCGTGCACCAGATCGTGGACGGCATGCGGGCGCTGCGGGACGGAGAGGTGCCGGGCGGGCCCGCGCGGCTCAGCAACATCGTGTTCATGGGGATGGGCGAGCCGCTGGCCAACTACAACCGCGTGGTCGGGGCCATCCGGCGGCTCACCGACCCGGAGCCGGACGGGGTCGGGCTGTCGCAGCGCGGGATCACCGTGTCGACGGTCGGTCTCGTGCCGGCCATCCACCGGTTCGCCGACGAGGGCTTCAAGTGCCGGCTCGCGATCTCGCTGCACGCCCCCGACGACGAGCTGCGCGACACCCTCGTGCCGGTCAACACGCGGTGGAAGGTGCGTGAGGTGCTGGACGCCGGGTTCGAGTACGCCGCGCGGTCCGGGCGCCGGCTGTCGATCGAGTACGCGCTGATCCGGGACATCAACGACCAGGCGTGGCGGGGTGACCGGCTCGGGCGGCTGCTCAAGGGCAAGCCCGTGCACGTCAATCTCATCCCGCTCAACCCGACGCCGGGCTCGAAGTGGACCGCCTCGCGGCCCGAGGACGAGAAGGCGTTCGTGGAGGCGATCGCGGCCCACGGTGTGCCGGTGACCATCAGGGACACCCGAGGGCAGGAGATCGACGGGGCGTGCGGCCAGCTCGCCGCGAGCGAGCGGTAACCTGATCGACGTAGGACATCAGAAAAACACATCTTCATATTCCGACAGGGGAGCGCCACAGCGCTGAGAGTGCGGCACCGGCCGCAGACCCTCCGAACCTGGCCCAGGTCATTCTGGGTAGGGAGATCGGTCATCACTCGAGCTGTTGCGCCCTGCCCGGGACCCCCGACGAGGGGTTCCGGGCAGGGCCGCGTCTTCTCCTGGTCCACCCAGGAGGAATTCAGTGAGCATCACCAAAAGGGCCACCATCAAGAAGGCCACGGTCCTGGCCGTCGGGCTCGGTCTGGTCACGCTGTCCGCGTGCGGGTCGTCGTCCGGCGAGGGGGCGTCCGGCGACGCGAAGACCGTGACGCTGGTCAGCCATGACTCGTGGGCCGTGTCCAAGAGCGTCATCGCCGCCTTCGAGAAGCAGTCCGGGTACCGGGTGAAGGTCCTGGAGGACGGCGACGCCGGGCAGGCCGTCAACAAGGCGATCCTGACCAAGGACAACCCGCAGGGCGACGTCCTCTTCGGGGTCGACAACACGCTGCTCTCCCGCGCCCTCGACAACGGCCTGTTCCAGCCGTACGAGGCGAAGGGGCTGGACCGGATCGACGACGCCTACCGGCTCGACGGGGAGCAGCACCGGGTCACGCCCGTCGACTACGGCGACATCTGCGTCAACTACGACAAGGCGTACTTCAACGAGCACGGGATCGACCCGCCGGCCTCCTTCGCCGACCTGACCGAGCCCGCGTACAAGGATCTCCTCGTCACCGAGAACGCCGGGACCTCCTCGCCGGGGCTGGGCTTCCTGCTCGGGACGGCCGCCGCGTACGGGGACGACAACTGGCAGGGGTACTGGAAGAAGCTCAAGGCCAACGGCGTCAAGGTGGTCGACGGCTGGGAGCAGGCGTACAACGAGGAGTTCTCCGGGTCGGCCGGGGGCAGGAAGGCCGGCGGGGACCGGCCGCTCGTCGTCTCCTACGCCTCGTCGCCGCCGGTGGAGGTGGTCTACGCCGATCCGCGGCCGAAGACCGCGCCCACGGGGGTGGCGACCGGCACCTGCTTCCGGCAGACCGAGTTCGCGGGGCTGCTCGGCAACGCGAAGAACCCCGAGGGCGGCAAGGCGCTGATCGACTTCCTGATCAGCGAGAGGTTCCAGGAGGACATGCCGCTGAACATGTTCGTCAACCCGGTCGTCGACGGCGCCGAGCTGCCCGCCGTCTACACCGACAACATGCCGGACGTCGCCGATCCGCAGACCATGGCCCCGGCGAAGATCGCCGAGCACCGGGACGACTGGGTCAAGTCGTGGACCTCGCTCGTACTGAAGTAGCCGTGCGGCGGCGGTCGAACGGGGCGCGGCTCGCCCTGATGGCGGTGCCCGTCGCGTTCTTCGCCGTCTTCTTCGCCTGGCCCGTCGCCGCGATCGTCGGCCGGGGGCTGAAGGACGACGCCGGCTGGCACCTCGCCCGGATCGGCGAGGTGGTCGCCTCCTCCGACGTACGCCACGTGCTGTGGTTCACCACCTGGCAGGCGCTGGCCTCCACGGCGCTCACCCTGCTGATCGCGCTGCCGGGCGCGTACGTCTTCGCCCGGCTGGACTTCCCGGGCAAGCAGGTGCTGCGGGCGGTGGTGACGGTGCCGTTCGTGCTGCCGACGGTCGTGGTCGGTACGGCGTTCCTGGCCCTGGTCGGGCGCGGCGGGCTGCTCGACGACCTGTGGGGGGTGCGGCTGGACACCACCGTGTGGGCCATCCTGCTCGCGCACGTCTTCTTCAACTACGCCGTCGTGGTCCGCACCGTAGGCGGCCTGTGGGCGCAGCTCGACCCGCGGCAGGAGGAGGCCGCGCGGATGCTGGGCGCGTCGCCGTTCGGCGCCTGGCGCCGGGTCACCCTGCCGGCGCTGGCGCCCGCCGTGGCCGCCGCCGCGCTGATGGTGTTCCTGTTCACCTTCACCTCCTTCGGTGTCGTGCAGATCCTCGGCGGGCCCGCCTTCTCCACCCTGGAGGTGGAGATCTACCGGCAGACCTCGCAGCTCTTCGACCTCTCCACGGCCGCCGTGCTGACGCTGGTCCAGTTCGTCGCGGTCGCCGCCATCCTCGCCGTGCACGCCTGGACGGTGCGGCGGCGGGAGACCGCGCTGAAGCTGGTGGACGCCTCGGTCACCGCGCGCCGGCCGCGCGGCACCGGGCAGCGGGGGCTGCTGGCCGGGGTGCTGGCCACCGTCGTCGTACTGATCCTGCTGCCGCTGGCCGTGCTGGTGCAGCGGTCGGTGGACGGGGGTTTCGGCTATTACCGGGCCCTCACGCACGAGGACGGCGGCACCTTCCTCGTCCCGCCGATCGACGCCGTCGGCAACTCCCTCCAGTACGCCGTCGCCGCCACCGCCGTCGCCGTGCTCGTCGGCTCGCTGGCCGCCTTCGCGCTGGCCCGCCGGGACGCGGGCCGTCTCGTGCGCGGCTTCGACGCGCTGCTGATGCTGCCGCTCGGGGTGTCGGCGGTGACCGTCGGGTTCGGGTTCCTGATCGCGCTGGACGAGTCGCCGCTGGATCTGCGCTCGTCCTGGATGCTGGTGCCGCTCGCGCAGGCGCTGGTCGGGGTGCCCTTCGTCGTACGGACCATGCTGCCGGTGCTGCGGGCGGTGGACGGACGGCTGCGGGAGGCGGCGGCCGTGCTCGGGGCGTCGCCCTGGCGGGTCTGGCGGGAGGTGGACCTGCCGCTGGTGCGGCGGGCGCTGCTGGTCGCGGCCGGGTTCGCGTTCGCGGTGTCGCTGGGGGAGTTCGGGGCGACGGTGTTCATCGCGCGGCCCGACAACCCGACGCTGCCGGTGGCCGTGGCACGGCTGCTGGGACGGCCGGGGGACGTCAACTACGGGCAGGCGATGGCCCTTTCGACGATTCTGATGATCGTGTGCGCGGTGGCGCTGCTGGTCCTTGAGCGGCTGCGCACCGACCGGAGCGGGGAGTTCTGAGCATGCTGAGCCTTGAGGGTGCCACCGTCCGTCTCGGCGGGCGGGCCGTGCTGGACGCCGTCGGTCTGACGGTCGCCGAGCACGAGGTGGTGTGTGTGCTCGGGCCCAGCGGCAGCGGCAAGTCGACGCTGCTGCGGGCGGTGGCCGGGCTCCAGCCGCTGGACGCCGGGCGGGTACTGCTCGACGGGCGGGACCAGGCGGGCGTACCCGCGCACCGGCGCGAGGTCGGGCTGATGTTCCAGGACCACCAGCTCTTCCCGCAGCGGGACGTGGCCGGCAACGTCGCCTTCGGGCCCCGGATGCGGGGCGCGTCGCGTGACGAACAGCGGGGGCGGGTCGCGGAGTTGCTGGAGCTGGTCGGGCTGCCGGGGGCCGGACGCCGGTCCGTGGCCGCGCTGTCCGGCGGTGAGCAGCAGCGGGTGGCGCTCGCGCGGGCGCTGGCGGCCCGGCCCCGGCTGCTGATGCTGGACGAGCCGCTCGGCCAGCTCGACCGGTCGCTGCGGGAGCGGCTGGTGGTGGAATTGCGGGAGTTGTTCGGCCGACTGGGCACGACGGTGCTCGCGGTGACGCACGACCAGGGCGAGGCGTTCGCGCTGGCCGACCGGGTGGTGGTCATGCGCGACGGGCGGATCGCCCAGCAGGGCACGCCGCTCGACGTGTGGCAGCACCCGGCCGACGCGTTCGTCGCCCGGTTCCTCGGCTTCGACAACGTCGTCGAGGCGGCCGTCGCCGGTCGGGCCGCCGACACCCCGTGGGGCAAGGTGCCGGTGCCCGAGGGCAGCGCGCAGGGCACGCGTCCGGTACTGGTCCGGCCGGCCGGTGTGCGGCTGGTCGCCGCCGGTGAGGGGCTGCCCTGCACGGTCGCCGCCCGTACCTTCAAGGGCACCCATGTCGCCGTGCACCTCCAGCCCGCGCGGCCCGGGAGGCCCGAGGGCGTGCCCCGGCTGGAGGCGGCCTGTGCGCTGCGGGCCGCGCCGGAGATCGGGGAGCGGGTCGGGGTGGAGTTCGACGTGGCGGAAATCGTCGTACTCGGGTGATCACCCGCTCGTAGGGTGAGGGCATGACACTGCTCACACACGACCGTTACTGCGACGAGATCGCCCGTCAGGCGGGGAAGGTGGAGGAGCTGCTGACCGCCGGCGCCGACCTGGGCGCCACCGTGCCGACCTGTCCGGAGTGGACCCTGGAGGACCTGGTCCTGCACGTCGGCCGGGCCCTGTGGTGGACGGAGCACACCGTCCGTACCCGCGCGCGGGCGGAGGTCCCCATGGACCAGGTGTCCGGCGTCGAGGGGCCCGGGGTCCGGGGTGACGCCGCCGCGCTGGCGCAGTGGTTCGCGCGGTCCGCCGCCGCGGTGACCGGCGCGCTGCGGGCGGCCGGGCCGGACGCCTACGCCTGGTCGTGGATGGGGAGGCACGACGCCGCGTTCTGGGCCCGCCGGATGTGTCACGAGCTGATCGTGCACGGCGTGGACGGGGCGCTCGCGGCGGGCCGCGCGCCCGGGGCGCCGGCGTCCGAGGTGGCCGCCGACGCGCTCGACGAGTGGCTGGAGATCGTGGAGTTCGTGCAGCGGGCGCTGCCCGACGGGCCGGCGAAGGACCTGCGCGCCCCCGGCCGCACCATCCAGCTGCACGCCACCGACACCGACCCCGCGCTCGGCGCCGACTGGCTGATCGGCCTCACGCCCGACGGCGTCACCTGGCGCCGGGGCCACGAGGAGGCGACGGCCGCGGTGCGCGGGCCGCTGGCCTCCGTGCTGTACCTCTTCTACCGGCGGCTGCCGCTGGACGCGCCGGACCTCGAAGTGCTGGGCGACCGGGAACTGCTGGAGTTCTGGCTGGCGAAGGCGAGCTTCGGCTGACCGGGGCCGACTCGACAGCCGGCCCGGAGCCGGCATGACGGTGGCCCGCCCCCCCGGAGAACCTGGAAAAAAAGGGGGGACGGGCCACCACCCGTACTGCGGACTGATCCGTCGTCAGCTCTCGCTCTTCGCGCCACGGCGGCGCATGCCGAAGAACACCGCGCCACCGCCGACCACGACCAGAGCGGCCGCGACCCCGGCGATCACGCCGGTGTTGGAGTTGGCGCCGGTCTCGGCGAGGTTGGAGTCACCGGCCGCGGGCGAGGGAGCGTTGCTCGCGGTGTCCTCCGCCGGAACGGTGGACTCGCTCTCCGAGGCGGCCGGGGCCGACGGAGACGGGACCGGGGTCTCGGACTCCTCCTCGGCCGGGGTCGAGGAGGACTCGGACGGCGTCGGGGTCGGAGTCGGGGACTCCTCCTCCTCACCGCCGCCACAGGCGGTGGCCGGGGTGACGAGGTTCGGCTTGATGTCCTCGTCCACGTACGGCGCGGCCTTGACGTGGACGCGGTACTCCGTGCTCGGCTTCCAGTCCTCGGTGAAGGTGATGGTGGTGCCCTCGCGGGACCCCTTCACCTCCTGCTCGCCGACCTTTTCCTCGCCGCCGTCGCTCTGGCGGAAGACGGTGACGACGGCGTTGACGCCACCGGCGTCCACGTCGGTCACGGTGATGACGCCCTTGGTGCCGTCGCACGTGGCGTCGGCGCTGAACTCGCTGATGTTGCAGGCGAGTGCGTTGCCGGCGGCGCCGACGGCCAGGGCGACCGCGGCGGTCGCCACACCGAGGGCACGAACGCTACGGCGGGACGCCGCACTTCTGAGTATGGGCAGGGGCACGTTGGTCCTTTACCGGATGCTGGGTGCGGGGGGTTGCCCGGGACCGGTGGTCACACTTTCGCGACACCGCGGTCCCAGGAGACTCACAGGTCTATTGGCAGTACACCGGCAGTGTCAACGCGTAGAGACCAGAAGGGCATTGGCTTTGCCCTCTTATTAACCTCGAATAAGTTTCAGCGCCGCCGGGGCGTCCTCGATCCGGTCGACCAGGGTGATCCGGGACTCCATCGACCGCCCCCGGGCCAGCGCCCGCAGCAGCGGCCACGTCGGCAGCCGCTCGGTCCAGTGCGCCTCGTCCACCAGCACCATGGGCGTGGGCTCGCCGCGCGACTCGTAGTAGTTCGGCGTCGCGTTGTCGAAGATCTCCTGTACGGTTCCGGCGGCGCCCGGCAGGAAGACGACCCCCGCGTTGGAGCGGGCGAGCAGGCCGTCCTCGCGGGTGGCGTTGGCGAAGTACTTGGCGATGTGCGCGGCTAAGGCGTTCGGCGGCTCGTGGCCGTAGAACCAGGTCGGGATGCCGACCGAGGCGCCGCCGTCGGGCCAGCGCTCGCGCACCTCGAAGGCGGCCCGCGCCCACTCCTCGATCGACGGCGTGAACGAGGGGGCCTTGGCGAGCAGCAGCAGCGCCTCCTCCAGCATGGCGTCGGCGAAGGGGGCGGCGTAGGCGCCGAGGTTGGCCGCCTCCATCGCGCCGGGGCCGCCGCCGGTGGCCAGGGTGAAGCCGTCGCGGGCCAGTGCGCGGCCGAGGCGGGCCGCGCCGGCGTACGCCTCGGTGCCGCGCGCCATCGCGTGCCCGCCCATGACGCCCACCACCCGGGCGCCGGCGAGGAGTTCGTCGACCGCGTCGGAGACGGCGTCGTCGTGGACGGCGCGCAGCATGGAGGCGAAGATGTCGCCGTCCGCCTTGGTCCGCTGGAACCAGGCGTAGGCCAGCGCGTCCGGTGTCGTCCCGTAACCGTCGGACAGGCCGGCGTACAGGTCGTCCGGGGAGTAGACGGACGCGCGGTAGGGATCGAAGGGCAGTCCGGGCACGGGCGGGAACACCAGGGCCCCGGCGGCGCGGACGGCGGTGGCGGCCTTCTCGTCCATCGGGCAGCCGAGGAAGACGGCGCCGGCGGCCTCCACGGCCAGGAGTACGTCCGTACGGTCCGTCAGGTCGACGGCCTGGACGCGGTAGTGCGCGAGGCCCGCGCCGCGGGCAACGACCTCGTCGAACTCGACGAGGCTCTCTATCTCGCGGTCGTGGGCGGCATGGTACGGCTGGGCGGGTGTCAGGTCATCCACCCGCCCATGCTAGGCCTGTCGTTCGGATCAGGTCGCAGAGCATCGGCGGCGACTTCTCATGCCGGCGTGCGTGCCAGGCCCCGCGTCTGCGGGCCGGTGCGAACGACAGGCCTAGGGGCGGGCGGCTGTCAGCCCTCCACCGCGGCCGGGTCCATCCACACGACCTCCCAGGTGTGGCCGTCGAGGTCGTCGAAGGCGCGGCCGTACATGAAGCCGTGGTCCTGGGTCTCGCCGGTGACCGAGCCGCCGGCCGCGACCGCCTTCTCGACCAGCTCGTCGACCTTCTCGCGGCTCTCGGCGCTCAGCGCGAGCAGCACCTCGCTGCTCTTGCGGGAGTCGATGATGTCCTTCTTCGTGAACACGCCGTACTTCTCCGGGGTGTGCAGCATGACCACGATGGTGTCGCTGAGCGGGATCGAGGCGGTCGAGTCGTCGCTGAACTGGGCGTTGATCGTGTACCCCAGCTCGGTGAAGAACCTCTTGGAGGCGTCGAGGTCGTTGGTGGCCAGGTTCACGAAGATCATCTGCTGGTACATGCGGGCCTCTCCCGTCGGTGTCGTGCCGTTCGCAGGAGTAGACCGCGGACCGGGCGCGAACTCATCGCCGATCCGAAGATTTCTTCGATCTTTTTTGCGAGCGGTCCTTCTCGCGGGCGAGCGGTCCTTCTCACGAACGGGCCAGCGGCAGCGCCGCCAGCTCCGCGATCGCCAGCGTCAGCGGACCGAACACGGTCAGCAGGGCGACGGCGCGCAGCGCGGCGGCACCGCGCAGCACCGTGGCCGGCGCCCCGAGCCGCAGCAGTGCCGACGTGGCGTCGGCGCGGGTGTGCTTGGCCTCGACGGCGGTGGTCAGCAAGGTGGCCACCGCGCAGCCCGACACCAGGAGGGCGCCGAGGGCGCTGAGCGGGCCGAACGACGATCCGTCCGCGTCCCGCAGCACCGCCGCCGCGTAGGCCGCCGAGGCGACCGCGCAGAGCACGCCCAGGGGGCGGCCGAGACGGTGCGCCTCCTCCATGAGTCCCCGGCCGGCCAGCAGCCGCAGCGCACCCGGGCGGGCCGCCTGGAGCAGGCGCCCGCACAGATGGGTGAGGCCGGGGCCGGCGAGCGCCAGGCCGAGGGCGGTCAGCGCCCAGCCGACGAGCACACCGGCGGCGGGGGCGCCGGTGTCGCCGGCGCGGTCCGCCATGGCCTCCACGGCCAGACCGGCGGCCAGTACGGAGATGCCCCAGGGGAGGGCGGCGGTGGCCGGGCGGGCGGGCGCGGGGGATCGCGCGGTGCCTGCCGTGCCGTCGCCCGCGGTGGCTGGTGCGTGGCCTGCCGGGCCGGTGTGCGGGGCGGCCGGGGTGTGGTCTGCCGGGGCGCTGCCGCGGACGGCCTGTGCGGCGCCCGCCGGGCCGGTGTCCGTGGCCGCCGGTCCGTGGGCCGCCGAGGTCAGGACGCCCCCCGCCGGTGCCGGGGTGTCTCCCGCCCCGCCCGTGGGGGTGTCCGCCCCGGCCGCCGGGGCGGCGGCCGGGACGCCGGCGGGAACCGTCGCCCGGCGGGCGCCGAAGCGGCCGTACGCCCCGAAGGTCTCCCGCGCCGCCAGGCCGTACGCCCCGAAGCGCCCGTACCGCCGCCCCGCGCCGCCCGCCGGGGCGGACCCGGGTGTCTCACGCGGGCGCAGGGCCACGGCCACCGCCGCCGACGCCGCCACGGGCGTCAGCGCCAGCAGGGTCAGCACCGCCGGGACCGGCAGGGTCAGGCCCACGGCGCAGGTGTCGGCGAGGGCGCCGGTGACGGGCCGGCCCGCCAGGTCGCCGCGGAGCCGGAGGAGGACGAGCAGCGCCACGACCGAGCCGAGGACGCACGACGCGGCCGTGGTGGCCGCCGAGGCGGCCATCAGCCGGCCCGGTCCCAGGCCGACCGCCGACAGCCCGGTACGGGGCCGGGTGCCGGGGTCGGTACGGGCCACCGCGACCGCCAGGTACGCCGTGGCGGCGAGCGGCGCCGCGCACCAGGCCAGCCGGAGGGCGGAGTCGCCGACGGTGTCCGGGTGGGTCAGCGCGTGACCGAGGGAGCACAGCAGCAGGAAGCCGGTGCCCGCCGACGCGACCGCCACCAGCAGCCGGCGCAGCCGCACGGCGAGGCCCGCGGCGCGGGTCAGGCGGAGAGCGAGCACGCCGCCCGGCCTTCCGTTCCGGTGCCGCCGGCGGCCTCCGCGCTCTCCGCCACGTCGGTGACCGGGGGCAGGTGCAGGGTTCGGACCCGGCGTCCGTCCAGCAGGGTCACCGTGCGGTCGGCGAGGGCGGCGCCCTGCGGACCGTGGGCGGCGAGCACCACCGTGACGCCGTGCGAGCGGGCCGCCGTGGTCAGCGTGCGCAGCACCTGGGCGCTCTCGGCGCGGTGCAGCGGGGCGGTCGGCTCGTCGGCGAACAGCACCGAGGGGACGACGGCGAGCGCGCGGGCCACACAGACCCGCTGCCGCTCGGACCGCCGCAGTTCGTGCGGCCGCAGCCGCGCCCTGCCGTCGACGTCGAGGCGTTCCAGCCACTCCAGGGCGGCCTGCCGGGCCCGGCGCCGGCCGGTGCCGCGCAGCATCAGCGGGAGGGCGGCGTTCTCCCAGGCGGTCAGCTCGGGTACGAGCACCGGGGCCGGGTCGATCCAGCCGAACCGGTCCCGGCGCAGCCGCTCACGGGCGAGCGGGCCCAGGGTGTGCACCGCGACGCCGTCGAACCACACCTCGCCGCGCTGCGGCCGGTCCAGTCCCGCGAGGCACCGCAGCAGTGACGTCTTGCCGCTGCCGCGCGGGCCGCGCACGGCCAGGACCTCGCCCTTGCGGACGCCGAGGGAGACGCCCTGGAGCGCGGGGGAGCCGTCGTGGTGCTCAAAGTGCAGGGCGCTTGCCCGGATCACGTCGTTGTCCGGCTTGTCCGGCGGGGCCACCATCGGCGTACACCTCGTTCTGATCCGTTTCCCCGCCGTCCGTCCCCCTTCCGGGCGAACGAGGGCGGGGGCCGTCGGTCAGTGGCACGCTAGGGACTCCCCGGAGCCGCTGCGGACAGCACACAGCCCCGGGCCGCCGTTTCTCACTCGAACGGTCGGCGCCGGGGCCGCGGATGATCATGACGTCAGATGGTCACAGCTTGGTCCACGCCTCCGTCAGCGTCGCGCGCAGGATCTGCTCGATCTCGTCGAACGTCTCCTGGTTCGAGATCAGCGGCGGGGCGAGCTGGACGACCGGGTCGCCGCGGTCGTCGGCCCGGCAGTACAGGCCGTTGTCGAAGAGGGCCTTGGACAGGAAGCCGTACAGGACGCGCTCGGTCTCCTCCTCGTCGAAGCTCTCCTTGGTGTTCTTGTCCTTCACCAGCTCGATGCCGTAGAAGAAGCCGTTGCCGCGGACGTCGCCGACGATCGGCAGGTCGAGGAGCTTCTCCAGGGTGGCGCGGAAGGCGCCCTCGTTGTCGAGGACGTGCTGGTTGAGGCCCTCGCGCTGGAACAGGTCGAGGTTGGCGAGGCCGACGGCGGCGGAGACCGGGTGGCCGCCGAAGGTGTAGCCGTGCAGGAAGGTGTTGTCGCCCTTGTAGAACGGCTCGGCCAGGCGGTCGGAGACGATGCAGGCGCCGATCGGGGAGTAGCCCGAGGTCATGCCCTTGGCGCAGGTGATCATGTCCGGCACGTAGCCGAACTTGTCGCAGGCGAACGTCGTGCCCAGCCGGCCGAAGGCGCAGATGACCTCGTCCGAGACGAGCAGCACGTCGTACTGGTCGCAGATCTCGCGCACCCGCTGGAAGTAGCCGGGCGGGGGCGGGAAGCAGCCGCCCGCGTTCTGCACCGGCTCCAGGAAGACGGCGGCGACCGTGTCCGGGCCCTCGAAGAGGATCTGCTGCTCGATCTGGTCGGCGGCCCAGCGGCCGAAGGCCTCGGGGTCGTCGCCGTGGAGCGGGGCGCGGTAGATGTTGGTGTTCGGCACCTTGTGCGCGCCCGGCACCAGTGGCTCGAAGGGGGCCTTCAGGGCGGGCAGGCCGGTGATGGACAGGGCGCCCTGCGGGGTGCCGTGGTAGGCGACCGCGCGGGAGATCACCTTGTACTTGGTGGGCTTGCCGGTCAGCTTGAAGTACTGCTTGGCGAGCTTCCAGGCGGTCTCGACCGCCTCGCCGCCGCCGGTGGTGAAGAAGACCTTGTTCAGGTCGCCGGGGGCCTCGTGCGCCAGCCGCTCGGCCAGCTCGACGGCCTTGGGGTGGGCGTAGGACCACACCGGGAAGAAGGCCAGCTCCCGCGCCTGCTTCATGGCGGTCTCCGCCAGCTCCTGCCGGCCGTGCCCGGCCTGGACCACGAACAGGCCGGCGAGGCCGTCGAGGTAGCGCTTGCCCCGGTCGTCGTAGATGTGGGTGCCCTCGCCACGGACGATGGTGGGGACGGGCGCGTTCTCGTACGACGACATGCGGGTGAAGTGCATCCACAGGTGGTCGTACGCGGCCTTGCTGAGGTCCTTGGGGCTGTCGGTGCTCACGGTTATCGGGTTCCCCACATGTAGGTCTGCTTCTTGAGCTTGAGGTAGACGAAGCTCTCGGTGGAGCGCACGCCGGGGACGGCGCGGATGCGTTGGTTGATGACCTCCAGGAGGTGGTCGTCGTCCTCGCAGACGATCTCCACCATCAGGTCGAAGGAGCCGGCGGTCATCACGACGTACTCGCACTCGGACATCGCGGCCAGCGCGTCGGCGACCGACTCCACGTCACCCTCCACGTTGACGCCGACCATCGCCTGGCGGCGGAAGCCCACGGTGAGCGGGTCCGTGACGGCGACGATCTGCATCACGCCCTGGTCGAGCAGCTTCTGCACGCGCTGGCGCACGGCCGCCTCGGACAGGCCGACGGCCTTGCCGATGGCGGCGTACGGCCGGCGGCCGTCCTCCTGGAGCTGCTCGATGATCGCGAGGGAGACGGCGTCCAGCTGGGGACTGCCGTGCCGGGACTCGCGGGAGCCCCTCTGGTCTGCGCTTCGACTGGCCACGGCTTCACTGTGCACGACGTCTCGTCGGTTCCGCAAGGCCAGACCGATGAAATCCGTTGTTCAAATGCACCCACGGTGCGGATTTCGCAACGCGCGGGGGAGTGGGGGTGTTGAAAACGTCGGTGCTCCGATTAGTGTGGGTGTCTCAGCCATTGGACATCCACGACTTGGAGGGCCGGCAGTGAGCACCGAGCTGCGTCGTCTGCGCAATTTCATCGACGGTGAGTTCCGGGACGCCGCCGACGGACGGACCACCGAGGTGGTCAACCCCGCCACGGGCGAGGCGTACGCGACCGCGCCGCTGTCCGGGCGGGCGGACGTGGACGCGGCCATGGCCGCCGCCGCGGCGGCCTTCCCGGCGTGGCGGGACACCACGCCGGCCGAGCGGCAGAAGGCCCTCCTCAAGATCGCGGACGCGTTCGAGGAGCGGGCCGAGGAACTGATCGCGGCGGAGGTGGAGAACACGGGCAAGCCCATCGGGCTGACCCGTACCGAGGAGATCCCGCCGATGGTCGACCAGATCCGCTTCTTCGCGGGCGCGGCGCGGATGCTGGAGGGGCGCGGCGCGGGCGAGTACATGGAGGGACTGACCTCCTTCGTGCGCCGGGAGCCGATCGGGGTCTGCGCGCAGGTCGCGCCGTGGAACTACCCGATGATGATGGCCGTCTGGAAGTTCGCGCCGGCGCTGGCCGCGGGCAACACGGTCGTCCTGAAGCCCTCCGACACCACGCCGGCCTCCACCGTCCTGATCGCCGAGATCATCGGCTCGGTGCTGCCCAAGGGCGTCTTCAACGTCATCTGCGGCGACCGCGACACCGGCCGGCTGATGGTCGAGCACCCCACCCCGGCGATGGCCTCCATCACCGGGTCCGTACGGGCCGGCATGTCGGTCGCCGAGTCGGCGTCCCGGGACCTGAAGCGGGTCCACCTGGAACTGGGCGGCAAGGCGCCGGTCGTCGTCTTCGAGGACACCGACATCCCCAAGGCCGTCGAGGACATCTCCACGGCGGGCTTCTTCAACGCCGGGCAGGACTGTACGGCGGCGACGCGGGTGCTGGTGCACGAGTCGATCCACGACGAGTTCGTGAGCGCGCTGGCGAAGGCCGCCGCCGAGACCAAGACCGGTCAGCCGGACGACGAGGACGTGCTGTACGGGCCGCTCAACAACCCCAACCAGCTCAAGCAGGTCGCCGGGTTCATCGAGCGGCTGCCCGCCCACGCCAAGGTCGAGGCGGGCGGCCACCGGGTCGGCGAGAAGGGCTACTTCTACGCCCCGACCGTCGTCTCCGGTCTGAAGCAGGACGACGAGATCGTGCAGCACGAGGTCTTCGGACCGGTCATCACCGTGCAGGCGTTCCGCGACGAGGAGCAGGCGGTGGAGTGGGCCAACGGCGTCGACTACGCGCTGGCCTCCTCGGTGTGGACCAAGGACCACGGGCGGGCGATGCGGATGTCCCGGCGGCTGGACTTCGGGTGCGTGTGGATCAACACGCACATCCCGCTGGTCGCGGAGATGCCGCACGGCGGGTTCAAGAAGTCCGGGTACGGCAAGGACCTGTCGGCCTACGGGTTCGACGACTACACGCGGATCAAGCACGTGATGACGTCGCTGGAGGTGTGACGGGCGCCCCCTGACGGCCCGGGCGGACCCGGAGCCGTCACGGGCGGTCGTGCCGGTCGTCACCGCCCTCCGGCCCGCGCGGCCGGAGGGCGGGGCTCAGTTGAAGACCAGGACGTCGGTGCGCATCGCCAGCGGGCTGTTCCAGCCGATGCTGATCTTGAACGTCACCACTCCGTTGCCGGGGGCGATGCTCGACACCTGGAAGGGCGCCCCGCCGACGAACCGGTTCCCGTTGCCGTCGATCTCGGAGGCGGTGACGACGACCGTCGAGTCGGGCCCGATGACGTTCCAGGGGAGCTGGAGATTGTGGGTCCCGTTGCCCGGACTCCATGTCCACCACGCTCGCCAGATGGCACCGACGTTGCCGCCGATCGCCGTCGTGGCGCCCTGGTCCTGTTCGGCGGTCTGCGAGCTGCTCGCGATCTGCGGCGCCTGCGAAGTGGATGATTCTGCTGCGGCCATGACGGCTCCTCTCGCGTCGGAGAAGCCTCATGACCTCCCCGAATACGTCGAGTGTCCAGCCGTATTCACAAAGTAACAATCACTCGGGCGAGTGAACCTCTGGCGTGTCGCCCGCGCAAGCCGGGCCTTGTCGGGCGACGTGAGCTATGCACTCACGCACCGCGCGTCCCGCCCGCTGCCCGCTCGCGCAGGGCACACAGCACGTCGACCCGGTTGGTGGTGACCGAGTCGACGCCCAGCCCGATCAGCCGGCGCATGGCACGGCGGGTGTCCGGCGTCCAGACGGAGAGCAGGTAGCCCTCGCGGTGCACCCGCTCGGCCAGCGCCCGGTCCACCAGCGTCCAGCGGTAGTTGAGCCAGCGCGGCCGGACGGCGTCCAGCAGGGCGGGCCGGGGCGGCGCCAGGGTCGTCCAGGTCAGCGCGATCTCGGCGGCCGGGTCGGCCGCGCGCACGGCGAGCATGGCGGCGGCCCCCGCGCAGTAGTACACCCGGTCGCCCGCGCCGCACTCGCGCACCACGTCCACGATCCGCCGGACCGCCCGTTCGCCGGGCGTGCCGGGCAGATCCACCATCACCCGGTGCCCGTCGGCCGCCGCGAGGGCCTCGGCCAGCGTGGGCACCCGCCCGTCCGTCAACTCCCGTACCTCACCGGCCGAGAGCGCGGACAGCGGCCGGTCCCGCTCCCACAACCGCGTCAGCGTCTCGTCGTGCAGCAGCACGGGCACGCCGTCCCGGGTCAGCCGTACGTCGATCTCCACCGCGTCCGCGCCGCGGCGCAGCGCCGAACGCAGTGAACCGACCGTGTTCTCGCGCGAGCGGTAGGGATCGCCGCGGTGCGCCACGGCGGCCGGGGTGGACACGTCGGTCATGGCAGTGGATCTCCGGTAGGGCGTGGACGGGTCAGGACTCGCGGAGCCAGGCCGCCGTGTAGGAGTCGATCTCCGCCCCGAGCCGGGCCTTGCCGGCCGCGTCGAGGAAGGAGACGTCCACCGCGTTCTTCGCCAGCTCGGCGAGCCCGCGCTCGTCCAGGTCGAGCAGGCGGGCGGCGACGGCGTACTCGTTGTTCAGGTCGGTGCCGAACATCGGCGGGTCGTCGGAGTTGACGGTCACCAGCACTCCGGCGCGCGTGAACTCCTTGATCGGGTGTTCGTCCAGGGTGCGCACCGCGCGGGTGGCGATGTTCGACGTCGGGCACACCTCCAGCGGGATCCGGTGCTCGGCGAGGTGCGCGAGCAGCTTCGGGTCCCGCGCGGAACTGGTGCCGTGTCCGATCCGCTCGGCGCGCAGATACGTCAGCGCGTCCCAGACCGTCTGCGGCCCCGTGGTCTCCCCGGCGTGCGGCACCGAGTGCAGCCCGGCGGCGATGGCCCGGTCGAAGTACGGCTTGAACTGCGGCCGGGGCACACCGATCTCCGGCCCGCCGAGCCCGAAGGACACCAGCCCCTCCGGCCGTACCCGGTCGTCGGTGGCCAGCCGGGTCGTCACTTCGGCGGACTCCAGACCGGCCTCGCCCGGAATGTCGAAGCACCAGCGCAGTACGGTCCCGAACTCGGCCTCGGCCGCCTTGCGGGCGTCCTCGATCGCGTCCATGAAGCCGCGCTCGTCGATACCGCGCCGGACGGAGGAGAAGGGGGTGAGGGTCAGCTCGGCGTACCGGACCTGCTGCCGGGCCAGTTCGCGGGCCACCTCGTACGTCAGCAGCCGGACGTCCTCGGGGGTGCGGATGAGGTCGACCACCGACAGATAGACCTTGACGAAGTGGGCGAAGTCCGTGAACGTGAAGTACTCGGCCAACGCCTCGGGATCGGCGGGGACCTGCGAGTCGCGGTGCCGGGCGGCGAGTTCGGCGACGATCCGGGGAGAGGCGGAGCCGACGTGGTGGACGTGCAGCTCGGCCTTGGGCAGGCCGGCGATGAAGGCACGCAGATCGCGCGGGACCTCGGGGGTGACGAGGTGCTCGGGGCGCGGGCCCGCCCCGGGACCCCGCGTCTGCTCGGTCCGCTCGGTCTGCCCGGTGCGCTCGGTGTGCTCGGTCAAGGGGTTCCTCCCCGGAACGGGGCGTCCTGCGGCGGGTGGGTGCCCGGCGGGACGCGGGTGATCGGCTGATCGTGACTCGGGATCATCGTAGGCCGAGGGCCCGCCGGGAGGGTACGCGCCGTAGCATGACGGCACGTTCGAACAGAGGGGACCCGCGCATGTCCGACGACGCGCAGACGCCGGAAGCCGACGCGCACGGACCGACGGTGCCGCCCGGTGCGGGGCGAGGAGACGCGGTGACCGGGCAGGCGCCGGCGGACCGTTCCGCGGCCGGGCCGGGGGGCGGCGGCAAGGTGTGGCCGCCGCCGGTCAACGACTCCCCGGACGCCTCCGGCGGCTCCGGCCCGCCGGTCCCCGTGCCGGGCGGCTCGACGCCGTGGCCGGCCCCGTCCGCGCCCGGGTCGGACCACCAGACGGTCACGTCCATACCCACCCTGGGCGACCAGCCCGCCGAGGCGGCCCCGACACCGCCGCCCCAGCCGTGGGCGACCCCGTCCGGCACGCCGCCCCACGACGCCGCGTTCGTTCCACCGGCCCACGCGGCACCCGCGCCCGCGTCTCCCGGCCTGTCGCAGGACGCGGCCAACCCCTTCGCGGCGCCCGCGTCCACCCCGCCGCACGGCCAGGCCCGTACTCCCGTCGTCCCCCCGCCCCCGATCGCCCCCGACGGACCGGGCCAGGCCCCCTACGGCTATCCCGGCGCCTACGGATATCCGGGCCACGGCCCCGGTTACGGCGGCGTTCCGCAGGGCTACTACGGCTGGCAGGGCATGGGGCCGCTGCCGCCGAGGAACGGGATGGGCACGGCCGGTCTCGTCCTCGGGATCATCGCGGCCGTGGGTTTCTGCCTGTGGCCGGTCGCCATCCTGCTGGGCGTCCTGGGCGTGATCTTCGGTGTGGTCGGGCGGGCGAAGGCGCGCAAGGGCGAGGCGACCAACTCCGGCCAGGCGCTGGCCGGCATCATCTGCGGGGCGTTCGGTATCGCTCTGGGGATCGGGTTCGCGGTCCTCATCTTCACCAGCGCGTAGGCCTGCCGGCGGCGGGCGGGTTGGCGTGACTGGTCCGGTGCTGTCCGGTGTCCGGCGTGGTGGTTGACGTGGGGTGGGTTGCGCGGCCCGGCGCTGACGGGGTGCCGCCGCGCCCACCCGTGCCGCCCCAGGCGGCACGATCGCCCGCGGTTACGCGGCCTGCGCAGCCCGCGCGAGTGAGCGGCCCCGCGTCCCGCGCGAGTGAGCGGGTCCCCGATGCCGCGCCGACGGCATGGGGACGTACCCGCACTCGCGTACGGCGGCATGGGGACGTACCCGCACTCGCGTACGGCGGGAAGGGGACGGGGTGGGGGGTGTCCGCCCGCAGCGGTTGGCGCGTCAACGCGCTTCACCCCCGTAGGAGACCGACTCCGCGCCGTTCCGAGGACGGACACCCCCCACCCCGGCCCCGACCCACACACCGCACCGAAGGCGCTACGCGCACCCCCACCGAACCCGCACAGGCGCCGCAGGCATCCCCACCCACGACCCCGCACCCGCCCTACGACCTGACGCCCCGCCGCAGCCTCCCCCGCGCCTCCATCAACGCGAACCCCAGCAGATTCGCGCCCCGCCACCGCTCCGGATCGCCCACCCCCTCCTCCGTAGCGGCGAGGCCGATGCCCCAGACGCGGTCCACGGGACTGGCCTCCACCAGCACCCGGTCCCCCGTACGCAGCAGGAACTCCCGCAGCGGGGTGTCCGTGGCGAACTTGTGCACGCTGCCCTCGACGACGATCCCGAACCGCTCCCGTTCCCATATCGCCTCGTCGAAGCCCCGCACCAGCCGCCCCGCCTTCTTCGCCTCGGCGGGATGCCCCGCCGCCAGCACCCGGCGTTCCGCCTCCGCGTCCCGGAACAGCCGGGCCTTGCCGGCCATCATCCAGTGCTCGGCGGTCGCGTACTCCACCCCGTCCACCGTGAACGGCGACGGCCACCACTGACTCAGACAGCCCGCCCCGACCCGCCCGCCCGGACCCGGCCGGTGCCCCCAGAAGTACAGGTACTTGACCCGCGCCCCGGCCCGCACCGCCCCGACCAGTGCTTCCCGACTGTCCGACACCCGCGTGACCTCTCCCATGCCCGCCACTGTCGCACGCGCCGCTGACACCCCGTCCCCCCTTTTCCGCGGCTGCTCGACCCCCGGCCGTACCCAGTCGACAGATTCCGTCGCGTAACCAAATGGCAACAACGGAATCACTTGTTGGAGGTCCACCCCTCTGTCAGGATCGGCACTCACATCGAGTCCGAGCCACACCGGACCCCGCCACGGGGACACCGAGGAGAGCCGACATGCACGACCGCTTCGCGGACGGCGCCCAGTACATCGCGGGCCGCCTCACCCACGGCACCTCCGCCCGCACGCACACCGTCGTCGACCCGGCCACCGGCACCCCGGTCCTCACCTACCGCCTGGCCGGCCCGGCCGACGTCGACGCGGCCGTCGCCGCCGCCCGTGCCGCGTTCCCCGCCTGGGCGGCCGCCACCCCGGCCGAACGCTCCGACACCCTGCACCGGTTCGCCGCCGTCCTCGCCGGCCGGGCCGAGGACCTCGCCCGCGCCGAGTCCCTCCAGTGTGGCAAACCGCTCAAGCTCACCCGAGAGTTCGACGTGCCCGGCACCATCGACAACGCCGCCTTCTTCGCCGGCGCCGCCCGCCACCTCCAGGGCCAGTCGGCCGGCGAGTACTCCGGCGACCACACCTCCTACGTACGCCGCGAACCCATCGGCGTCGTCGGCTCCATCGCCCCTTGGAACTACCCGCTCCAGATGGCCGCCTGGAAGGTCCTCCCGGCCATCGCCGCGGGCAACACCATCGTCCTCAAACCCGCCGAAACAACCCCCCTCACCTCCCTGATGTTCGCCCAGGCTGCCACCGAGGCGGGCCTCCCCGACGGCGTGCTCAACGTCGTCACCGGCACAGGCCCCGAGTCCGGCGAACACCTCGTGGCCCACCCCGACGTCGCCATGACCTCCTTCACCGGCTCCACCGCCGTGGGCAGACGCGTCGCCGAGATCGCGACCACCACCCTCAAGCGTCTCCACCTCGAACTCGGCGGCAAGGCCCCCTTCCTCGTCTTCGACGACGCCGACCTGGAGGCGGCGGCGCACGGCGCGGTGGCCGCCGCCCTCATCAACACCGGCCAGGACTGCACCGCCGCCACGCGCGCGTACGTCCAACGCCCCCTGTACGACGCGTTCGTGGCACGCACCGCCGCCCTCATGGAGACCGTCCGCCTCGGCGACCCCTTCGCCCCCGGAACCGACCTCGGCCCCCTGGTCAGCCACGCGCAGCGCGACCGCGTCGCGGGCTTCGTCGACCGGGCGCGCGACTACGCGCGCGTGGTGACCGGCGGAGCGGCCCCCCAGGACGACGCCCTGAAGGACGGCGCCTACTACCGGCCCACCCTCATCGTCGACGCCCCCCAGGACAGCGAGGCCGTCCAGGGCGAGATCTTCGGCCCGGTCCTCGTCGTCCTGCCGTTCGACACCGACGAGGAGGCCGTCCGGCTCGCCAACGACACCCCGTACGGCCTCGCCGCCTCCGCCTGGACCCGCGACGTGTACCGCGCGAACCGCGTCACCCGCGAGATCAAGGCCGGGTGCGTCTGGATCAACGATCACATCCCGATCATCAGCGAGATGCCGCACGGCGGGTACAAGGCGTCCGGCTACGGCAAGGACATGTCCGCTTACTCCTTCGAGGAGTACACCCAGCTCAAACACGTCATGTTCGACAACACCGCGGTCGCCGCGAAGGACTGGCACCGCACCGTCTTCGGGGACCGCTGAGAAAACCCGCAAGCCGCCGACCGCAGCCGAAAGGGCACCACGCGCATGGAGCAGTACGAGCCGGACCGTCTCTCCCCGGCCCAAGTGGCCGCCATGCGGCGCAGTCTGCGCGACGGCAGGGCCGCCCTGACCCGCCGCTCGCTGCTGCGCGCCTCCGCCACCGGCGCGCTCACGGCCGGCGGTGCCGCCGCGCTGAGCGCCTGCGGCATCCCCGCGGCCGGCACCGCCGGCGGCGGCACCTCCGCGGCGGACCACTCGGCGAAGGAGAAGGAGGTCGCCTTCTCCAACTGGACCGAGTACATGGACGTCGACGACAGCGGCAGGACGCACCCGACCCTCGACACCTTCACCGAGCGCACCGGTATCGCCGTCAAGTACACCGAGGACATCAACGACAACAACGAGTTCTTCGGCAAGATCAAGCCGCAGCTCGCCGCCGGTCAGGACACCGGCCGGGACCTGATCGTCCTCACCGACTGGCTGGCCGCCCGCCTCATCCGCCTCGGCTGGGCGCAGAAGCTCGACCCGGCCAACCTGCCGCACGCCTTCGCCAACCTCTCGCCCCAGTTCCGCACCCCCGACTGGGACCCGGGCCGCGCCTACTCCTACCCCTGGCAGGGCATCTCCACCGTCATCGCCTACAACAAGAAGGCGCTGGACGGCATCGAGGTGAAGACCCTCTCCGACCTCCTCGACAACCCGAAGCTCAAGGGCCGCGTCGGCCTGCTCACCGAGATGCGCGACACCGTGGGCATGGCCCTGCTCGACCTGGACAAGGACCCGGGCCGCTTCACCGACGACGACTACGACGCGGCCGTCGCCCGCCTCCAGAAGGCCGTCGACTCCGGTCAGATCCGCCGTTTCACCGGCAACGACTACACCTCCGACCTCAGCAAGGGCGACTTCGCCGCCTGTCTCGCCTGGGCCGGTGACGTCGTCCAGCTCAAGGCGGACAACCCGGACATCGACTTCCTCGTCCCCGACAGCGGCTACCTCACCTCCAGCGACAACCTGCTGGTCCCCAGCAAGGCCCGGCACAAGACCAACGCCGAACGGCTCATCGACTACTACTACGAGCCGCGGGCCGCCGCCGAACTCGCCGCCTACATCAACTACGTCTGCCCCGTCGACGGAGTGAAGGACGAACTGGCGAAGATCGACCCGGACGCGGCGGAGAATCCGCTGATCCTTCCTGACCAGGCCATGCAGGCCAAGTCCCGTGCCTTCCGTTCGCTCAGTCCGAAGGAAGAGACCGAGTACGAGGCCAAGTTCGCGAAGCTCACGGGGGCGTGACCCACATGATCAACGACAAGGGCGGCGACGTCCGCCTCACCGGCACCGGCAAGACCTACGGCTCCTTCACCGCCGTACACCCGCTGGACCTGACCGTCCCCGAGGGCTCGTTCTTCGCCCTGCTCGGCGCCTCCGGCTGCGGCAAGACCACCACCCTGCGCATGATCGCCGGCCTGGAGGAACCTTCCTGCGGGACCGTGCACCTCGGCGACCAGGACGTCACGCACCTGCCGCCGTACAAGCGCCCGGTGAACACCGTCTTCCAGTCCTACGCTCTCTTCCCGCACCTCGACGTCTTCGAGAACGTCGCCTTCGGCCTGCGCCGGCGCGGCATCAAGTCCGTCAGGAAGCAGGTCGGCGAGATGCTCGACCTGGTCCAGCTCGGCGAGCAGGCCCGCAAGAAGCCGCACCAGCTCTCCGGCGGCCAGCAGCAGCGCGTCGCGGTCGCCCGCGCCCTGATCAACCGCCCCCGCGTCCTCCTCCTCGACGAGCCGCTCGGAGCCCTCGACCTGAAACTCCGCCGCCAGATGCAGCTGGAGCTGAAACGCATCCAGACCGAGGTCGGCATCACCTTCGTGCACGTCACCCACGACCAGGAGGAGGCCATGACCATGGCCGACCAGGTCGCCGTGATGAACGCCGGCCGCGTCGAGCAGCTCGGCACCCCCGCCGGCCTGTACGAGAACCCGCGCACCACCTTCGTCGCCAACTTCCTCGGCACCTCCAACTTCATCGAGGCCGAGGTGGACGGCCGCAGCGGCGCGGACCTCGTGGTGAAGGCGGGCGGCGGCACGCTGGCCCTCCCCGCCGACCGGTGCGGCGCCGCCACGGCGGCCGGCGGCAAGGTACTGGTCGGCGTCCGCCCGGAGAAGGCCGCCCTCGTCCCCGCCGCCGACGCCGGCACGGTCCCCGAGGGCCGCAACCGCGTCACCGGCACCATCGCCGACGCGAGCTTCCTCGGCGTCTCCACCCAGTACGTCGTCGACAGCCCCGTCTGCCGCGACTTCGCGGTCTACGTCCAGAACATCGACCGCGACCCGCGTCTCGTCGCCGGCGCCGAGGTCGTCGTGCACTGGAGCCCGGCCCACACCTTCGGCCTGGACGCCGCGCAGTCCGCCCAGGACGGTACGGAGGCCGCGGGCGTGGAAGAGGCCGCCCGATGACCGCCACCCTCACCGAGGCGTCCCCGGCCGCGCCGCCGGACGGCGCACCCCCGCGCCGCCGCGGCCGCCTCACCCCGTACTGGCTGCTGCTCCCCGGCATCCTCTGGCTGCTCGTCTTCTTCGCGCTGCCGATGGTCTACCAGGCGTCCACCTCCGTGCAGACCGGCTCGCTGGAGGAGGGCTACAAGGTCACCTGGCACTTCGCCACCTACTGGGACGCGCTGTCCGCCTACTGGCCGCAGTTCCTGCGCTCGGTCGCCTACGCCGCCGCCGCGACCGCGCTGTGCCTGCTGCTCGGCTACCCGCTGGCCTACCTGATCGCGTTCCGCGCGGGCCGCTGGCGGAACCTGATCATGGTCCTGGTGATCGCCCCGTTCTTCACCAGCTTCCTCATCCGCACCCTCGCCTGGAAGACGATCCTCGCGGACGGTGGCCCGGTCGTCGGCGCGCTGAACACCCTGCACGTCCTGGACGTCACCGGCTGGCTCGGCTGGACGGCCGGCGACCGGGTGCTCGCCACCCCGCTCGCGGTGGTCTGCGGACTGACGTACAACTTCCTCCCGTTCATGATCCTGCCGCTCTACACCTCGCTGGAACGCATCGACGGCAGGCTGCACGAGGCGGCCGGCGACCTGTACGCCCGCCCCTTCACCACCTTCCGCAAGGTCACCCTCCCGCTCTCCCTGCCGGGCGTCGTCTCCGGCACCCTGCTCACCTTCATCCCCGCCACCGGCGACTACGTCAACGCCGACCTGCTCGGCTCCACCGACACCCGCATGGCCGGCAACGTCATCCAGACCCAGTTCCTGCGCGTCCTGGACTATCCGACGGCCGCCGCGCTCTCCTTCATCCTCATGGCCGCGATCCTCATCATGGTCACGTTCTACATCCGTACGTCCGGGACGGAGGACCTGGTGTGATGACGCCCTTCGTCACCTGGCTCAAGCGCAATCTGGTCGTCCTCGCCGGACTGCTGACGCTCGCCTATCTCCTGCTGCCGAACGTCGTCGTCACGGTCTTCTCCTTCAACGAACCCGCCGGCCGGTTCAATTACGAATGGCGGGAATTCTCGACGGACGCCTGGCAGGACCCGTGCGGCGTCGCCGGTCTGTGCGGCTCGCTCACCCTCAGCCTCCAGATCGCGTTCTGGGCCACGCTCGGCGCGACCGCGCTCGGCACGGCGATCGCCTTCGCGCTCGTCCGCTACCGCTTCCGCGCCCGCTCCGCCGTGAACACGCTCATCTTCCTGCCGATGGCGATGCCCGAGGTGGTGATGGCCGCCTCGCTCCTCACGCTCTTCCTGAACATGGGCGCGCGACTCGGTTTCTGGACGATCCTCATCGCCCACATCATGTTCTGCCTGAGTTTCGTCGTGACAGCCGTGAAGGCCCGCGTCATGTCGATGGACCCCCATCTGGAACAGGCCGCCCAGGACCTCTACGCCGGCCCCTTCCAGACCTTCCTGCGGGTCACGCTCCCCATCGCCGCCCCCGGAATAGCGGCCGGCGCGCTGCTCGCCTTCGCGCTCTCCTTCGACGATTTCATCATCACCAATTTCAACGCGGGCTCGACCGTCACCTTCCCCATGTTCGTCTGGGGCTCGGCGCAGCGCGGAACGCCCGTGCAGATCAATGTCATCGGGACGGCCATGTTCGCCGTCGCCGTCCTGCTCGTCCTCGTCTCGATGGCCGTCGGCCGTCGCCGGACCCGACCGAAAGCATGATTCCGTAGGGAGTTGACATCATGGCCCCGAGCGCCATGACCCGTTGGACCAGGTCTCTTTCCGACGCCCAGCCGGTGCCGTACTGGCTGGACGACCCCGGCCGCCCCCGCCCCGAGTCCGCCCTCACCGGCGCCGAGACCTGCGATCTGCTGGTCGTCGGCGGCGGCTACAGCGGGCTGTGGACCGCGCTGCTCGCCAAGGAACGCGACCCCGGCCGGGACGTCGTCCTGGTGGAGGGCCGCGAGGTGGGCTGGGCGGCCTCCGGCCGCAACGGCGGTTTCTGCGCCGCCTCCCTCACCCACGGCCTGGCCAACGGCCTCGCCCGCTGGCCCGACGAGATCCACCGGCTGGAGGAACTCGGTGCCCGCAACCTCGACGCCATCGAGGACGCCGTCACCCGGCACGCCCTGGACTGCGACTTCGAGCGCACCGGCGAGATCGACCTCGCCACCGAGCCCTACCAGGCGCGGGAGCTGCGGGGCTGGTACGAACAGATCCGGCGCGCGGGCCTCGCCGAGCACGTCGAGTACCTCGACGCCGACGCCGTACGGGAACAGGTCGACTCGCCCACCTTCCGGGCCGGCCTCCACGACCGCCGGGGCGTCGCCCTGCTCAACCCCGCCAAGCTCGCCTGGGGCCTGAAACGGGCCTGCCTCGCCCTCGGCGTCCGCGTCCACGAGCACACCCCCGCGCTCACCCTCACGCCGTACGGCACCGGCATGGCCGTACGCACCCCCTACGGCCTGGTCCGCGCCCGCACCGTGGCCCTGGGCACCAACGTCTTCCCCAGCCTCCTGCGCCGGGTCCGCTCCTACACCGTCCCGGTCTACGACTACGCCCTGATGACCGAGCCGCTCACCTCCGGGCAGCTCGCCTCCATCGGCTGGCGGGGCCGCCAGGGGCTGGCCGACAGCGGCAACCGGTTCCACTACTTCCGGCTCTCCGCCGACAACCGGATCCTGTGGGGCGGCTACGACGCGGTCCACCACTACGGCGGCCGGGTGCGCGCCGAGTACGACGACCGGCCCGAGACCCACGCCAAGCTGGCCGGGCACTTCTTCACCTGCTTCCCGCAGCTGGAGGGCGTCCGCTTCACGCACGCCTGGGGCGGGGCCATCGACACCTGCTCCCGCTTCTCGGCGTTCTTCGGCACCGCCCACCAGGGGCGGGTCGCCTACGCCGCCGGGTACACCGGCCTCGGGGTCGGCGCCACGCGGTTCGGCGCGGAGGTGATGCTGGACCTGCTGGCGGGGGAGCGGACCGAGCGGACCGCGCTGGAGATGGTCCGCAGGAAGCCGCTGCCGTTCCCGCCCGAGCCCTTCGCCTGGACCGGCATCGCGCTGACCAAGTGGTCGCTGGCCCGCGCGGACGCGCACGACGGCCGCCGCAACCTCTGGCTGCGCACGCTGGACCGGCTCGGGCTGGGCTTCGACAGCTAGGGCGCGGTCAGGAACCGCCGGTCCGGCGGCGGCCCACCAGCAGCCGCAGGCAGAACAGCAGCATGCCGAACAGGCACCAGCCGGCCACCACGTCCAGCGGCCAGTGGTAGCCCCGGCGGACCAGTCCGTAGGAGGCGGCGAGGACGAGGACCGTGCCGGCCAGGCACAGCCACCGGCGGACGGCCGCCGAGCGCAGCAGGGGCAGCAGTACCAGCACCGCCGCGCCGTAGGCGACGACGGCGGTGGCCGTGTGGCCGGAGGGGTAGTAGCCGGTGCCCGGTTCCACCGCCGGGGTGCCGGGCCGGTCGGTCCACATCTTGAGGGGGACGACCAGCGCCGGCACCAGTGCCATCAGCAGCGCCCCGGCGAGGGGCGGCAGCCACCATTGGTCTGTACCAGTGGACCGCCCGCGCCAGGCCGCGTACCCCAGCGCGGCCACCAGCACGGGCAGCGCGACCTGGGTGTTGCCGAGGTCGGCGAGGAGTTCGGAGAACCGGTCCGGGCGGACCAACGCCCTGCTCAGCCGCTCGTCCACCCGGATCAGCGGACCGTCCGCGACGACCTGCCAGGTGATCAGCGCGAAGAGCAGGGCGGGCAGCCCGGCGCCCCCGAGAAGGAGGAGGGGGGAGCGGGGGGTCGGCCGCCCCGGAACAGGGGGGGTGGTTCCGAGGCGGCCGAACGGACCGGAACGTCGCGCGCCCCGGGGGGTCTGGGGCGAGCGACCGTCCGATCGGTGAGGAGATCCGAAGCCGGAGGCTCCGTTTGTGTGCGCGAGGGCACGACCAGGCCGCAGCTGGGGAGGCCCCGGCCTGGAGTCACCCACAGTTCCCTGTGGGCGGGGTGTATCTCTCATCTGCGTAGAACCTACGACAGGGGACGGGCCCGAAGACAGGGGCATCCGCGACCTGCCATCCACCCCGCACACCTTCTTCACACGCTCTGCCGTTCACGGAACCAGCCGAGCGGGCGGCGGCTCGGATGCGCGTGGGAGGGGTGCGAGAGGCGGGGGCTCAGATGCGGCCGAGGGCCTGCTCGATGATGTCCAGCCCCTCGTTCAGCAGCTCCTCGCCGATCACCAGCGGCGGCAGGAAGCGCAGGACGTTGCCGTAGGTGCCACAGGTCAGGACCAGCAGCCCCTCGGCGTGGCAGGCCTTGGCGAGCGCGGCGGTCGCCGCCGGGGCCGGCTCCTTGGTGGCGCGGTCCTCGACCAGCTCGATGGCGATCATGGCGCCGCGGCCCCGGACGTCGCCGATGACGTCGAACTTCTCGGCCATGGCGGTGAGGCGGGACTTCATGATCGCCTCGATGTTCTTCGCCTTGGCGTTGAGGTCCAGCTCCTTCATGGTCTCGATGGCGCCGAGCGCGCCCGCGCAGGCCACCGGGTTGCCGCCGTAGGTGCCGCCGAGACCGCCGGAGTGCGCGGCGTCCATGATCTCGGCGCGGCCGGTGACGGCGGCCAGCGGCAGCCCGCCCGCGATGCCCTTGGCGGTGGTGATCAGGTCGGGGACGATCCCCTCGTCCTCGCAGGCGAACCACTGGCCGGTGCGGCAGAAGCCGGACTGGATCTCGTCGGCGACGAAGACGATGCCGTGGTCGGCGGCGAACCGCCGGATCGCCGGCAGGAACCCCTTGGCCGGCTCGATGAAGCCGCCCTCGCCGAGCACCGGCTCGATGATGACCGCGGCCACGTTCTCCGCGCCGACCTGCTTGGTGATCTGGTCGATGGCCTGCGCGGCGGCCTCGGGCCCGGCGTTCCCGGCACCCGTCGGCCAGCGGTAGCCGTACGCCACCGGGACCCGGTACACCTCGGGCGCGAACGGCCCGAAGCCCTGCTTGTACGGCATGTTCTTCGCGGTCAGCGCCATGGTGAGGTTGGTACGGCCGTGGTAGCCGTGGTCGAAGACGACCACCGCCTGCCGCTTGGTGTACGCGCGGGCGATCTTGACGGCGTTCTCGACGGCCTCGGCGCCGCTGTTGAACAGCGCGGACTTCTTGGCGTGGTCGCCCGGGGTCAGCTCGGCCAGCGCCTCGGCGACGGCGACGTACCCCTCGTACGGCGTGACCATGAAACAGGTGTGGGTGAAGTCGGCGAGCTGGGCGGTGGCCCGGCGGACGACGGCCTCGGCGGAGGCGCCGACCGAGGTCACGGCGATGCCGGAGCCGAAGTCGATCAGCCGGTTGCCGTCGACGTCCTCGACGATGCCGCCGCCCGCCCGCGCGGTGAACACCGGCAGCACGGAACCCACGCCCTGCGCGACCGCGGCCGTGCGGCGGGCCTGCAGCTCCTGCGACTTCGGACCCGGGATGGCGGTGACGAGACGGCGCTCCTGCGGAAGTGCGGTCATGCGGGGCTCCTGGTGGTTTTACGGACGCTTACGTTCTTTTCCCGCAGGCTAGGCGTGGCGGACAGGGGTGGGCATGCTCCATGTGGGCGGTGTCGGCCGGCCGGATTGTCCGCGGTGGACAGAGACGTCCCCGGGGCCGGCGACTCCCACCCGGCCGCGTAAGCGGTGAACGCCCGTGCAAGGGCGTTAGATTGACTGGCGATGGTGGACGGAACGGCTGCTCAGGGGGCAGGGGCGATGGACAGCGACGGGAAGCGGGACGTGCGGGGGGCGCGGGTGAATCCCGTGCCGCCTCCGATGCCGCCGACGCGGCCCGCGGTGCCGCCCCGGCCGGCCCGAGCGCCGGGTACGCCTCCGGCACCGGGCATGCCCCCGTCGCCGGGTACGCCACCGGGCACGGTCCAGGCGCCCCCGGGCACGGCCCAGGCGCCGGGTACGCCCCCGGCACCGGGCACACCGCCCGTGCCCCAGCAGCTCCCCCGGTCCGCCTCCACCGTCGCCGCCTGGCTCGACGCGGACCGGCCGGAGGCCCGGCCCGGGATCTGGCGGCAGGGCTACCGCCCGCTCAAGGAGGCGACGGAGAAGCTCGCCCCGGTCACGGTCGTCGGCATGCTCGTTCCGCTGGTGCTGGCGATCGGGGTGTGGTCGTTCTGGCGGCGCGGTGTCGTGCCGTACCAGTTCGTCCTGTTGCGGATGTTCACGCCGAACGACTGGTGGTGGGGCGGCACCAAGGCCACGCCCAAGCCGGTCGAGGGCGAGGCGGTGACGATGCCGGGGGCGCACGCCGCGCTCGTCTACGACGGCCTCTTCTTCGTCGTCCTCGTCCTCGCGGTGGCCGCGCTGGGCAGCTGGCCCGCCATCGCCCGCCACTACACGGGCCACCGGCGCCAGCCGGTCCGCGCCCTGATCGCCGCCGGCCTCGCCCTGATCGCCCTCAGCCTCGTCTTCCCCGAGGCGTTCCCGGGCGCCGGATGGGACCCGGTGCCGGTCGTGGGCCCGCTGCTGTCCCTGACCGTGCTGGTCACGGGCAGCTACGAGCTGATGGCCTCCGTCCTCTACACGGACACGCTGTACGCGGTCGTCACCGCGCTCGTGGTGTGGCCGTTCGCCCGCCTCGGCGGCTGGTGGCCGTACGCCCGGAGCCTGCTCGCCGCCCGCCGGGCCACCCGCGTCCCCAGCGCCGCCCCCGTGGCCGAGCGACCCCGCTCCCAGTGGCCCGCCCTGCGCGACACCGGCCAGCACGAGGCCGCCGAGCTGCTCACCGCCGAGGTCGCCGGGGGCCGGATGAACGACGTCGACTGCACCCGCGTCGAGCACGCCTTCCACCTCGCCCGGCGCGGCGCCGGCCTCGACGCCTTCCGCGACACCGTGCTGCGCCAGGGCGGCGCCGCCTGGACCCACCCGTCCGGCGCCCGCGACCTGCCCCGCCGCGCCGCCCGCCACGACCTGCTCGCCGGCCAGGTGCGCATCGGCCGCTGGGCGCCGGCCGAACGCACCCCGCGCCCCTACCACGACGCCGGCGCCGCCCTCGGCCCCGACGTGCTCGGCACCTCCCTGCTGGCCATCGGCCCCTCCGGCTCCGGCAAGACCCGCACCCTCGTCGAACCGGTGACCGAGGCCCTCGCCCTCCAGGCGCTCACCGGACGCTGCGCCGTCGTCGCCGTCTCCGCCGCGGGCAGCCCGCTCGGCGCGGACGACGCCTTCGACGTGATCGTGCGGATCGGTGACCCGTCCTCCGCCTACGACCTCGACCCCTACGCCGAGTCCGACGACCCGGACGAGGCGGCCGCCCTGCTCGCCGAGGCCCTGGCCGGCGACCTGGAACCGGCGGGCTCCCAGGGCGCCGCCACCGTACTGGCCCAGCTCCTCGGCCCCTTCCGGGCGGTGCACGGCCGCTTCCCCGCCCTGCCGGAACTGCGGGAACTGCTGGAAGGCGGCGACGAGGCGCTGACCGGGCTGCGCGAGGCACTCGTCGCCGCCGGGAACGACGTCATGGTCCGCGAACTCGACGCGCGGCTGCGGCAGACCGGCACGCCGGGCGACGCGGGCCGGGCCCTGGCCGACCGGCTGGGACTGCTGAACCGGCCGGTGTTCGCCGACTTCTTCGGCGGGGGCGGACCGGGCCGGCCCTTCTCCCTGCGCGCCGTCGCCCACCACCCGCTGCGGGTACGGATCGACCTTCCCGAGCGCGGCCACGAGGAGGCCGGCCGGCTGATCACCCGGCTGGTCCTCGCCCAGTTCCACGCCGTCGTCAGGGAGAGCGGACGCACCCACTTCGCCGGCCTGGTGCTGGACGACGCCACGGGCACCGTCACCGCCGAGTCGGTGCGCCGCATCCAGCGGCTGCGCGGACAGAACGCGGGCGTGCTGCTCGCGCTGCGCACCATCGCCGACGTCCCCGAGGCCCTGCACGGACCGCTCTACGGCGCGGTCGGCTGCCGGATGGCCTTCTGCGGCGTCACCACCTGGGACGGCAGCCGGTTCGCGCAGGCCTGGGGCACCGAGTGGGTGGAGACCACCGAGGTCGCCCAGCACACCGTCTTCGCCGACCAGCCGATGACCCGGGCCTTCCACGCCCTGCGCAAGCTGGTGACGGGCAAGGCGGTCACGACGGACGCGGTCACCGTGAAGCAGGTCGAACGCGAACGCTGGTCCGCCTCCGAGCTGGCGCACGCCGTGCCGCCCGGGCATGCCGTGCTGTCGTTGACGACCGTCAAGGGGGAGCACGCGCCGCCCCTGCTGGTGGATCTGCGGGGCTGACCGTCCCGGCCGCCGCGCCGGGACCGTACAGTGAGGCAGAATCGACACAGGCCGTTCATACGCCGCGGCCAAGACTTCACTGGTCGCACACCACCGACGCGGAGTTGCCGGACCCATGCCCCCGACCCTCGCCTCGCTGGTCCACCACTCCGCGCTGAAGCTGACCGTGCGGGCGGGCCGGGACCGCCTGGACGTGCCCGTGCGCTGGGCCCACGCCAGCGAGCTGGCCGACCCCGTGCCCTACATGGAGGGCGGGGAACTGCTGCTGATCACCGCGCTGAAGCTGGACGCCGAGGACCCCGAGGCGATGCGGCGCTATGTGAAGCGGCTGGCCGGCGCGGGTGTGGTCGGGCTCGGGTTCGCCGTCGGGGTGCATTACGAGGACGTTCCGGCCGCACTCGTCGACGCGGCCGAGCAGGAGGGGCTGCCCCTGCTGGAGGTGCCGCGCCGCACCCCGTTCCTCGCCATCAGCAAGGCCGTCTCCGCCGCGATCGCCGCCGACCAGTACCGGGCGGTGACCGACGGCTTCGCCGCCCAGCGGGAGCTGACCAGACGGGCCCTCGCCGACGGCCCGGACGGGCTGCTGGCCGCGCTGGCCGCCCAGGTCGACGGCTGGGCGGCGCTGTACGACGCCTCCGGCGAGGTGGTGGCCGCGGCACCCGAGTGGGCCGGCCGCCGCGCCGCCCGGCTCACCGCGGACGTACGGCGCCTGCGGGAGCGCCCCGCCCCCGCCTCCGCGGTCGTCGGCGGCACCGAACCCGGCGGCGACACCGACCGGGTCGAGCTGCACTCCATCGGCACCTCCCGCCACCCCCGCGCCGCCCTCGCCGTCGGCACCGCCGCCCCCCTCGGCACCGCCGAGCGCTACGCCCTGCACTCGGCCGTCGCGCTGCTGACCCTGACCACGGAACGCTCCCGCTCCCTGCACGCCGCCGAGCAGCGCATCGGCACGGCCGTCCTCGGCATGCTGCTGGCCGGCGAACCCGACCACGCCCGGACCGTCGCCGGCGACCTCTACGGCGCACTGCTCGACGCGCCCTTCCGGCTGGTCGTCGCCGAACCGGTGCCGGCCGGCGGCGAGCCGCCCGGTGCCCTCGCCGAGGTCGTCGAGGCCGCCGCGGCCCGGGCCGGCGAAGCGGTGCTGGTGGTGCCGCAGGGCGAACGGCTGGTGGTGCTGGCCGCCGACGGGGGAGCGGCGGTCGCCGCCTGTACGGAGTACGCGGCGGCGCTGGAGGCGGGGCGGACGGTCCCGGACGCCCCGGCCGGCGGCGACGAGGAGGCATGGGTCGCCGGACTGTCGGCGCCGTCCGGGCCGATCGGCGCCTCGGCCGCGTACAAGCAGGCCGAACAGGCGCTGTCGGTGGCCCGGCGGCGCGGCCGGATCTGCGTCGAGCACGAGCGGCTCGCGGCCGGCTCGGTGCTGCCGCTGCTCGCGGACGACGCCGTGCGCGCCTTCGCCGACGGACTGCTGCGCGCCCTGCGCGACCACGACGCGACCGGCCGCGGCGACCTGGTCGCCTCGCTGCGGGCCTGGCTGTCGAGGCACGGCCAGTGGGACGCGGCCGCCGCCGACCTCGGCGTCCACCGGCACACCCTGCGCTACCGGATGCGGCGCGTCGAGGAGATCCTCGGCCGCTCCCTCGACGACCCGGACGTACGGATGGAACTCTGGCTGGCGCTGAAGGCGACGGCGGCCCACTGACGCCGGGGCGCCGATGCGGTGCGGCGCCCCGCCGCACCGGTCGCCGACGCCGGGCGCGGCCTTCCGGTACGCCAGGGTGCGGCCGTTCCGGCACGACGCGGTGTGGCCATTGCGGCGCATCGTCCCGCCCCACCACTACAGACCGGACAAGCGCCCCCCTGCCGCCCCGCCCCTACCGTGGACCCAGCACCACAGCTCCACACGTACACACCCCCGACGGGAAGGGCCGGAACCCGACATGACCTCCACCCACGCCTTCTGGCTCGCCGGCCGCCAGGCCACCGGCGAGGACAGCTTCGACGTCACCTCCCCGTGGGACGGCCGCCTCGTCGGCGCCGTGAGCGTCCCGAGCGGGGCGCAGGTCGAGGAGGCGGTGGCCGCCGCCCACGCCGTACGGGACGAGTTCGCCGCCACCCCGGCCCACGTCCGGGCCGCCGCCCTCGACCACGTCGCCCGGCGCCTGGCGGAGCGCGCCGAGGAGGTCGCGCGGCTCATCTCCGCCGAGAACGGCAAGCCCGTCAAGTGGGCCCGGGGCGAGGTCGGGCGGGCGGTCTCCGTCTTCCGGTTCGCCACCGAGGAGGCCCGTCGGTTCAACGGCGGCGAGGCCCAGCGCCTGGACACCGACGCGGGCGGCCAGGGCCGGCTCGCCCTCACCCGCCGCTTCCCCAAGGGCGTCGTGCTCGGCATCGCGCCGTTCAACTTCCCGCTGAACCTGTGCGCCCACAAGGTCGCCCCCGCGATCGCCGCCGGCGCCCCCATCATCCTCAAGCCGGCCCCGGCCACCCCCCTCTCCGCCCTGCTCCTCGGCGAACTGCTCGCCGAGACCGAGCTGCCCGCCGGCTCCTGGAGCGTGCTGCCGGTCCCCAACGACCGGATGCCCGCCCTGGTCCAGGACGAGCGGCTGCCGGTGATCTCCTTCACCGGCTCCGAGCAGGTCGGTTACGCGATCATGGACTCGGTGCCGCGCAAGCACTGCACCCTGGAGCTGGGCGGCAACGGCGCGGCCGTCGTGCTGGCCGACTGGTCCAGCGACGAGGACCTGGACCGGGCCGCGCAGCGGATCGCGGCCTTCTCCAACTACCAGGGCGGCCAGTCCTGCATCTCCGTGCAGCGGGTCATCGCCGACGCCGCCGTGTACGACCGGCTGCTGCCGCGCATCGTCGCCGCCGTCGAGGCCCAGGTGACCGGCGACCCGTCCGACGACAAGACCGACGTCGGCCCGCTGGTCAGCGAGGCCGCGGCGCGGCGGGTCGAGGCGTGGGTGCGGGAGGCCGTGGCGGACGGCGCCACGCTCGCCACCGGCGGGCAGCGCGACGGCGCCTCCTACGCGCCGACCGTCCTCACCGACCTGCCGGCCGGCACCACCCTCGCCCGCGAGGAGGTCTTCGGCCCGGTCCTCAGCGTGCGGAAGGTGAACGGCGAGGCGGAGGCGTTCGCCGCCGTCAACGACTCCAAGTACGGCCTCCAGGCGGGCGTCTTCACCCACGACCTCCAGGCCGCCTTCCGCGCCCACCGCGCCCTGGAGGTCGGCGGCGTCGTCATCGGCGACGTCCCCTCCTACCGCGCCGACCAGATGCCGTACGGCGGCGTCAAGCAGTCCGGGGTGGGCCGCGAGGGCGTGCGGTTCGCGATGGAGGACTACACCTACGAACGGGTGATGGTGCTCACCGGCCTCGCGCTCTGACCACACGGACGACGGCGGGGGTGCGGACCCGCACCCCCGCCGTCGCCGTCGCGCCGGTCATCGGGCGAAGACCCTGATCAGGCCGAGAACCCGATCCCCGCCAGCCGCACCGGCCCCCGCAGCCCGACCCGCACATCGTGCACGCCCTCGGCGGTCAGACCGGCGGTCAGGGAGACGTAGTCGTACGGTCCCGAGGTCGGCGTGTCCGTCGACAGCACGGCCCCCACCGGGCCGCCGTCCAGGGACAGTTCGACCACGCCCTCGCCCGCCACCTCGACCGTCACCGAGGTCACCCCCGTGCCGAAGTCGCAGGCGCGGTAGAGGAGTTCGCCGGACTTGTCGGCCGTCGGCGTCACCGCGTCGCCCGACTCCTTGGTCCGGTCCACGATCTCCGTACCGCTCTGCTCGTCGAAGTCGGCCGCCGGCAGGCCCCGTTCGCACACCGGGCGCGGCGCGGCCGGCTCCCCGTCCAGGGTGAGCGTCGTCCGCAGCCGGACGTCCTCGCTGGAAGCGCCCACCAGCAGCGCGTACGGGCCGGGCTCCAGCCGCCACCGGCCGTGCGCCACGTCCCAGTACGCGAAGGCGGACAGCGGAACGGTGAAGGAGACCTCGGCACAGGCACCCGGCGCGAGGGTGACGCGGCGGTGGGCGAGCAGTTCCCGGCGCGGACGCGGCACCGACGGCTGCTCGGCCCGCGCGTACAGCTGGGCCACCTCGTCGGCGGTGACGTCACCGGTGTTGGTCACCGTGCAGGAGACCCGCACCGAGCCGTCACCGGCCTCCGCGCGCAGGTCGCCGTAGCCGAACGACGCGTACGACAGCCCGTGCCCGAACGGGAACAGCGGCGTCCCCTCGAAGTACAGGTACGTCTGCCGGGAGCCGACGATGTCGTAGTCGAGCAGGCCGGGCAGGTCCCGGTCGTCGGCGTACCAGGTCTGCGGCAGGCGTCCGGCGGGGGAGACGTCACCGGCCAGTACGCGGGCCAGGGCGGTGCCGGCCGCCTGGCCGCCGTGCGCGGTCCACAGCACCGCCGGGAGCGGCTCGGTGTCGACGGCGTACGGGTAGGAGGAGACCAGCGCCAGCACGGTGCGCGGGTTGGCGTCCCGGGCGGCGCGCAGCAGCCGTTCCTGGTGGGCGGGGAGCCGCAGCGTCGTGCGGTCCTCGGTCTCGCGGCCGTTGATGTGCGGGTCGTTGCCCGCCACCACCAGCACCACGTCGGCCCGCGCGGCGGCCCGCGCCACCGCCTCCTCGCCGCGCTCGACGGCCTCCAGCGCGAAGACCTCCCCGCCGGACGCGGCAACCTTCACGCCGTCCGCGGTCACCGCTACGTGGTGCCCCGTTCCCGTGTGCCTGAGGAGGTGGCCGTCGCCGTGCGGTTCCAGCCGGAACGTCTCCCGCACCACCCAGCCGCCCGGCTGGTCGGCCGAGGCGCGCAGGTACCCGTCCTCGGCCACCGACAGGTACCGCCCGTCCGGCGCGCGCAGGGTCAGCACGCCCTCGCCCCAGTCGACCAGGGCGAGTTCGGTGCCGGTGGCGTCGGTGGTGAGCGGCGGCAGATCGGTGCGGCCGGCCAGCAGCGCGGGGTCGAGGGCGCCCTCGGCCGCCGGGGCGGGGGCGTCGTCGCCGGCCGGCGGGACGTACAGGAACGTACCGGCCGAGGTGCGCAGCCGGACCCGGTCCACGCCCTCCGCGAACTCGACCTGTCCGGCGCCGAACCGCTCGTACAGGCCCTCCAGCGGGGTGGAGCGGTGGAGCAGGGTGCCGCTGTACCAGTCGAGCTTGCACTCGTCGGCGAGGAGTCCGACGACCGCGAGGCGGCTGCCGGGGGCCAGCGGCAGCAGGCCGCCCTCGTTCTTCAGCAGGACGACCGCCTGCTCGGCCGCCTCCTGGGCCAGCGCCCGGTGTTCCGGGGTGTCGAAGGCGCCCGCCTCCTGGTGGCCGTCGAACTCGCCGAGGCGGAAGCGGACCGAGAGCTGCCGGCGCACCGCCGTGTCGATGCCGGCCTCGGTCAGCAGGGACCGCTCCAGCGCGCCGCGCACCCGCGCGGTGATCTTCGTCGAGTCGGTGCCGTGGTCGGTGAAGCTGTCGACCCCGGCCTTCAGCGCGGCGGCCGTCGCCTCCTCGTGGGTGTCGAAGTAGTGCTCGGAGTCGACCAGGTTGGAGGGGGCGCCCGCGTCCGAGCAGACCAGCAGCTCCTCGTCGGTCCAGACGCGCAGGTGCTCGGCCAGGTAGGGGGAGACGTGGTTGGGGCGGCCGTTGACCAGGTTGTAGGCCGGCATCACCCCGGCCACCGCGCCCGCCTCGACCGTCTCCCGGAAGGCGCGCAGGTCGTACTCGTGCAGGACGCGGGGGCGGACCGAGGAGGAGGCGGTGTCGCGGTCGGTCTCGTTGTTGTGGGCGAGCCAGTGCTTCAGCACGGGGGCGGTGCGCCAGTAGGCCGGATGACTGCCGCGCAGGCCGCGGGTGTAGGCGGTGGCGATCGCCGAGGTCAGCCTCGGGTCCTCGGAGTAGCCCTCCTCGTTGCGGCCCCACAGGGGGTGGCGCAGCAGGTTGACGACCGGGGCCCAGACGTTGAGGCCGACCCGCTCGTCGCGGGCGCGCATCGCGCGGACCTCCGCGGAGACGGCCTCGCCGACCCGGCGGACCAGCTCCTCGTTCCAGGTGGCGCCGAGACCGACGGCCTGCGGGAACACCGTGGCCGGGCCCATCCAGGCCACGCCGTGCAGCGCCTCCTGGCCGGTGCGGAAGGGGGCGACGCCCAGACGGTCCACGCCCGGCGCGAACTGGTGCAGAAATCCGATCTTCTCGTCGAGCGTGAGCCGCGACAGCAGGTCGTCGACGCGCTCCGCGACCGGCGTGCGCGGATCGCGGAAAGGCGGTGTGGGCGGCGTGGGTGCGGTCACGTGGGATTCCCCTTGCGATGTGCGGCGATGCGCTTCCGAAGCGGCTTTCGAAGCGCTTCGATGCTCAGTCGGCAAAGGCTGGGTGTCAAGACGCAGCGGGCCGTTCCGTCCACCTTCACAGCCAGCCCAGAGGGCCCTGGGCTTGTCCGAGCGGCCCCGCACACCTCCGAGGAATCTTGGGAACGACTCTTGTGCCCACCCTCGTGTTCACTTAACCTCGCTGCAACATCGAAGCGCTTCGACGGTGAGGGCCCGGTGGGCGCCTCCCGCCCCGCCCGCTCCACCCCCAGCTCAGCGAGTTCCACTCGAGACACCGCAGCCGACGGCCACCGCCGGGTGTCCTGGTGCGCCATGAAGGGTTGACGCAATGACGCCGAACGCCGCCTCCGCCGCCTCCGCGCCGAGCCGGAGAAGTTTCCTCGCCTCCTCGGCGGTCGCCGCCGCCGCGGTGGCGGGCGGGATGCCCCTGCTCAGCGCCTGCGGCGGCACGGACAGCGGCTCGCGCGAGGGCACGACCGCGGGCAAGGACGCCAAGAAGCTGCTGCCGGCCTATGTGGCCGGCACCGTGGTGAGCCCCGACATCCCGTCCAAGAACGGCTCGGCGATCGGCTTCACCAGCAAGCTCTCCGTCTCCGGCCTGAAGACCTCGGTGCCGGAGAAGCTCGGCAAGGGCGGCCAGGTCACCGTCATGTCCCCGTTCTGGGGCTCCCCGCCGAAGTCGGACAACGCCTACTACAAGGCGATGAACGACATGATCGGCGTCGACATCAAGTGGCAGAACCAGGACGGCAACACCTACGAGCAGAAGCTCGGCGCGGTCCTCGCCTCCAGCGACGTACCGGACGTGGTCGTCGTCCCCAGCTGGAACCTCAACGGCAAGATCCCCAGCGCCATCATCTCCAAGTTCGCCGACCTCGGCCCGTACCTGTCCGGCGACGCCGTCAAGGACTACCCAAACCTCGCCGCCATCCCCACCGACGCCTGGCAGCGCTCGATCTTCGGCGGCAAGCTGCGCGGCCTGCCCCAGCCCCAGCCGTACGTCACCGGACTCGTCCCCCTCTACCGGCAGGACGTCTTCGAGAAGGAGGGGTACGAAGTCCCCACCTCCTGCGCCGAGTTCATGGCGTGGGCCAAGGACGCCACCAACGCCAGGGCCAAGCGCTGGGCCTGCCTGGACATGAAGTGGACCGCCTTCCAGGCGTTCGGCGTGCTCTCCGCCAACGAGAAGCCGCTCGGCTGGAACCTGGTCGACGGCAAGATGGTCTGCCGCTTCGAGACCGACGAGTACCTCGAAGCACTGGAGTGGACCCGCAAGCTCTTCGCCGCCGGTGTCGTCCACCCCGACGCCGAACTCGGCAAGAGCCAGGCCACCGACCCTGGGCCCAAGTTCGCCAAGGGCGAGTTCCTCGTCTACGTCCAGAACATGAGCCAGTGGTGGAGCCGCACCGCCGAACAGGCCGCCCAGAACCCGGAATTCAAGATCTGGGGCATGGACATCTGGGGCCACGACGGCGGCGACCCGGTGCTCTGGGCCGAGCAGCCCGCCGGCATCTGGGCCTTCGTGAACAAGAAGGCGTCCGAGTCGGTGATCAAGGACGTGCTGGCCGCGGCCAACGTCACGGCGGCGCCGTACGGCACCAAGGAGTACATGGCCACCAACTACGGCGTCGAGGGCACCCACTACACCGTCGAGGACGGCGTCCCCACCAAGACCGACCAGGGCAACATCGACGTGATGAACGCCTACGTCATGCTGGCCGGCCCCGCCCCGACCGTCGCCCACCCCGACTTCCCCGAGGTCGCCAGGGGCCAGGTCGAGTGGCAGCAGCGGATGGGCGCCTTCACCAAGAAGTCCTCCTTCTACGGCATGCAGGTCACCGAGCCCTCCCGGTACACCAACCTCTCCAGCGACTTCGAACAGATGGAGGACGACTTCGTCCGGGGCCGCAAGAAGATGAGCGAGGTCCAGCAGGCCGTCTCGGAGTGGCGCAGCAAGGGCGGCGACAAGCTCCGCGACTGGTACAAGAAGCTGCTGGACGAGAACGGCTCGGCGGCGAGCTGACCGGCGCGGGCGAGGCGAGGAGAACGGCCGTGTCGAACAGCACGGTGCCTCGGAGCGGGACCGAGGCCCAGAAGAAGTCCCCGGCGGCGCCCGACGGCACCACCGGCCCCGAGAAGACCCCCTCCGGGAAAGTGAGCCTGCGCCTGCGCTTCAGACGCGACCGCGTCCTGCTGCTGATGGTGCTGCCGGCCCTTCTGCTGCTCCTGGTCTTCAACTACCTGCCGATCCTCGGCAACGTCGTCGCCTTCCAGGAGTACGACCCCTACATCAGCGACAACGGGATCGTCTCCATCCTGCACAGCCCCTGGGTGGGCCTGGAGAACTTCGAGCGGATCTTCGCGGACTCCGACTTCTGGAACGCCGTACAGAACACGCTGATCCTCTTCTTCTTCCAGCTCGTCCTCTTCTTCCCGATCCCGATCCTGCTCGCGCTGCTCATCAACAGCGTGGTCCGGCCCCGGGTCCGGGCGGTCTCCCAGGCCATCCTCTACCTGCCGCACTTCTTCTCCTGGGTGCTGGTCGTCGCCGTCTTCCAGCAGCTCTTCGGTGGCGCCGGCATCTTCTCCCAGCTGCTGCGCGAGCACGGCTACGACGGCCTGGACTTCATGACCGACCCGGACACCTTCGCGGTGCTGATCACCGCGCAGAGCGTCTGGAAGGACGCCGGCTGGGGGATCATCGTCTTCCTCGCCGCGCTCGCCTCGGTCAGCCCCGACCTGTACGAGGCCGCCGCGATGGACGGCGCGGGCCGCTGGCGCCGCATGTGGCACGTCACCCTGCCCGCGCTGCGCCCGGTGATCGCCCTGCTGCTGGTGCTCCGCGTCGGCGACGCGCTCACCGTCGGCTTCGAACAGATCCTGCTCCAACGCGACATGGTCGGGCCGGGCGCGGCCGAGGTGCTGGACACCTTCGTGTGGTGGAACGGCGTACGCAACCAGGACTTCGGGTACGCGGCGGCCGCCGGACTCGTCAAGGGCGTGGTCAGCCTCGGTCTGGTCCTCGCCGCGAACAAGGTGGCCCATCTCATGGGCGAGCAAGGGGTGTACAAGAAGTGACCGCCCTCATGGAGCAGACGACCCAGCAGACGGCCCCGCGGCACCGCTGGTCGGCCCCGCCCCGGCCGGCCTGGGAGGAGAAGCCCGGTCCGGCCGGGGTGGCGGGCAAGGGTCTCGCCCTGACGCTGGCCTGCCTGGCCATCCTCTTCCCGCTGTGGATCGTGATCGTCACCAGCCTGTCGTCGAGGAAGACCATCGACGAGGCCGGCGGCCTGGTCATGGTCCCCAAGGAGGTCACCTTCGTCGCCTACCAGGAGCTGCTCAGCGGCGGCCAGGTCACCCGCGCCGCCGTCATCAGCATCCTGATCACCCTGGTCGGCACGGCGTTCTCCATGACGGTCTCCGTGCTGTGCGCCTACGGCCTGTCCCGCACCGGCTCGCTCGGCCACCGCTGGATCCTGATGGTCCTGCTGGCCACCATGTTCTTCAGCGCCGGCCTCATCCCGACGTACCTGCTGGTGCAGTCCCTCGGCCTGACCGACACCTACCTCGCGCTGATCCTGCCGAGCGCGATCAGCGTCTTCAACATCCTGGTGCTGCGCGGCTTCTTCATGGGCATCTCCCAGGAGCTGATCGACAGCGCCCGCATCGACGGCGCCGGTGACCTCCGCATCCTGTGGAAGATCGTCATGCCGCTCTCCCGCGCGGTCCTCGCGGTGATCACCCTGTTCTACGCCGTCGGCTACTGGAGCGCCTGGTTCAACGCCTCCCTGTACCTGAACGACCAGGACATGATGCCGCTGCAGAACGTCATGATCCAGCTCGTGCAGAAGCAGGAGGCGCCGGTCGGCCTCGGCCAGGCCATCAAGACGGGCGAGCTGTCCGGCCTGGCCGTGCAGATGGCCGTGATGGTCATGGCACTGCTGCCGGTCGCGGTCCTCTCCCCGTTCGTCCAGCGGCACTTCAAGAAGGGCATGCTGACCGGGGCGGTGAAGGGGTGAGCCCGGACCTCGCCGCGGTGACCCGCGGCCGCCTCCTGTTCGGCGGCGACTACAACCCCGAGCAGTGGCCGGAGGAGACCTGGCAGGAGGACGTACGCCTCATGCGGGAGGCCGGCGTCAACTCCGTCACCGTCGGCGTCTTCTCCTGGGCCCGGCTCGAACCCCGCCCCGGCACCTACGAGTTCGGGTGGCTGGACCGGGTCATGGACCTGCTGCACGCGCACGGAGTCGGCGTCGTCCTCGCCACCCCCACCGCCTCGCCCCCGCCGTGGCTCGGGCACCTGCACCCGGAGACCCTCCCCGTGGACGAGGACGGCCGCACCGAGCACTGGGGCGGACGCCAGCACTTCTCGCACTCCAGCGCCGTCTACCGCCACCACGCCGCCGCCGTCACCGAGGCCCTGGCCGCCCGCTACGCCGGCCACCCCGCCCTCACGATGTGGCACATCAACAACGAGTACTGCACCTACGACCACGGCGACGAGGCCGCCGCCCGCTTCCGCGCCTGGCTCCGGCGCCGGTACGGCACCCTCGACGCCCTCAACACCGCCTGGGGCACCGCGTTCTGGAGCCAGGGCTACGGCGACTGGCAGGAGGTCCTGCCCCCGCGCCGCACCCACTACCTCAAGAACCCCACCCAGGTGCTGGACTTCCGGCGCTTCACCTCCGACATGCTCCTGGAGTGCTGCACCGCCGAGCGCGACATCGTCCGCCGGCACACCCCGCACCTCCCGGTCACCACCAACTTCATGCCGCTCTTCTTCGGCCAGGACGGCTGGCGCTGGGCCGAGGAGGAGGACGTCGTCTCCGTCGACCTCTACCCCGACCCGCGCGACCCGCTGGGCGCGCAGGAGGGCGCCCTGATCCAGGACCTCACCCGGTCCCAGGCCCGGGGCGGCCCCTGGATGGTCATGGAACAGGCGACGGGCGCGGTCGGCTGGCGCGACGTCGACCAGCCCAAGCCGCGCGGCCTGAACCGCCTGTGGTCGCTCCAGGCGGTCGCCCGGGGCGCGGACGCCGTCTGCTACTTCCAGTGGCGGCAGTCCCGGCAGGGCGCCGAGAAGTTCCACTCCGCGATGGTCGGCCACGCCGGCCCACGCGGCCGGGCCTTCCAGGAGGTCCGCCGGCTCGGCGCCGACCTGGCCCGGCTCGCCCCCCACGTCTGCGGCACCCGCGTCACCGCCGGCGCCGCCGTCCTGCACGACTGGCACTCCTGGTGGGCCGGCAGCCAGCAGGCCCGCCCCTTCGAGCGGGCCGACCTGCCCGTGGTCCTGCGCGCCTGGCACCGCGCCCTGTGGGAGGCCCACCTCACCACCGACCTCGCCCACCCCGAGCACGACCTGAGCCGCTACCGCCTGGTCGTCGTCCCCCAGCTCTACCTCCTCACCGACACCGCGGTCGACAACCTCGTCGCGTACGTGCACGGCGGCGGCACCCTCGTCTGCGGCTTCCTCACCGGCGTCGCCGACCAGGACGACCGGGTACGCCCCGGCGCGATGGACGCCCGCCTGCGCGACCTCTTCGGCATCCGCGTCCTGCACGAGTGGTGGCCCCTGGCCGAGGGCGAGACCGTCGGCTGCGACGGCTTCCGCGGCACCCTGTGGTCGGAGGAACTGGAACCCGACGGCACCGCCGACGAGACCGTCCCCTACCGGGGCGGCGAACTCGACGGACTGCCCGCCGTCCTGAACAAGGGCCGCGCCTGGTACGTCTCCACCCTCCCGGAACCCGAGGCGCTGCGCGGCCTGCTCGCGGGCATCGCCGCCGACGCCGGCGTCCGCCCGGTCCTGGACCGCGTCCCGGCGGGCGTCGAGGCGGTCCGCCGCGGCGGCCTGCTGTTCCTGCTCAACCACGGCCGCGATCCGGTGACCGTCGACGTCCCCGGCACCCACCGCGACCTGCTCACCGACGAGGCGGTCACGGACCGGGCGGAGCTGGACCGGTACGGAGTGCGGGTGCTCGCCCCATGACCGCCGCCCCCGTCCACGGCACCTGGGAACCCGCCCCCGCCGCCCGCTGGGAGGACGCCTTCCTCACCGGCAACGGCCACCACGGCGCCCTGGTCCTCGGCGATCCGTACGACGACCGGGTGATCGTCACCCACCACACCCTCGTCCGCCCCAATGGCGGGGAGCACGCCCGGCCCCCGGAGCTGGCCGCCGCCCTGCCCGCGCTGCGGCGGCGGCTGCTGGCCGGTGACGTCACCGCCGCCGAGGAGTTCACCGACGGCCGCCCCCTCCAGTGGGTGCAGCCCTTCCACCCCGCCTTCCAGCTCCGCCTGCGCCGCCCGCCCGGCGCCGACCACGCCTACCGCCGCACCGTCGACTTCGCCACCGGCGAGACCACCGCCACCGCCGGCGGCTGGACCAGCCGCGTCTTCGTCTCCCGTGCCGACGACGTCATCGTCCAGCAGGTCACCGCCCCGCACCTCACCCTCGACCTCGCCCTGGACCACCGCCTGCCCGGGGTGCCCGCCGCACTCGGCGTCGGCCACGGCGCCGTCCGCACCCGCGAGGGCGCCGTCCTGAGCCTGCGCGCCCGCTACCCGGACAGCGACCGCGCGTACACCGGCGTCACCGTGGCCGCCGTCACCGGCGGCAGCACCGCGCTGGTCCCGCCGGGCCTGCTCGTCGAGCGCGCCGAGTCGCTGCTGCTCCTGACCCGGGTGCGCCGGCACACCGGGGAACTCGACGTGCACGCCGAGTCCCGCGCCCTCGGCGACCTGATGACCGGCCGCACCTACGAGGACCTCCTCGACCGCCACCTGCCGCACCACCGCACCGCCTACGAGCGCGTCACCCTGGACCTCGCCGCCGCCCCCGCCGACCGCGCGCTGCCCGGCTCCGCACTCCTCGGCCGCCCCGGCAGCCCGGCGCTCCTGGAGCGCCTCTTCGCCGCCGGCCGCTACCACCAGCTCTCCGCCTCCGGCCTGCTCCCGCCCCGCCTCACCGGCCTGTGGACCGGCGACTGGGACACCGCCTGGTCCGGCGCGTTCACCACCAACGCCAACCTCAACCTCCAGACCGCCTCCGCCGCCGCTGCCGCCCTCCCCGAGGTCACCGAGGCGCACGCCGCCCTGGTCCACCGGCAACGGGGGCACTGGCGGGAGAACGCCCGCGCGCTCTTCGGCGCCCGGGGCATCGTCGCGCCGTCCCACACCGACGGCGAGAACGGGCACGCGTACCACTTCAGCCGCGAGTACCCCCTGCACCTGTGGACGGCCGGCGCCGACTGGCTGCTCAAGCCCCTCGTCGACCACGACGAGACCCACGGCACCCGCGACCCCCGCACCGCCGAGGCGCTCGCCGAAGTCGCCCAGTTCTACGAGGACTTCCTCACGGAGACCGAGGAGGGGCACGTGACGGTCGTCCCGTCCTACTCGCCGGAGAACCGCCCCGCCAACGCGAGCTGGGGGACCATCGACGCGGCGATGGACCTCTCGGCGGCCCGGCACGCCCTGCTGGCCGCCGCCGACTACCACCCCGAGCACGCCGCCCGCTGGCGCGCGCTGGCCGACCGGCTGCCGCCGCACCGGATCAACGCCGACGGCGCCCTCGCCGAGTGGGCCCGGGAGGGCCTCGACGACACCTACGACCACCGCCACCTCAGCCACCTCTACGGCGTCTGGCCGCTGGAGGAGATCACCCCGTACGACACCCCGGAGCTGGCGGCGGCGGCCCACCGCGCCCTGGAACTGCGCGGCGCCGAGAACGACTCGGCCCACGGCCACCTCCACCACGCGCTGGTCGCGGCCCGCCTGCGCGACGGCGAGCGGGTCGCGCACGCCCTGGGCGCGGTGCTGGAGGGCGACTACTTCCACACCTCCCTGATGAGCGCGCACTACCCGCGCCGGGACGTCTACAACGCCGACGCGGCGCACACCCTGCCCGCCGTGCTCATCGACATGCTGGTGCAGTCCACCCCCACCCGCCTGGTCCTGCTGCCCGCCCTGCCCGCCGCCCTCCCGGCGGGCGGACTGCGTGGCGTCCGCACCCGGTTCGGCGCCACGCTCGACCTCACCTGGACCCCCGAGGCCACCACCGCCGTCGTCCGGCCCGGCCGGACCGTACGCGTCGAACTGAGGACTTCCTCCGGCACCGAGCCGCTCGACCTCACCGCCGGAGAAGACCGCGTCCTCCACCTGAGGACGCGGTGACCGCACCGTCCCCCCCCACCCATGGAAGGGAACGACCATGGCACGACGCACACCGCTCGGACTCCCCAAGGCGCTGCTGGCCCCGGCGCTCGCCCTCGGCGCCACCGTCGGCCTCGCCGCCGCCCCCGCGGAGGCCGCCGTCTGGAACTCCTGCGACCAGTGGGGCAACACCACGCTGAACGGCTACATCCTCTACAACAACATCTGGGGCTCCGGCGCCGGCAGCCAGTGCGTGTGGGCCAACTCCGGCACCAACTGGGGCGTCTGGGCCGACCACCCCAACACCGGCGGCATCAAGTCGTACCCCAACAGCAAGAAGGTGATCAACAAGCCGATCACCTCCCTGACCTCCCTCACCAGCAGCTACAACGTCACGGTCCCGTCCTCCGGCGCGTACAACACCTCGTACGACATCTGGGACACCGACTACGACCACGAGATCATGCTCTGGGTCAACCACAACGGCGCCGTCGGCCCGCTCGGCACCTCCCAGGGGACCGTCACCCTCGGCGGCCACACCTGGAACGTGTACAAGGGCGACAACGGCGCCAACGCGGTCTACTCGTTCCTGCGCACCTCCGACTCCACCGCCGGGACCGTGAACATCCTCCCGGTGCTGAAGTGGATCAAGGACACCAAGGGCTGGATAGGGAACGAGACCATCGGCGACGTGCAGTTCGGCTACGAGATCACCTCGTCGGCCGGCGGCCTCGACTTCGTCACCAACAACCTGACGGTCAGCGGCGGTTGATCCACCGCACCCCGGGTCAGGGGCCGGTCCAGCCGGGGGCCGGCCCCGAACTCGCGCGCACCGTCAGCTCCGGCGGCAGCAGCACCACCTCGTCGCTGCCGCGCCCGCCGAGCTTGGCCACCAGCTGCTCCACGGCATGCCGGCCCATCTCCTGGGCGGGCACGGCGACCGACGTCAGCCGCACCGACGCCTGCACGGCGACCTGCTCGGGGCAGACCGCCACCACCGACACGTCCTCCGGCACCGCCCGCCCCCGCTGCCGCAGCAGCGCGAGCAGCGGTTCCACCGCCGCCTCGTTCTGCACGACGAACCCCGTGGTGCCGGGGCGCTCGTCGAAGATCCGGGAGAGGGTCAGGGCCATCGCGTCGTACCCGCCCTCGAACGGCCGGTGCAGCAGCCGCAGCCCCAGCTCCCGGGCCCGCGCGCGCAGCCCCTCCAGAGTTCGCTCGGCGAACCCGGTGTGCCGCTCGTAGACCCCCGGCGCCTCGCCGATGACGGCGACGTCCCGGTGGCCCAGCGACGCCAGGTGCTCGACGCACAGCGCGCCGGTCGCCCGGAAGTCGAGGTCGACGCAGGTCAGTCCGGAGGTGTCGGCGGGCAGTCCGATCAGCACCGACGGCTGGTGGGTGGCGCGCAGCAACGGCAGCCGCTCGTCGTCGAGTTCGACGTCCATGACGATCATCGCCTCGGCCAGCCCGCTGCCGGTGACGCGGCGCACCGCGTCGGGCCCCTCCTCGCCGGTGAGCAGCAGCACGTCGTACCCGTGGGCGCGCGCGGCGGTCGCCACCGCGATGGCGATCTCCATCATCACCGGTACGTACATGTCGGTGCGCAGCGGGATCATCAGCGCGATGATGTTCGACCGGCTGCTGGCCAGGGCGCGGGCGCCGGCGTTCGGGTGGTAGCCCAGCTCCCGGATGCTCTCCTCGACCCGCTGCCGGGTGGTGCTGGAGATGGACCGCTTGCCGCTGAGGACATAACTCACCGTGCTCGCCGAGACTCCGGCGTGCTGGGCGACCTCGGCGAGGGTGACCATCCGGCTCTCCAAGCGTGGTGAAGCGCTTCGACAAGCGCGTGTAACGGATCAGGGTGGGGCGAGGGTGATCCGACACTAGCCCCAGGAACAGTGGGGTGTCCATACGTCGTCGCGCGCGTCGAAGCGCTTCAACACACTCCTGTCGGCGGAGGGCGGGCAACGGCTCGTCGCGGGGCGCGCTCCCGTCCGGTCATCGTCCGAACGGCCGCACGCGGGGTGGCCGGGACGTCCGTAATCGGGTACATACGAACGGGTAGCACCGATCAGTAACGTACATCCCCCCTACGTGCCGAGACGCGGCGAGGTGCCTCATGTCCGCACCGACCACCCCATCCTCCCGACCCACCGTCACCGAACGCGAGGCCCGCCAGGTCGCGGAGGCGGCCCGCGACCAGGACTGGCGCAAGCCCAGCTTCGCCAAGGAGCTGTTCCTCGGCCGCCTCCGCCTCGACCTCATCCACCCCCACCCGCTCCCGGACGGCGAAGCCGTCCGCCGCGGCGAGAAGTTCCTCGCCGAGCTGCGCGACTTCTGCGAGACGCGGATCGACGGCGCCGTCATCGAGCGGGACGCCCGCATCCCCGACGAGGTCATCGCCGGGCTGAAGGAACTGGGCGCCTTCGGCATGAAGATCGACACCAAGTACGGCGGCCTGGGCCTGACCCAGGTGTACTACAACAAGGCCCTCGCCCTGGTGGGTACCGCCAACGCCTCGGTCGGCGCCCTGCTCTCCGCCCACCAGTCGATCGGCGTACCGCAGCCGCTGAAGCAGTTCGGCACCGAGGAGCAGAAGGAGAAGTTCCTGCCGCGCTGCGCCCGCACCGACATCTCCGCCTTCCTGCTGACCGAGCCCGACGTCGGCTCCGACCCGGCCCGCCTCGCCACCACGGCCGTACCGGACGGGGACGATTACGTACTGGACGGCGTGAAGCTGTGGACCACCAACGGGGTCGTCGCCGATCTCCTCGTCGTCATGGCCCGCGTCCCGAAGTCCGAGGGCCACCGGGGCGGCATCACCGCCTTCGTCGTGGAGACCGCCTCCGAGGGCGTCACCGTCGAACACCGCAACGCCTTCATGGGCCTGCGCGGCCTGGAGAACGGCGTCACCCGCTTCCACCGGGTCCGCGTCCCGGCGGCGCACCGCATCGGCCCCGAGGGCGCCGGCCTCAAGATCGCCCTGACCACCCTCAACACCGGCCGCCTCTCCCTGCCCGCGATGTGCGTCGGCGCCGGCAAATGGTGCCTGAAGATCGCCCGTGAGTGGTCCGGGGTCCGCGAGCAGTGGGGCAAGCCGGTCGCGCTGCACGAGGCGGTCGGCGCGAAGATCTCCTTCATCGCGGCCACCACCTTCGCCCTGGAGGCCGTGGTCGACCTCTCCTCGCAGATGGCCGACGAGAACCGCAACGACATCCGCATCGAAGCCGCCCTCGCCAAGCTCTACGGCTCCGAGGCGGCCTGCCTGATGGCCGACGAACTCGTCCAGATCCGCGGCGGACGCGGCTTCGAGACCGCCGCCTCCCTCGCCGCCCGCGGCGAACGCGCGGTCCCCGCCGAGCAGATGCTGCGCGACCTGCGCATCAACCGCATCTTCGAGGGCTCCACCGAGATCATGCACCTGCTGATCGCGCGCGAGGCGGTCGACGCCCACCTCTCCGTCGCGGGCGACCTGATCGACCCGGACAAGTCCCTGTCCGACAAGGCGCGGGCGGGCGCGCGGGCGGGCGCCTTCTACGCCGGATGGCTCCCGAGACTGCTGACCGGACCGGGCCAGCTCCCCACCTCGTACAGCGACTTCAAACACGAGGTCGACCTGTCGGGACACCTGCGCTACGTCGAGCGCACCGCCCGCAAACTCGCCCGCTCCACCTTCTGGGCGATGTCCCGCTGGCAGGGCCGGATGGAGACCAAGCAGGGCTTCCTCGGCCGGATCGTCGACATCGGCGCCGAACTCTTCGCCATGTCCGCCGCCTGCGTCCGCGCCGAGCTGCTCCGCTCCCGCGACGACCACGGCCGCGAGGCGTACCAGCTCGCCGACGTCTTCTGCCGCCAGGCCCGCATCCGCGTCGAGGAACTCTTCGGCCGGCTGTGGACCAACACCGACGACCTTGACCGCAAGGTCGTCACGGGTGTCCTGTCCGGCACCTACGAGTGGCTGGAGCACGGCGTCGTCGACCCCTCGGGCGAGGGTCCGTGGATCGCCGACGCGACGCCCGGGGCCAGTACGAAACCGAACGTCCACCGTCCCATCAGGTGAGACGCGCCTCAGCGCGCCCCCGGGCGGCGGCCCCGCCACCCGCCCGAGGGACGCGCTGTCCTGCCGGTGGGCGGTTGAGGCAACAATGGGGGGATGACCGACAGCCCTGCCCCCCTCGCCGACCCGCACCTCGTCTACGACCCCGTGGCGGGAGACGGCGCGAAGGACGTGGTGATCCTCGGCTCCACCGGGTCGATCGGGACCCAGGCCATCGATCTCGTCCTGCGCAACCCGGACCGCTTCCGGGTCACCGGCCTGTCCGCCAACGGCGGCCGGGTCGCCCTCCTCGCCGAGCAGGCCCACCGGCTGCGGGTCCGCACCGTCGCCGTCGCCCGCGAGGACGTCGTACCGGAGCTGCGCGAGGCCCTGCGGGCGCGGTACGGCACGGGGGAGCCGCTTCCCGAGATCCTCGCCGGCCCGGACGCCGCCACCCAGCTCGCCGCCTCCGACTGCCACACCGTCCTCAACGGCATCACCGGTTCCATCGGCCTCGCCCCCACCCTCGCCGCCCTGGAGGCGGGCCGCACCCTCGCGCTCGCCAACAAGGAGTCGCTCATCGTGGGCGGCCCGCTGGTCAAGGCCCTCGCCAAGCCCGGCCAGATCATCCCCGTCGACTCCGAGCACGCCGCCCTCTTCCAGGCCGTCGCCGCCGGCACCCGCGCCGACGTCCGCAAGCTCGTCGTCACCGCCTCCGGCGGCCCCTTCCGGGGACGTACCAGGGAGCAGCTCGCCGCCGTCACCGTCGAGGACGCCCTCGCCCACCCCACCTGGGCCATGGGCCCGGTCATCACCATCAACTCCGCGACCCTCGTCAACAAGGGCCTGGAGGTCATCGAGGCCCACCTCCTCTACGACATCCCCTTCGACCGCATCGAGGTCGTCGTCCACCCCCAGTCCTACGTCCACTCGATGGTCGAGTTCACCGACGGCTCCACGCTCGCCCAGGCCACGCCCCCCGACATGCGCGGCCCCATCGCCATCGGCCTCGGCTGGCCCGAGCGGGTGCCCGACGCCGCCCCCGCCTTCGACTGGAGCAAGGCGTCCACCTGGGAGTTCTTCCCCCTCGACAACGAGGCGTTCCCCTCGGTGAACCTGGCCCGCCGCGTCGGAGAGCTCGCGGGAACCGCCCCGGCGGTGTTCAATGCCGCCAACGAGGAGTGCGTCGAGGCGTTCCGCTCCGGGGCGCTGTCGTACCTCGGCATCATCGAGACCGTCACACGGGTGGTCGACGAACACGGCACACCGTCCACGGGAACTTCGCTGACCGTCGCGGACGTCCTCGAAGCGGAGACCTGGGCGCGCACCCGGGCCCGGGAACTGGCGGCACAAGCGGCGGAGGCCCGTGCATGACGACCCTGATGTTCATCCTCGGCATAGTCGTCTTCGCGGTCGGCCTGCTGTTCTCCATCGCCTGGCACGAGCTGGGCCACCTGTCCTGGGCGAAGCTCTTCGGCATCCGTGTGCCCCAGTACATGGTCGGCTTCGGCCCCACGCTCTTCTCCCGCAAGAAGGGCGAGACCGAGTACGGCATCAAGGCCATCCCGTTCGGCGGCTACATCCGCATGATCGGCATGTTCCCGCCCGGCCCCGACGGCAAGCTGGAGGCCCGCTCCACCTCACCGTGGCGCGGCATGATCGAGGACGCCCGCTCGGCCGCCTTCGAGGAGCTCCGGCCCGGCGACGAGAACCGCCTCTTCTACACGCGCAAGCCGTGGAAGCGGGTCATCGTCATGTTCGGCGGCCCGTTCATGAACCTGGTCCTCGCGGTGGCGCTGTTCCTCATCGTCCTGATGGGCTTCGGCATCTCCCAGCAGACCACCACGGTCAGCTCGGTCTCCCAGTGCGTGATCTCCCAGTCCGAGAACCGGGACAAGTGCACCGACGCCGACGCGCCCTCCCCGGCCGCCGCGGCCGGGCTCAAGGCCGGCGACAAGATCCTCTCCTTCGATGGCGTGGCCACCGACAAGTGGGACGAGCTGTCCGACCTGATCCGCGCCAACCCCGGCGAGACCGTCCCGATCGTCGTCGAGCGCGGCGGCGAGGACGTCACCCTGCACGCCGAGATCGCCACCAACAAGGTCGCCAAGAAGGACGGCAGCGGCGGCTACGTCCAGGGCGAGTACGTCACCGCCGGCTTCCTCGGCTTCAGCGCCGCCACCGGCATCGTCAAGCAGGACTTCGGGGACTCCGTGGTCTGGATGGGCGACCGGATCGGCGACGCCGTCGACTCCCTCGCCGCCCTGCCCAGCAAGATCCCCGCGCTGTGGGACGCCGCGTTCGGCGACGGCCCGCGCGAGCCCGACTCCCCGATGGGCGTGGTCGGCGCCGCCCGGGTCGGCGGCGAGATCTTCACCCTGGACATCCCGCCCACCCAGCAACTGGCGATGGCCGTGATGCTGGTGGCCGGCTTCAACCTCTCCCTCTTCCTGTTCAACATGCTCCCGCTGCTGCCGCTCGACGGCGGCCACATCGCGGGCGCCCTGTGGGAGTCCCTGCGCCGCAACCTCGCCAAGGTCCTGCGCCGCCCCGACCCCGGCCCGTTCGACGTGGCGAAGCTCATGCCGGTGGCCTACGTGGTGGCGGGCGTCTTCGTCTGCTTCACGCTCCTCGTACTCATCGCGGACGTCGTCAACCCCGTGAGAATCTCCTAGTCACTCCCGCTTCGAAGGCGGCCCGGCACGCGTGTGCCGGGCCGCCTTCCTTCGAGTGCGTTTACGACGGCAGGATGTGCCCGGCCCCAGCCCGGTGCCGTAATCTCGGGGATCGGAGCCCGCCGCTGACGGGACCGGACCTTGATCCACGACTTGGGGTTGCACAGCAGATGACTGCGATTTCTCTCGGCATGCCGTCCGTTCCGACCAGGCTCGCCGAGCGCCGGAAGAGCCGGCAGATCCAGGTCGGCTCGGTGGCCGTGGGCGGCGACGCGCCCGTGTCGGTGCAGTCGATGACCACGACGCGCACCTCGGACATCGGCGCCACCCTCCAGCAGATCGCCGAGCTGACCGCGTCCGGCTGCCAGATCGTGCGGGTGGCCTGCCCGACGCAGGACGACGCCGACGCGCTGCCCGTCATCGCGCGCAAGTCGCAGATCCCGGTCATCGCCGACATCCACTTCCAGCCCAAGTACGTCTTCGCCGCCATCGAGGCCGGCTGCGCCGCGGTCCGGGTCAACCCGGGCAACATCAAGCAGTTCGACGACAAGGTCAAGGAGATCGCCCAGGCCGCCAGGGACCACGGCACCCCGATCCGCATCGGTGTCAACGCGGGCTCCCTGGACCGCCGCCTGCTCCAGAAGTACGGCAAGGCGACGCCCGAGGCGCTCGCCGAGTCCGCGCTGTGGGAGGCGTCGCTCTTCGAGGAGCACGGCTTCCGGGACATCAAGATCTCCGTCAAGCACAACGACCCGGTCGTCATGGTCGAGGCCTACCGGCAGCTCGCCGCCCAGTGCGACTACCCGCTGCACCTCGGTGTCACCGAGGCCGGCCCCGCCTTCCAGGGCACGATCAAGTCGGCCGTGGCCTTCGGCGCCCTGCTCTCCCAGGGCATCGGCGACACGATCCGGGTCTCCCTGTCCGCCCCGCCGGTCGAGGAGATCAAGGTCGGCATCCAGATCCTGGAGTCGCTCAACCTCCGCCAGCGCGGCCTGGAGATCGTCTCCTGCCCGTCCTGCGGCCGCGCCCAGGTCGACGTCTACAAGCTGGCCGAGGAGGTCACCGCCGGTCTGGAGGGCATGGAGGTCCCGCTGCGCGTCGCCGTCATGGGCTGCGTGGTCAACGGCCCCGGCGAGGCCCGCGAGGCCGACCTCGGCGTCGCCTCCGGCAACGGCAAGGGGCAGATCTTCGTCAAGGGCGAGGTCATCAAGACCGTCCCCGAGTCCAAGATCGTCGAGACCCTCATCGAGGAAGCGCTGAAGATCGCCGAGCAGATGCAGGCGGACGGCGTCGAGTCGGGCGAGCCGTCGGTGGCGGTCGCCGGTTGACGCTGGCCGGCCGTGAACGGCCCGTCCGGCGATCGAGGACGAGGCCCGTTCAGGGCCGGCCGCGGGGGCGCGGGGGCGGCGGCCCCCGCACGGCCCGGCAGCCGGCAGCCACCGGCAGGGCAACGGCAATGGGAACACGGGGCGACGCCACCAAGCCTCCGCGGGTACAGTGCGGAGATCAGCAGACCCAAGGGTGAGGGCCCCGCACGTGTTGACGCAGACCACCTCCCGGGTCCTCGAACCGAGCGACCTGAACGCCGCGCTCGCCGTCCTCGACCGCGAGCCGGTCGCGAACGCCTTCGTGACGTCCCGGGTACGGGTCGCCGGCCTCGACCCGTGGCGGCTCGGCGGCGAGATGTGGGGCTGGTACGAGGACGGCATGCTGACGTCCCTGTGCTACGCGGGCGCCAACCTCGTCCCCATCTGCGCCACCCCGCGCGCCGTCCGCGCCTTCGCCGACCGCGCCCGCCGGGCCGGCCGCCGCTGCTCCTCCATCGTCGGCCCCGCCGACCCCACCACCCAGCTGTGGCGGCTGCTCGAACCCACCTGGGGCCCGGCCCGCGAGGTCCGGCGCCGCCAGCCCCTCATGGTCACCGACCGCATGCCCGCCCGCATCGCCCCCGACCCGCACGTCCGCCGCGTCCGCAAGGACGAGATGGACGCCCTCATGCCGGCCTGCGTGGCGATGTTCACCGAGGAGGTCGGCATCTCCCCGCTGGCCGGCGACGGCGGCCTGCTCTACCAGGCCAGAGTCGCCGAACTCGTCGGCGCCGGCCGCTCCTTCGCCCGCTTCGACACCGAAGGCAAGGTCGTCTTCAAGGCCGAGATCGGCGCCGCCACCGACCGCGCCTGCCAGATCCAGGGCGTCTGGGTGGCCCCCGAACACCGCGGCCGGGGCCTCGCCGCCCCCGGCATGGCCGCGGTCCTGCGCTACGCCCTGGCGGACATCGCCCCGGTCGCCAGCCTCTACGTCAACGACTTCAACACGGCGGCCAGAAGGACGTACCGCCGCGTCGGCTTCGAAGAGGTCGGCGCCTTCATGAGCGTCCTGTTCTGAAACGCGTCCCGAGGCCCCCTGTAGGCTCCGCGCATGGACGCAGTGATCGGCCCCCTGGACCTCGCCGCCCACGTCGACGAAGCCCTCGCGGTCCAAGCCGCCGCCTTCGGCCTGGGCCCCGACGAGGTGGCCGTCCGCCGCCAGATCGTCCTGCGCCACATGACCCACCCCGGGGCCCGCGCCCTCGGCGCGACCACCCCCGAAGGGCGCCTGGCCGGCTTCGTCTACGGCATGCCCAACGACCGCGCCCACTGGTGGTCCACGATCGTCGAGCCGTACCTGCGCGCCCAGGGCAACGACGCCTGGCTGGACGACTCCTTCGTCATCACCGAACTCCACGTGCACCCCGCGCACCAGAACCTCGGTGTGGGCCGCGCCCTGATCACCGCCATCACCGACGGCGCCGCCGAACCCCGCTCGATCCTCTCCGCGATCGACACCGAGAGCCCCGCCCGCGGCCTGTACCGCTCCCTCGGCTACCGGGACCTCGCCCGCCAGGTCCTCTTCCCCAGCGCCCCCAAGCCGTACGCCGTGATGGGCGCCCCCCTCCCGTTGCTGCGGCGATAACCGATTTCCACCACCCCGGACCGCCCGGCTAACCTCGTTCGTCATCACCCTTACTTCGCAGGAGACACGAGAACCATGGCGAACGCACCGGTCCAGCGCATGTCGAAGGTATTGGCGAAGACGCTGCGCGACGACCCGGCCGACGCCGAGGTCCTCAGCCACAAGCTGCTGGTCCGCGCCGGCTACGTCCGCCGCACCGCCGCCGGCCTGTGGAGCTGGCTGCCGCTCGGCAAGAAGGTCCTGGCCAACGTGGAGCGCGTCGTCCGCGAGGAGATGGACGCCATCGGCGCCCAGGAGGTGACCCTCCCCTCACTGCTGCCCCGCGAGCCCTACGAGGCCACCGGCCGCTGGGAGGAGTACGGCCCCGAACTCTTCCGCCTCCAGGACCGCAAGGGCGGCGACTACCTGCTCGGCCCCACCCACGAGGAGATCTTCACCCTGCTGGTGAAGGACCAGGCGTCCTCCTACAAGGACCTGCCCGTCATCCTCTACCAGATCGCCAACAAGTACCGTGACGAGGCCCGCCCCCGGGCCGGCATCCTGCGCGGCCGCGAGTTCCTGATGAAGGACTCCTACTCCTTCGACACCGCCGACGAGGGCCTCGCCGAGTCCTACGCCCTGCACCGCGCCGCCTACCAGCGCATCTTCGAGCGCCTGGGCCTGGACTACCGCATCTGCGCCGCCACCGCCGGCGCGATGGGCGGCTCCAAGTCGGAGGAGTTCCTGGCCCCCGCCGAGGCCGGCGAGGACACCTTCGCCGACTGCCCGAACTGCGACTACGCCGCCAACACCGAGGCGATCACCTTCGAGCTGAAGCCGGCCGACGCCGCGGGGGTGCCCGCCCTGGAGGAGATCCCCACCCCCGACACCCCCACCATCGAGACCCTCGCCGCCTCCCTCGGCGTCCCGGCCTCCGCCACCCTGAAGAACCTGCTGGTCAAGGTGGACGGTGAGATCGTCGCCGTGGGCGTGCCCGGTGACCGCGAGGTCGACCTGGACAAGGTCGAGGCGCACTTCGCGCCCGCCGCCGTCGAACTGGTCACCGCCGAGGACTTCGTGGGCCGCCCCGACCTGGTCCGCGGCTACGTCGGCCCGCAGGGCCTGGGCGAGAAGGTGACGTACATCGCCGACCCCCGCGTGGCGCCGGGCACCGCGTGGATCACGGGCGCCAACAAGGAGCACACCCACGCCAGGAACGTCGTCGCCGGCCGTGACTTCGAGGTCGACGCGTACGTCGACGTCGTCGTCGTGCAGGAGGGCGACCCCTGCCCGAAGTGCGGCACCGGCCTCAAGCTGGACCGCGCCATCGAGATCGGCCACATCTTCCAGCTGGGCCGCAAGTACGCCGACGCCCTCAAGCTCGACGTCCTCGGCCAGAACGGCAAGCCCGTCCGCGTCACCATGGGCTCCTACGGCATCGGCGTCTCCCGCGCGGTGGCCGCCCTCGCCGAGCAGCACGCCGACGACAAGGGCCTGATCTGGTCCAAGGAGGTCGCACCGGCCGACGTGCACGTGGTCGCCGCCGGCAAGGCCCTCCAGACCGAGCTGGCCCTGGACATCTCGGAGAAGCTCGCCGCCGCCGGCGTCCGCGTCCTGGTCGACGACCGGGCCGGGGTCTCCCCGGGCGTGAAGTTCACCGACGCGGAGCTGATCGGCGTACCGCAGATCCTGGTCGCGGGCCGGCGCTCCGCCGAGGGCGTCGTCGAACTCAAGGACCGCCGCACGGGCGAGCGCGAGGAAGTAACGGTGGAAGAGGCCCTCACCCGCCTCACCGGCTGACCGCCGACCGCGCCGGGGCGCCACAGCTCCCCGGCGCGGCCACGGACGGACGTCGGCCGCGGGCGGACAGCCGCGTACGGCGGAAAGGGGAAACGGGGTGGGGGGTGTCCGCCCGCAGCGGCTGACGCGTCAACCCGCCGCACCCCCGTAGGAGACCGATTCCGCGCCGTTCCGAGGACGGACACCCCCCACCCCGGCCCCGACCACGCACCGCACCCTGGGCGCTACGCGCACCCCCACCGGCCGGCCACGGGCCGCCGCAGGCATCCCGCCCGCCCACCGCCGCCGGAGGCACCCCCTCACAGCCAGCCCGAGAACTCCAGCAGCAACTCCGCGTCCTGGGGGCGGCCGACCCGCGACGCCCGTACGCCCGACTCCACGGCCCGGAACAGGGTCCAGCCGCGCAGCCGCTCCCGGTCGACCTCCAGGGACTCCGCGAGCCGCTTGATCCGGCGCCGGACCGTGGAGGCGCCGGACGGCTGGGCGATCAGGTCCTCCACCCGGTCCCGTACCAGCCGGGCCAGGTCGAAGGCCGGCTCGCCCACCACCGGGTCGGGACCCACGGCCAGCCACGGCATCCGGTCCCCGGCGAGCACCTTGCTCTGCCGGAACGTGCCGTGCAGCAGCCGCTCCTGAGCGGGCCCGGCCAGCAGTTCCGCGCGCACTGCCAGGGCCGCGTCCACCAGCGGCGCCACCGCCGGGTCGGCCTCGGCCCCCGCGCGCATCGCCGCCGCCTGCCGCCCGGTCCGCTCGGCCACCGTCTCGAAGGGATGCTCCGCGGGCGGCGCCACCCACAGCCGCCGCAGCGTCCCCGCCGCCTCCAGCAGCGCCCGCGCCTCCGGCAGCGACCGCACCGACACCTCCGGGTGCAGCCGCTCCAGCAGCAGGACGCCCTCGGCCACGGAAGGCTCCAGCAACCGCACGGCACCCCGGCCGTCCCAGTGCGCCAGCGCCGCCCGCTCGCTCTCCGGCCGCGCCCGGGGCGGGGCCAGCTTCAGCACCGCGGGCGTCCCGTCGGCGGTGCGCACCAGCACCACCAGGCTGCCGCGCCCGCCGGGCACCACCGTCCGCTCGACGCTCAACCCGCGTAGACCGACGGCCCGACGAGCCGCCTCGGGCAGACTCGCCAGCCAGTCGTCACCGTCCGGTGCCGTCTCACCGAGCGCCCTGACCAGACGCCGCGGCGGTTCGAAAGCCATGCGCGAGCCGTTCCCTTCCCGTACGGGCGCTCCCGTACGTGTCACGCGGTCGGTGCCGCCGAGGCCGGCGCCGTACCGGCCCGCTCGGCGAGCCCTGGGAAGGCTACGCTCCCGCCGCGCCAGCGCACCGCGCGGACCGCAGCCTCCCGCAGCGCCTCGGCCGCCGCCTTCCGGCGCTCGCCGCCGGCCGCCCGCACCAGGTCCGAGTAGACCCCGGCCACCCGTTCCTCCAGCTCCGCCGCCAGCCGCACCGCCGAGGCCGCGTCGGACACCGGGAAGGGCAGCGCGTACCCGGCCCGGGCGGCGACCGGCGTCGCCCCGAGGTCGCGCACCTCGCGCCCCAGCGCGTCCCGCCGGGCCCGGTGCGCGTCGTACGCCGTGCGCGCTTCCGTACGCCGGTCCTCGCCCACCCGGGCGCCGACGACGCCGTAGCCGTAGACCGCCGCGTGCTCGGCCGCCAGGACCGCCTGGAGCGCCTTCAGCTCCTGCTTCTTCTCGCTCTTCCCGGACTCGTCGCTCACCGGTCGCCCTCCGTCAGCAGATACACGTGTCCCGCCCCGGCCGCCGCCACCGAGGCCAGCAGCCGGGCCAGCTCGCCCGGCACGTCCGCCAGCGCCGCCGTCCGCCGGTCGGCCAGCTTCCGCTCGGCCGCGGCCAGCAGGGCGAGCGCCTCCTCTTCGGCGGCCGGTACGGCGTCGGCGGTGGAACCGTCGTCCGGCCCCGCGGCCCGTGCCGAACCGGAGGGCGAGACCGACGGGGACGCGGCGCGGGCCCCGCCGAACGCCGCCGCGTGCCGGAGCACCTCCGCGCGCAGCGGGTCCAGCCGCTCCGCCAGCCCGGGATGCGCGGCGATCACCGCGGCGTACCGCCCCGCCAGCTCCGCGCTGTCCCGCGCGGCACGCGCGCGTGCCCGGTCGGCGGCCCTGGAGGCGGCGTCCGCGCCGGAACCGGAGGAACCGGTACAGCCGGCCAGCAGCACGGCCCCGGCGGCGGTGGCGAGCAGACTCCTTCTGCGCGGTCGCGAGGGCGGGCGTGACGATGAGGGCAACGACGACACGGCAGACGTCCTCGGCAGGCTCGTACGGAAGGCGGGGGAAGGGTGGCGGGCGCCCGGGGCGGCACGCCGTGATCACCGTACCCGGCAGGCCGCCCGGCGCCACTCAGCGGCACCGTCGAGCCCGGGTGGACGGCAACACCCCCCGCGACCGGATACCCTTTGACCTGACACGCGCACCGTCCCACAACAGCACACGCGGCCGAGGAGTCACCCGGATGAGCACCACCCAGAGCGAGAGGCTGCGAGAACTGCTGGAACCGCTGGTCGCCTCCCAGGGTCTGGATCTGGAAGAGATCGCGGTGGACTCGGTCGGACGCAAGCGGGTGCTGCGCGTCGTCGTCGACTCCGACACCGGTGCGGACCTGGACGCGATCGCCGATGTGAGCCGCGCGCTCTCGGCGAAGCTCGACGAGACGGACGCGATGGGCGCGGGGGAGTACACCCTGGAGGTCGGCACCCCGGGCGCGGAGCGCGAGCTGACGGAACACCGGCACTACGTACGGGCCGTCGACCGCCTGGTGAGGTTCCAGCTCACCGAGGGCGGCGAACTGGTCGCCCGGATCCTCGGCGTGCACGACGAAGGACTCGACCTCGAAGTACCCGGCGTGAAGGGCCGCAAGGCCACCGCCCGCACCCTCGCCTTCGACGAGATCGCCAAGGCGCGGGTCCAGGTCGAGTTCAACCGCAAAGAGCAGCACGACAAGCGCGACAAGCACGACAAGCGTGACGAGCATGACCAGCGTGACGAGAACGACATGAAGGAAGAAGAGGAGGAGGCGTAGCCGTGGACATCGACATGAGTGCCCTGCGGGGCTTGGTGCGGGAGAAGGAGATCTCCTTCGACCTGCTGGTCGAGGCGATCGAGTCGGCCCTCCTCATCGCCTACCACCGCACCGAGGGAAGCCGCCGCCACGCGCGCGTGAAGCTCGACCGGGAGACCGGCCATGTGACCGTGTGGGCGAAGGAGGACCCGGACGACCTGGAGGAGGGGCAGGAGGCGCGCGAGTTCGACGACACCCCGTCGGACTTCGGCCGGATCGCCGCCACCACCGCCAAGCAGGTCATCCTGCAGCGGCTGCGGGACGCCGAGGACGACGCCACGCTCGGCGAGTACGCCGGCCGCGAGGGCGACATCGTCACCGGAGTGGTCCAGCAGGGCCGCGACCCGAAGAACGTGCTGGTCGACATCGGCAAGCTGGAGGCCATCCTGCCGGTGCAGGAGCAGGTGCCCGGCGAGACCTACCCGCACGGCACCCGCCTGCGGTCGTACGTCGTCCGGGTCGCCAAGGGCGTCCGCGGCCCGTCCGTGACCCTCTCCCGTACCCACCCGAACCTGGTGAAGAAGCTCTTCGCCCTGGAGGTCCCGGAGATCGCCGACGGCAGCGTCGAGATCGCCGCGATCGCCCGCGAGGCCGGCCACCGCACCAAGATCGCCGTCCGCTCCACCCGCTCCGGACTCAACGCCAAGGGCGCCTGCATCGGCCCCATGGGCGGCCGGGTCCGCAATGTGATGGGCGAGCTGAACGGCGAGAAGATCGACATCGTCGACTGGTCGGACGACCCGGCCGACATGGTGGCCAACGCGCTCTCGCCGGCCCGTGTCACCAAGGTGGAGGTCGTCGACCTGGCGGCCCGCTCCGCGCGGGTGACCGTGCCCGACTACCAGCTGTCGCTGGCCATCGGCAAGGAGGGCCAGAACGCCCGCCTCGCGGCCCGGCTCACCGGCTGGCGCATCGACATCCGCCCGGACACCGAGCAGCAGCCGTCCGAGTGAGGGAATAGATCCGAGCCGCCGGAACGCTGAGATCATCGACAGCTTCCGAGGCGGTATGTGTTCGATTCTTGCCCCGAAGGGGTGAGGTCGCCGCGGGGAGGTAGACTTAGGAGTGTCTGGCCGGACGCGTGCTCGTGCATGCCCTGAACGCACCTGTGTGGGGTGCCGGGAGCGAGCGGCCAAGACCGGACTGCTGCGCATCGTGGCGGTCGAGGGCGACTGCGCCCCCGATCCTCGCGGTACGCTGCCCGGCCGGGGTGCGTACGTTCACCCCACCCAGGTCTGTCTCGACCAGGCGGTACGCCGCCGGGCGTTCCCGAGGGCACTGCGCGTCCCGGGACCGCTCGACGTAAAGGCGTTGCGCCAGTACGTCGAGCAGACGGAGGGTTGCTGACCAGGATTGCTGGTCGGGCAACCACGGCAAGTAAGACGTGCCGTACGGAACCCCGTACGGCTTGGTACCTCGCGAGTCGAAAGCAGGTCGAGATTGCGATGAGCACTCGATGAGTACGCGATGAGTACGCCCATGAACTAGCGACGGTCCGGACGCAACCCGGACCTCAAAGGAGCGAAGTGGCTAAGGTCCGGGTCTACGAACTCGCCAAGGAGTTCGGTGTCGAGAGCAAGGTCGTCATGGCCAAGCTCCAGGAACTCGGTGAATTCGTCCGTTCGGCGTCTTCGACGATCGAAGCGCCCGTCGTACGCAAACTGACAGACGCCTTCCAGCAGGGCAGCGGGAACGGCCGGTCCGCCGGCAAGCCCGGTGCGCCCCGCAAGGCCGCCCCCAGGCCCGCCGCGCCCTCGCCGGCGCAGGCAGCCCCTGGTGGCACCCCCCGCGCCGCCAAGCCGGCCGGAGACCGTCCGGCCGCCCCGCGGCCGGCCGCACCCAAGCCCGCGGCCGCCCAGCAGCCGTCGGCCCCCGCGGCCTCCTCGGCTCCCGCGGCGCCCTCGGCCCCCGCGCCGTCGGCCCCGGGCCCGCGTCCGACGCCGGGTCCCAAGCCCGCGCCGCGTCCGGCCCCGGCCGCGCCCGAGTTCACCGCGCCGCCCGCGGCGGCGGCTCCCTCCGCACCCGCCCCGTCCGGCCCCAAGCCCGGCGGCGCGCGTCCCGGCGCTCCCCGTCCCGGCGGCCGGACCTCCGGCCCCGGTCAGGGCCAGGGCCAGCAGGGTGGCGGTCAGGGCCGTTCCGGCGGTCCGCGTCCCGGTTCCCCGGCGGCGCGTCCCGGCGCCCGTCCGTCCGGCCCGCGTCCGGGCAACAACCCCTTCACCTCCGGCGGCAACGCCGGTATGGCCCGTCCGCAGTCCCCGCGCCCGCAGGGCGGCGGCCCGCGTCCCGGCCCCGGCGGTCCCGCCGGCGGCGGTCCGCGTCCGCAGGCCCCCGGCGGCCAGGGCGGCGGTCCGCGTCCCCAGGCTCCGGGCGGCAACCGTCCGACCCCGGGCTCGATGCCCCGTCCGCAGGGCGGCGCCGCGGGTCCGCGTCCCGGCGGCGGTCCGCGTCCGAACCCCGGCATGATGCCGCAGCGTCCCGCTGCCGGCCCGCGTCCGGGCCCCGGCGGCGGCGGTCGCGGTCCCGGCGGTGCCGGTCGTCCCGGCGGCGGCGGTCGTCCGGGCGGCGGCGGCTTCGCCGGCCGTCCCGGTGGTGGCGGCGGCGGTGCCGGTCGTCCCGGTGGTGGCGGCGGCGGTTTCGCCGGTCGTCCCGGTGGTGGCGGCGGCTTCGGCGGCGGCGGTGGCCGTCCCGGCTTCGGCGGCCGTCCCGGCGGTCCCGGTGGCCGTGGTGGCACGCAGGGCGCCTTCGGCCGTCCCGGCGGTCCCGCGCGTCGCGGTCGCAAGTCGAAGCGGCAGAGGCGCCAGGAGTACGAGGCCATGCAGGCCCCGTCGGTCGGCGGCGTGATGCTGCCTCGCGGCAACGGCGAGACCATTCGCCTGTCGCGCGGTGCGTCGCTCACCGACTTCGCGGAGAAGATCAACGCCAACCCGGCGTCGCTCGTCGCGGTCATGATGAACCTCGGCGAGATGGTCACGGCCACGCAGTCCGTCTCCGACGAGACGCTCCAGCTCCTCGCCGACGAGATGAACTACACGGTTCAGATCGTCAGCCCGGAGGAGGAGGACCGCGAGCTGCTCGAGTCCTTCGACCTGGAGTTCGGCGAGGACGAGGGGTCCGACGAGGACCTGGTCGTCCGTCCGCCGGTCGTGACCGTCATGGGTCACGTCGACCACGGAAAGACCCGACTGCTCGACGCCATCCGCAAGACGAACGTCATCGCGGGCGAGGCCGGCGGCATCACCCAGCACATCGGTGCCTACCAGGTCGCGACCGAGGTCAACGACGAAGAGCGCAAGATCACCTTCATCGACACCCCGGGTCACGAGGCGTTCACCGCCATGCGTGCCCGTGGTGCGCGGTCGACGGACATCGCGATCCTGGTCGTCGCGGCCAACGACGGCGTCATGCCGCAGACGGTCGAGGCGCTCAACCACGCCAAGGCGGCCGACGTCCCGATCGTCGTCGCGGTCAACAAGATCGACGTCGAGGGTGCCGACCCGACCAAGGTGCGCGGTCAGCTGACCGAGTACGGCCTGGTGGCCGAGGAGTACGGCGGCGACACCATGTTCGTCGACATCTCCGCCAAGCAGGGTCTGCACATCGACTCGCTGCTGGAGGCCGTGATCCTCACGGCCGACGCCTCGCTCGACCTGCGGGCCAACCCGAACCAGGACGCGCAGGGCATCTCGATCGAGTCCCGTCTCGACCGCGGCCGCGGTGCCGTGGCGACGGTCCTCGTGCAGCGAGGCACGCTGCGGGTCGGCGACACGATGGTGGTGGGCGACGCCTACGGCCGCGTCCGCGCCATGCTCGACGACAACGGCAACAACGTGCCCGAGGCGGGCCCGTCGACGCCGGTCCAGGTCCTCGGCCTGACCAACGTCCCGGGTGCCGGCGACAACTTCATCGTGGTCGAGGAGGACCGTACGGCCCGCCAGATCGCGGAGAAGCGCGCCGCACGTGAGCGCAACGCCGCGTTCGCCAAGCGCACGCGCCGCGTGTCGCTGGAGGACCTGGACAAGGTGCTCAAGGCCGGCGAGGTCCAGCAGCTCAACCTGATCATCAAGGGTGACGCTTCTGGTTCCGTCGAGGCCCTGGAGTCCTCGCTGCTCCAGCTGGACGTCGGCGAAGAGGTCGACATCCGCGTCCTGCACCGCGGCGTCGGTGCGGTCACGGAGTCCGACATCGACCTGGCGATGGGCTCCGACGCCATCGTGATCGGCTTCAACGTGCGCGCCGCCGGGCGTGCCGCGCAGATGGCCGAGCGCGAGGGTGTGGACGTCCGGTACTACTCGGTCATCTACCAGGCGATCGAGGAGATCGAGGCGGCCCTCAAGGGCATGCTCAAGCCGGAGTACGAAGAGGTCGAGCTGGGTACGGCGGAGATCCGCGAGGTCTTCCGCTCGTCCAAGCTGGGCAACATCGCGGGTGTCCTCATCCGCTCCGGCGAGGTCAAGCGCAACACCAAGGCGCGCCTCATCCGCGACGGCAAGGTCATCGCGGAGAACCTCAACATCGAGGGTCTGCGTCGCTTCAAGGACGACGTCACCGAGATCCGCGAAGGCTTCGAGGGCGGTATCAACCTCGGAAACTTCAACGACATCAAGGTCGACGACGTCATCGCGACGTACGAGATGCGCGAGAAGCCGCGGGTGTAACAGCCCCGTCTTCTCCAGACGGCGCGGTCCGGGGCCGGTCGGCGGAAGCAATATCCGTCGATCGGCCCCGGCCGTTCGTTGTACGGTTCTGATGTCCCCGCCACACGGATGGCGGGGCCATCGATCCCGGACCGGCGGGTGAACCGGTTGCACATGTATGTGGGGACGCTGTCCTTCGACCTCCTCCTCGGCGACGTACATTCGCTGAAGGAGAAGCGGTCCGTCGTCCGCCCGATCGTCGCCGAACTCCAGCGGAAGTACGCGGTGAGCGCGGCGGAGGTGGATCACATGAACCTCCATCGCCGGGCCGTCATCGGTCTGGCCCTGGTGTCCGGCGACGCGGGGCACCTCAGTGACGTGCTCGACCGGTGCGAGCGGCTGGTCGCCGGCCGTCCCGAGGTGGAGCTGCTGTCCGTCCGACGGCGCTTCCACGGCGACGACGACTGACCCCAAGAACGAGATTGATCAGGAAAGAACGGGAGACGGACCAGTGGCCGACAACGCGCGGGCCAAGAGGCTGGCGGACCTCATCCGGGAAGTGGTGGCCCAGAAGCTGCAGCGCGGGATCAAGGACCCGCGGCTCGGCACCCACGTCACCATCACGGACACCCGGGTCACGGGTGACCTCCGGGAGGCGACCGTCTTCTACACGGTCTACGGCGACGACGAGGAGCGGCAGGCCGCCGCGGCGGGCCTGGAGAGCGCCAAGGGCATCCTGCGCTCCGAGGTCGGCAAGGCGGCCGGGGTGAAGTTCACCCCGACCCTCGCCTTCGTCATGGACGCCCTCCCGGACACCGCCAAGAACATCGAGGACCTCCTCGACAAGGCGCGGCAGTCCGACGCCAAGGTGCGCGAGGCGTCCGCGGGCGCCCGCTACGCCGGCGAGGCGGACCCGTACCGCAAGCCGGGCGAGGACGACGACGCGGCCGACGAGGCCGACGGGACGGACGACACCGCTCAATGACCGACAAGCACACCACGCCCGACGGCCTTGTCATCGTCGACAAGCCGTCGGGCTTCACTTCGCACGACGTCGTCGCCAAGATGCGCGGCATCGCCCGCACGCGGCGCGTCGGGCACGCCGGCACGCTCGACCCGATGGCGACGGGCGTCCTGGTCCTCGGCGTGGAGCGGGCCACCAAGCTCCTGGGGCACCTCGCCCTCACCGAGAAGGAGTACGTGGGGACCGTCCGGCTCGGCCAGACCACCCTGACCGACGACGCCGAGGGCGAGATCACGGGGTCGGTCGACGCCTCGAAGGTCACCCGCGACGCCATCGACGCGGGGATCGCCGAGCTGACCGGCGCCATCATGCAGGTGCCGTCGAAGGTCAGCGCCATCAAGATCAACGGCGTGCGCTCCTACAAGCGGGCGCGCGAGGGCGAGGAGTTCGACATCCCGGCCCGTCCGGTCACCGTCTCCTCCTTCCAGGTGTACGACGTCCGGGACGCGGTCGCCGAGGACGGCACCCCGGTCCTGGACCTGGTGGTGTCGGTGGTCTGCTCCTCCGGTACGTACATCCGGGCGCTCGCCCGCGACCTGGGCGCCGGTCTGGGCGTCGGCGGTCACCTGACCGCGCTGCGCCGCACCCGGGTCGGGCCGTACAAGCTGGACGCCGCGCGGACGCTGGACCAGCTCCAGCAGGAGCTGGAGGTCATGCCGGTCGCCGAGGCCGCCGGGGCCGCCTTCCCGCGCTGGGACGTGGACGAGCGGCGCGCCCGGCTGCTCGCCAACGGGGTGCGGCTGGAGATGCCCGAGGTCTACGCCGGCGCCGGCGCGGTGGCCGTCTTCGGCCCCGGGGGCGGGCTGCTCGCGCTGGTCGAGGAGCAGCGGGGCAAGGCGAAGAGCCTGGCCGTCTTCGGCTGAGGGAAGAGCCTGGCCGTATGCGGCCGAGGAGGGGGCTGAGGGCGGTTGCCCGTGGAGCGGCGGACACGGGGTCGTCCTCGCCGCCGCTCCACGGTCCCCCCTCGGTTCCCCCACCCCCTAGGGTCTATCCAGGAGGGCCCCTGTGTTCACCCGTCCGGGCAGGCGCTCGGAGTGAACCGGGGGAGCACAAGGGGGCGCGTTCCCCACGCGATCTGTCCCGCTGATCATCGTCCGCCTACCGTCGGACGCAGAGCACGGCGTACGGCGGGGGAGGTTCGACGATGACGTCGCGGCACCGGAGGACGAGGGCGGCGCGGGACCTGACGACGGTGACGTCGGGGGACAGGGACGGGGACCGGGGCAGGGAGAGGGACCGGAGCGGGGACCCGGGCAGTGACCGGAGCAGGGGTGGCGCGGTGCCGTCGCCGGGCGAGGTCGCGGTGCGGCAGGCACCGCCGGGTGCCGGCGGCCCGCCCCCGGCGCCGACCGGACCCGCCCTGGTCCGGATCCACGACCTGGCCGGCCGCCCCCGCGGCACGGGATTCGTCGCCGACCACCACGGCACGGTCGTCACCAGCCACGAGGCCGTCGACGGCCTGCCCCGACTGGTCCTCCACGGCGCCCGTGACCGGCGCTGCACCGTGACCGCCGACGCGGTCATCCCGCTCCCCGGTCTGGACCTCGCCCTCGTCCGCACCGAGGGCCTCGGTCTCGCCCCGCTGCCCCTCACCGCGGGGGACGGCCCCGCCGTAGGGAGCTATGTGCGGATCGCCGCCGACGGCTGGCGCGAGGCACGCGTGCTCGGCACCGCCGCCGTGACGTACACGTCCACCGAGGGCTTCCACTTCATCGGCGACGCGCTGGAACTGGCCGTCGGCACCCTCGGCCGGGACGCGCTGCGGCTGGGCGGCGGGTCGGCCGGGGGGCCGGTGCTCGACGCCACGACCGGGGCCGTGGTCGGTGTCCTCGGCACCGCGCTGCGCTCCGGCCACAGCGACCTCGGCTTCGCCGTGCCGCTGCGTCCCGGCCGCGTCCCCGGCCCGCTCGCCGAACTGCTCACCGAGAACGCGGCGACTGTCCCGGCGTACGGCACCGACCTCAATCTGGCCGGCGTGCTGGAACTGACGGCGACCTCGGCCGGCCAGGACCGCCCGGCAGGTCTCCCGGTGGGCCGGACCGGTACTGTCCTCGCGCCGCCGCCGGTCGAGCGGGCGTCCTCGGTACGGGAGTTCGCCGCCTTCGTCGAGAGTCCGGCGTACGTCCTCGCCCTCGTCGGTGCCCCCGGCAGCGGCCGTACGACGGAGCTGGCGGCCCTCGCCGACCGCCGCGGCCGGGGTACGCGGCCCGCCCCGACCCTGTGGCTGCGGGGAGCGGATCTCCGGGACGACGACGCCTCCGTGGCGGACGCGGCGGGACGGGCGCTGGGACGGGCGGCACGGGTCGTGGCCGCTGCCGGGGGGCCGGGTGGGTTGAACGGGTTCGGCGGGGTGCGGGTCGGTTCTCCGGGGCCGGGGCAGCCGGGGGGCGTTGGGGGAGGGGAGGGGGTTGGCCGCGGAGGCCCCGGGGATCCGACGGGGGCGGCAGGACCGGCTGAGCTGGCAGGACCGGCGGGGGCGGCGAGGTCAGCAGGGCCGGGGGGACCGGAAGGGCCGCAAGGGCCGGTGGCTTCTGGAGGCCCTGTCGGCCATGTCGGCCGTGTCGGCCCTGTCGGTCCTGGTGATCCCATCGACCTTGTTGGTTCTGAAAGGCCCATCGACCTCGTTGGTCCCGCCAGTCCCGCCAGTCCCGCCAGTCCCGCCAGTCCCGCCAGTCCCGCCAGTCCCGCCGGCCCCGGTGACGCGGGGCTCGGGGACATCTCCCCGGGGCGGTTGGCCGAGTTGGCCCGGACGGCCGGGCGCCCTCTGCTCCTCGTCCTGGACGGGCCCGAGGAGATGCCGCCGGGGCTGCGCCGGCGGCTGGCCGAGTGGAGCGAGGGCACAGCGGCCTGGCTGCGGCGGACGGGCACCCGGCTGGTCGTGGCGTGCCGCGCCGAGTACTGGGAGCGGGCGGGGACGGAGTTCCCCCGCGACCTGCTGTACGAGCCCGTCACCGCCCCCTCTCCGGCCCCGCCCCGGGTTGTCCTGGGCGACCTGACCGACGACGAGGCGCGGCGGGTACGGGCGCGGCTCGGCGTGCCGGACGGAGCGCTCGTGGACGCCGACGCCCGCCACCCCCTCACCCTCCGCCTGTACGCCGAGGTCAGGACGGCCCTGGGCGACCCGCCGCCCGCCACCGGCGGCGAACCACCCGTCCCCCTGTGCCGGGACGATGTGTTCGCGGCCCACCTCGACCTGGTCTGTCTGCGCGTCGCGGCCCGGCTGGCCGCGGAGAACGGCCTGCGCGGCCGGGCCGTGCGGCGCCTCGCGGCGAAGGTCTCCGGGCAGGTCCACGAGGCCGCCCGGCGCGGCCTCGCACCGGGGGAGGGGGCACTGGACCGGGAGTCGTTCGAGACGGTGTTCCCCCGGGGGGCCGGGCCGGCCCACCTCGGCGGCGTCACCGGCTGGGCGTCCGCCGTCCTGGCCGAGGGCCTTCTGGTGCCCGCCGGCCACGGCTACCGCTTCGCACACGAGGAGCTGGCCGACTGGCTCCAGGGCCTCCACCTCGACCTGGACGAGGCCCTGCGCGCCCTCGTCCACCAGCACCGCCCCCTCGACGCCGAGTCCCCCTCCCCACCCGTGCCGCACCACCGAATCGGCCCCGTCGTCGAGGCCCTGCTCCACCTCGCCCGCCAGCACGGCACCCCCCGACTCGCCGCCCGTCTCCAGGAGTTGGCCCACACCCTGGACGCCGGGCCGTACTCCTGGTGGGCCGCCCGGCTGCTCGCCGGGGTGCTGACCCGGGTGCCCGACCCGGTGCCGTACACGGAGGTGCTGCGCCGGCTCGCCGAAGCGGTCGTGGCGCGACGGGAGGAAGGGCGGCCGGTGCCGGGCGAGTTCGGGCCGGCCTTCTGGTCGGCGCTGCCGCTGCCGGACGACCTCCGCCTGGACCTGCTCCGCCGGCTGGTCCGCGCCGACGGGCCCCCGCACGAGCCGGGCCCCCGGCACCTCGACGCGGTCGCCGCTCTGCTCACCGCCGCCCCCGGGACCGTACAACCGCTCCTGATCCGCTGGTTCGACGACGAACGGCCGCTGCCCGGCGCGCCGCACGCCACCGTGGCCACGGCCGCGCAGGCGCTGCTGCACACCCACCGGCACCGTGCCCCCGACGACCTCGTCGAGGTGCTCGTGGACAGCGCGCACCCCCGGGCGGGTGAACTGCTCGCCGCCCTCGCCGAGGAGGAACCCTCCGCCCTGTGCCGCGCCGCCGACCGGTGGGCGCGCGACGAGCGCCACGCCCGGCGCGCGGCGGCCATGACGTACGGACTGCGCGCCGCCCCGCACGCCCGCGACGAGACCGACCGCCAACTGCTGCGCTACGCCGCCCTCGCCCTGCTGGTCCGCTCCGCCGACAGCCCGCTGCACGGCGCCGCCCTCGCCCTGCTCGTACACGACCCCGACAGCCGCGACCGCCACCTGGAACGGGCGGTGCGCCACTTCGCGGCGGGCGACCCGTACCTCCCGCCGAGCGCGATGGCCGTCGCCCTGCCCACCCACCCGGAACCGGTCCTGGACGCCTTCCGGGCCCGGCTGCGCGGCCCGGACGCCGGGGAGGCGCTGCGCAGGCTCGCCGACGCGACCACCCCCGGACTGGCCGGGCGGATCGCGGAGGTGGTGGCTCAAGCCGTCGCGCGGCGTCCCGAGAACGCGGCGCACGTCGCCGCGTACGTGGACCGGCGCCTCAGGCAGGACCCGTATGCCGCCCGCGAGGCGCTCCTGCCCCTGGTCGGCGCGCTGCTGACCGGCGGCCCCGAGCAGGTACGCACCGCACTCGCCACCGTGCTCGGCGCCCCCGGCACCACCGCCTGCGCCCCTCTCCGCGCGGAGCTGCGGGAACTCCTCCTGGACCACGAAGGCGACCCCGCCGTGCTGGACGCACTCCTGCGCGCAGCCGTCCTCCCGGGCCCCGAACCGTCCGGCGGACCGGACCCCGAACCGTCCGGCGGACCGGGCCCCGAAGCGTCCGACGGACTGCGCACCCTGGTCCGGCGCACCGGCCTCCGGCTGGTCCGCACTCCCGAGGGCGCCGCCCGCTTCGACACCGCCCTGGTCACCTTCGCCCGGCAGGTCCCCGGCTTCGCCGCCCGTCTGGCCGGCTGGCTGTCCGGGGCGCCCGAGGAGTGGGCGGGGCTGGTGGGCCCCGGCACCCGCCGGACCGTCGAGAGCCTGGCCGGCCTGGGCATCCCCGCGTGAGGCGTGGACCGGTCGCGTGCGTCCGGTCACATTCCATGCCGATGCGGGCCGCGGCCGGGCGGCATGGCACCCTTAGACCTGCGGAAGCGGCAAGGTTCTCGACGAGTTTGCGACAAGGAGCAGACACAGTGCAGCGCTGGCGTGGCTTGGAGGACATCCCCGAGGACTGGGGACGCAGCGTCGTCACCATCGGCTCCTACGACGGCGTCCACCGCGGGCACCAGCTGATCATCCGGCATGCCGTGGACCGGGCCCGCGCGCTCGGCGTCCCGGCCGTCGTCGTCACCTTCGACCCGCACCCCAGCGAGGTCGTCCGCCCCGGCAGCCACCCGCCCCTGCTGGCCCCGCACCACCGCCGCGCCGAACTCTGCGCCGAACTGGGCGTGGACGCGGTCCTCATCCTGCCCTTCACCAGGGAGTTCTCGAACCTCTCCCCGGCCGACTTCGTGGTCAAGGTCCTGGTCGACAAACTGCACGCCAAGGCGGTCGTCGAGGGCCCCAACTTCCGCTTCGGTCACAAGGCCGCCGGAAACGTCGGCTTCCTCACCGAACAGGGCCGCGTCTACGACTTCGAGGTCGAGGTCGTCGACCTGTACGTGACCGGCGACGCGGGCGACGGGCAGCCCTTCTCCTCGACCCTGACCCGGCGCCTGGTCGCCGAGGGCGACATGCGCGGCGCCGCCGAGATCCTCGGCCGCCCGCACCGCGTCGAGGGCGTCGTCGTCCGCGGCGCCCAGCGCGGCCGCGAACTCGGCTTCCCCACGGCCAACGTCGAGCCCCTCCCGCACACCGCCGTCCCGGCCGACGGCGTCTACGCCGGCTGGCTGCACGCGGCCGGCGAGGCGATGCCGGCCGCGATCTCGGTCGGCACCAACCCGCAGTTCGAGGGCACCGAGCGCACGGTGGAGGCGTACGCCATCGACCGCGTCGGCCTCGACCTGTACGGCCTGCACGTCGCCGTCGACTTCCTGGCCTTCGTCCGGGGGCAGGAGAAGTTCGACACGCTGGACGCGCTGCTGGAGCAGATGGCCGAGGACGTCAAGACGTGCCGGGAGCTGGTGGCGGAGGCGGACACCCCCTAGGGGGCGCAGACACAGGCCAGGGCCCGTACCGACGTGAAACCGGTACGGGCCCTGGCCTGTGTGGGCTACTGCTGGGTCCAGCCGGGCGGTACGGTGCCCTGCTGCGGGTCCTGGGGAGGCTGCTGCCAGCCCTGGCCCGGTGCGGGGTGCTGCTGGGGAGGCTGCTGCCAGCCCTGCCCCGGCTGGGGGGCACCACCGGGATGGGGGTACGGCTGCTGCTGCGGCGCGGGCGCGTACCCCTGCTGGGGCTGCTGCGGGTACTGCATGTTCGGGTTGCCGAACCCCTGCTGGGTCCGGGCGATGTCCTCGGCGATGAGGGCGGCGAGATCGAAGTACGCCTCGCGCGTCTTGGGACGCATCATCTCCAGGTCGACCTCCGCGCCGGCGGCGAGGTGCTCGTCGAAGGGCACCACGACGACACCGCGGCAGCGGGTCTCGAAGTGCGCGACGATGTCCTCCACCTTGATCATCTTGCCTGTCTCACGGACACCGGAGATCACGGTGATCGACCGCTGGACGAGATCGGCGAACCCGTTCGCGGACAGCCAGTCCAGGGTGGTCGACGCGCTGCTCGCCCCGTCCACCGACGGGGTGGAGATGATGATCAACTGGTCGGCGAGGTCGAGGACCCCGCGCATCGCGCTGTAGAGCAGACCGGTTCCCGAGTCGGTGAGGATGATCGGGTACTGCCTGCCCAGCATGTCGAGCGCGGCCCGGTAGTCCTGGTCGTTGAACGTGGTCGACACCGCCGGGTCCACGTCATTGGCGATGATTTCGAGGCCCGACGGCGCCTGCGAGGTGAAGCGGCGGATGTCCATGTAGCTGTGCAGCTGCGGGATCGCCTGTACCAGGTCGCGGATGGTGGCACCCGTCTCGCGCCGGACCCGTCGGCCCAGCGTGCCGGCGTCGGGGTTGGCGTCGATCGCCAGGATCTTGTCCTGCCGCTCGGAGGCGAGGGTCGCGCCCAGAGCCATCGTCGTCGTGGTCTTGCCGACACCGCCCTTGAGGCTGATCACCGCGATGCGGTAGCACGACATCACCGGCGTACGGATCAGTCCGAGCTTGCGCTGCCGCTCCGCTTCCTCCTTCTTGGCGCCGAACTTGAAGCGGGACGGGCCCGCGTTGTTCTTGCGCGCCTTGGGCTGGTTGCGCAGCAGCCGGTCGGAGGTGAGCTCCACGGCGGCGTTGTAGCCGAGCGGGGTACCGGGCGCGGCCTGCTGCGGCTGGGCCCCCGGCCCACCGGGCTGCGGGCCGGGCGGAGCGCTCCAGCCCTGGTTGCCGTAGGCGGCGGGCGGCTGTTGCGGCTGGGGCTGCTGCTGGGGTGCGGGCTGGGGCTGGGGCTGGGGCTGGGGTGCCGGGTGGGGCGGCTGGCCCGGCTGCGGGTAGCCGTAACCCGGCTGCTGGGGCGGATAACCGTAACCGGGCTGTACGGGCGGCTGAGGCTGAGGAGCCTGCTGCGGGTAGCCGTACCCGTCCGCCTGCGGCTGGGGCGCGCGATGGGGGTCCGCCGGTGCGGGCTGCCCGGCCGCGGGGTACGCGGGCTGCGGGGGCGGGCCGAACGCCCCTTGCGGAGGTACCTGGTGACCGGGCTGCCCGGGCATCGGCTGGCCGGGGACCTGGGGGTAGCCGGGGCCGGCCGCAGCCTGCGGGTCCGGCTGCGGTACGCCTTGGCCGGGGTGCGCGGGCGCGAACCCCTGCGGCAGCGGCGGCAGCGGCTGGCCGGGCGGGGCGGGCACGGGGGCCTGCCCGGTGGGCTGTGGTGGCTGCGGCTGCTGTCCCTGGGCCGCGGGCATCGGCCCGGGAGCGGCGGGCGGAGGTCCCGGCGCGACGGGCGGGGTGCCGGGCGCGGGCGGCGGAGGGCCGGGTACGACGGGGGCCGCGTCGGCGGCGGCCGGCGGGGCCGCGGGCGCGGCCGGCGGTGGTCCGGCGGCGGGCGCCGGACCCGCGTCCGCCTCCGGACCCGTTTCCGCCGCCGTCGGCGCGGCCCCGGCGTCCGGGTCGGACTCGGGGCCGGAGGAACCGGCGGACTCCGCCGCGTCGCTCCGGGCCTCCTCCGGTTCCGCCTCCGCCACATGGTCGCCGGCACCGCCGAACAGCCGCGCCGCCTCCGCGTCGGCCGCGGCGTGGTCGAGTTCGGCCTCCGTCGGCACGGGCGCGGCCGGCTGTTCCGGAACGGGCGGCGCGGGCACTTCCGGCGCGGCGGCGGTGTCCGGGGAGGGCGCGTCGGCGGTGTCCTGGCCGACCGGCCGCAGTACGGGGAAACCCGGGGCGGCCGGCTGCTGCGCGGGCTGCTGGGGGGCCGGGTAGCCGCCCGACGGTGCCTGACCCGGCTGGGGCGTGCCGGGCCCGTTCTGCTGGGGGTAGCCGTACCCCCCGGCTGCGGACTGCTGCGGGAACCCGTAACCGCCCGTGGAGGCACCCGGCTGAGCGGCGTCAGGGGCGCCCTGAGCCTGGGCGGGCGGCTGTTGCCGCGCGGGTTGGTGCGGGGCGCCCGGGGCCTGCGGCTGCGCCGGCCGCGTGCCCTGGGGCGCCGGACCGCCCGGCGGACCGTTGGGCGGACCGACCGGCGGTCCGGCCGAGGGCGGCGGTGGAGTGGGTGCGGACGGCTGCTGCGCTTCGGCGGGCGACCCGCTCTGCGTACTCTGTGCGTACCAGGCAGGAGGCGTGTAGACGATTTCGAACTCGCCGGTGAGATCCACGTCGTGATCGTCCCCGTCCGAGGAAGGGCTGTCGCCGTTGTACTCGGACCGATCCCTGTTCACTGCTTGCCTCCTGGTCAGCCACTGCTGCTGAGCTGGTCGTCGTCTCGGCCGGGCGGACCGAGTGGCGAGTCCCACGCGACTGCGATCGTCACCGCACCACCAGAAGCCTAATCACTCGGATGGCGGGACGGAAAAGCCCCACGGGCGCCGAGGGAGATGCCTCGTGGGGGTGGCCGTTCCCACCGCCCTCGCGGACGACGACGCGTCAGTCCATACGGCGCGCCGCGCCGAGCAGGCCCGTCTCCGCATCAGTGGGTTCGGTCATGACGAACTTGTGGTGCTTGCGAGTGCACCACAGGGCCACGCCGTCGTGAAGGTTCGGGAGGTGCTCGAGGTGCTCGCTGGAGACGCCCAGGGTGTCACGTACCACCTCGGTCTCGTAAGGGGAGATGCGCTGGATCCCGACGAGGTGGGCCTGGGCCAGCCAGCGCGGCGCGTGCTCGCTGACGAAGGGAAGCACCGTCACCACGGCCTGCCACGGCGCGGTGTTGACCCGCCCTCGCGGCGGACGGATGCCGCAGTCCCGGATCAGCACCACGGGACTCGACACGGAGGGCCCCTGCGCGGGCACCCGGCCCACCGGATAGACCGTCATGCACTGCTGACCGCCCCCCGCTGCCTGGGCGAGCTGCTGCCAGGCCTGCGGGCGGCCCGTCTCGACCCCCACGCGCGCACCCGTCGCGGCGGCGCGCAACGCCAGCACCTGGGCGAGCCACAGACCGCCCACCAGTACGACGTCGAAGGCGGTCGGGCGGGACAGCCCGAGTACCGCCGGCTGTCCGTCCTGGTCCTTGCCGATCAGTACGCCGTCGTCACCGATCGGCATGCTGATCGCCGCCAGTTCCTCGGCGGTGACGACATGACGGTTGCGGCGCGGACCGCGCAGCCCGAAACCCGGGCTGACGATGCGGCGCTGCTGCTGCGGTGTCTGCGGCTGCCGGACGATGGGGATCATGCCGGTGTCGGTCGGCGAGGCCACGTGCGCGGGCGTGCGCACCGGGGCGGCCTGGTTCTGCCGGCCGGGAGGCATGGTCGACGCGGGGTGGGACATCAGCACGTACCTCCGAGCGGCAGAGTGGCGAGGGCTCCGGGAACCTGTTCCCGGTCGAGACGGACCAGGCCGACCTTCGCGGCGCTCGCGGCCCGCTCCAACTCGCGTCCCAGCTGACCGAGTTCGTCGTCACCGCGGGCGGTGATCCGGACGTGCCCGGTGAGCGAGACACCCCGGTTGCCCGCCTTGCTCAGGGTCATGCTGAAGGTCGTGGCGAGCACCGGCAGCGAGGTGAACTGCGTGACCAGCTGGGGCAGCGCCACACCGCCGTTCCCCAACTGGGGCCAGCGGGAGACCCAGTACGTCGTGTGCCAGCGGTCGTCGACCCGCCAGGTCCGCACCGACTCGACCGTACGCCGCTGGGACGGCCGTCCGTCCTGCGCGTGCTGCGCGTTGACCCGGGGGTTGAGGCAGCTGGAGGTCGCCAGCGCCTGGAGCAGTTCGGTCTCGTCCAGGATCGTCGCCTTGAAGCCGGCCCCGGCCAGCCGGCTCGCCAGCTGGTCCGCCACGCGCAGCAGGGCACGCTGGGCCCCCGGAACACCGTCCCCGCGGGCCTGCACCGCCTCCGGGCACAGCTCCGGGTCGAGCTTGAGGGCGACCCAGGTCAACCGGAGCGCGGGAGAACCGGTCTGCGCCTGGAGGGGACCGTACGAACGGGCGGCGAGCGACTGCGCGGGCAGATGCGGCGCGGGAGCCGGCTGGGTGTGCTGCACGACCTGGGCGGAGGCGAGACGGATACCGTCGACCTCCAGGGCCTCCTGGACCAGCCGCAGCGGCAACTGCCGTCCGGCCGCCTCGGGGCGCAACGGCTGGTCGGCCGGCTGCACGAAGAGCACGGTGGTCAGGAAGGTGCCGTCCCCGATCATGCCGATCGAACGGTCGTCACGGGACACGAAGTCGTACGTCCGCAGGGCGGGATCGCACTCCACGGCGGCGGCCAGCATCGGGTCCGTGCCCGGCGGGACCGGCAGCTTGGCCTCGCGCCGGCGGTGCCTGAACGCGCGCGCCGTCTCGTACCACTCGGGCAGTGGACGGCTGCCCCGGCGCAGCACCGCCAGGAGCAACAGCAGCGCGGCCACCGCTCCGGCCGGGATCAGCAGCCAGGAGACGTCGGCGGCCCAGGCGGCCAGCATGATCGCTGCCGCGAGTTCCACGAGGACGAGCTGCTGCAGCCGCACCGGACCCAGGCCGCCGGGGCGAGGCAGTGTGCGGGGCGACGCGGCGGCGGAAGGAGGCGGCCCGGCCGGGGCGCGTCCGCCGCCGGCCGGAGGCCCCTGTCGCTGCTGTGCGCGGCGTCCGCGCCGAGTGCTCGTACCGCTGGTCATCCCCCGGACATCCCTTTCGCGAAGTGTGCGGCCGATCGTCGGCGGGAGCCTCCGCGAGAGGTCCCGGCCGAGGGCCAGGGGCACCGACGGCCCCGTCATCCATGCGAGTGGCTCACGGTACCCGTTGCGGAACGCGAGGCGACACAGGGGACACCGGACCCCGGCCGTCCAGCCTGTCATGGACCGGCCGCGCGCGGGCGCGGCGTCGCGGGGAAGCTCTGTGAAGATGCGGGGACGGCTGTATACCTGGTGGATCACCGTTCCGCGACGCAGGGCATAGTAGGTGCCTGCGCGGACGGAGCGGCCCTTCGAGAGCGACAGGCCGTGAGCGCGAGGGGTGACGTGTCCCGCGCGGGGCCGCGCGGCCCGAACGTGACCGGGCGCCACGGGGCACGGTCGGGCAGGGTGAGGCGCGGTCGGGCAGGGTGGGGCACGACCGGGCGGCGCGACACCCGGTCGAGCACTGCGAGCCCGGCCGAGCACCACGCGCACGGTCGGACGTCGCACCACGATCGAACAACACCACACGATCGAGCATGACCAAACGGGAGATACGGGGACCATGGCAAAGCGTCAGGACGAGCTCGCCGCCTACACGTTCGCTCGCAAGCGCACCGTCGCGGCGTTCCTGGCGCCGTCACCGGGCGGCTCGGAGGAAGGCGCACCGCGCCCCGTGCGCACGGTGATGCCCAGCCTGGCGGTCGGTGTCGTACTGGTGGTGGGCTTCATCGCCTGGGGCGTGATCAAGCCGACGGCACCCCAGGGCTGGGACAAGCCGGGCGAGTACATCATCGTCGACAGTGACTCGACGACGCGCTACGTCGTCCTCAACGACGAGGCGTCCAACGGCAAGAAGACGCCGACCCTGCACCCCGTACTCAACTACGCCTCCGCCAAGCTCCTCCTGGACAAGGGCAAGGGCAGCGTCATCGAGGTCGCCGGCAAGGAGATCGACAAGAGCGACATCCCGCACGGCGCGACCCTCGGCATCCCCTACGCGCCGGACCGGCTGCCCTCCAAGGAGGACGCGGAGAAGCCGAAGACCTGGGCGGTGTGCGAGCGTCCGGCTCCGGGCTCGCAGGACGCCATCGACCGCGCGGTCTTCGTGCTCGACGCCGCCGACGCCAAGTCGCTCGACGACACGGGCAAGGTCGACGCCCGTGAGGCCCTGTACGTCGTCGACTCCAAGACCGGTGCCCAGTTCCTGGTCGACGGCGAGGGCAACCGTTTCCTGCTGGGCGGTGAGTCGGGCCTGAGCAGCACGACCATGGAGCAACTGCGGGCCGCCGTCATCGGCACCTCGGCCGAGCCGCAGCCGGTGAGCCAGGAGTGGCTGAGCACCCTGAACGACGGCGGGGACATCACCTTCCCGGAGGTCCCCTCCGTCGGGCAGCCGACCTCGGTCCAGGGGCTCCCCGCCGAAGCCGCCACGGTGGGCCGGGTGCTGCGGGCGAAGGACGCGCAGGGCGAGCAGTACTACATCGTCCTGGAGGACAAGGTCGCCGCCGTCACGCCGTTCGTCGCCGACCTGCTCAAGGCGTCGCCCGCCGCGCAGCAGGCGTACGGGACGGACGGCATCGACGACATCAGGGTCGACACCCAGACCATCATCGAGGCCAACGGCGGTGCCGCCGACAAGTTCTACGCCGACAAGGGCTGGCCCCAGTCGGTTCCGGGGCAGGCCAACCCGGCCGCGACGGCGACCGACGAGGCGCACACCACCTCGTGCAGCGTGTACAAGGGCACCATCGGCGAGGACAAGAAGCCGGAGCTGGCCGCCTGGGCCGGGACGACGTACCCGAAGAAGGTCATCGCCGATTCGCTGAGCGCCTCCGTCTCGTCCGGCTCGGGCCTGCTCTTCCAGGAGGTCACCGGTGCGGCCGGCGGTGGCGGGGCGACGTACTTGCTGACCGACACGGGCCTGCGGTACTCGTTGCCGGCGAACAACGACAGCGAGGCCTCGGACGGTGGCAGTGCCTCTTCCGCGGATTCCGCCTCGGGCGAGGCGAGCGAGACGGACAAGGCGCGCACCAGGCTCGGCTACGAGGACGTCTCCAGCCCCGCGATCGTGCCGCAGACCTGGGCGACGTTCATCCCGAAGGGACCCACGCTGGACACGGGCAGCGCCGCCCAGCCGCAGAGCCAGTGACCGGTTCTGACCGGTGCTGATGGGCGTCCACACGCGCGGATAACAGACCGATCGCTCAAGTGTGTGAGCCCTGTAACTGATTGGTCATGTCTGTAGATGAGTGACAGGCTGACGATAGAGTGTCACCAGCGTGCAACGCTGCGATACTTTCCGGGCCGACCGAGCAGGTTTCCCGGAACAACGACAACAACGGGGAAGGTTTCACCATGGCCGGCCAGTTCCGGGTAACAGAGGACGAACTCACCAAGCTCTCCGGTGACATCAGCACCGTCAACGGCCAGCTCCAGGGCGAGATCCGCCGCCTCAACGGAGTGATCGACCAGATCGCCGGCGGCTGGCAGGGCCAGGCGGCGCAGTCCTACCGCCAGCTGCAGGACCGCTGGAACGCGGACGCGAAGAAGATGAGCGACATCCTCGCCGACATCAAGGAAGCCGTGGACTCCACGCGGAGCAACTACTCCGCGTCGGAGGAGCAGCAGAACTCCGAGATCAGCAAGATCATGTCCGACTTCGGCTGATCGAGCCGAGCGGATCTGAGCTGTTCTTCCCGATCCTGACCGTGAGCGACCGATCCAGGTCAATCCATGTCGATCTGTGTCAATCTGTGTCAATCCACGTCGATCATGCGGTCCGGGTCGTTCTCTACTGACTTTCTCTCCACGACTCTTCCTGAAGGGAAGCGACGATGTCGATCCTCGTCAATTACGCAACCATCACCAACGCCTCCACGGACGTGAAGACGACCGCCGGTCGCATCAAGCAGCAGCTCGACGACCTCGAGGCCGCGGTCAAGCGTGTCGCCAACACCTGGGAGGGTGAGGCGCAGGAGGGCTACCAGCGCAAGCAGCGCGAGTGGGACCGGACCGCCCAGGACCTGCACGCGACCCTGCTGAAGATCTCCACGGCGCTGCAGAGCGCCGCTGACAACTACCAGGCCACGGAGAAGAGCAACGCCGCGACCTGGGGCTGAGCCCGTCACTACCCGGGGGATGTGACATGAAGCAGATCGGCCCAGCGGACGCGATGTCGTCGGCTGGGCCGAACTCTGCTTCAGGGATGTACCCCGAGGAAAGCAAGTACGCCTTGGGAGCCTGGAGATGGAGGGCCTGCACGTGAAGGTCCGGACAGCCCGTACGCGCAACCGCACCCGTGGGACTCGCGCACTGCGGCGGGTATTCGGCGTGCTCGCGGTGACCGGCATCTGCCTGGCCCCGGCGCCACCGGCACTCGCGGACGCGACCGCGCCGGCACGTCTCACCGACGCCGGCAGCACGGACTTCGGCCTGTCGGCCAGCACGGAGTGCGTCTTCGGCGGCGACGTCATCAAGTCCACGCCGTGGTCACTCCAGCGACTCCTCCTGGACCAGCTGTGGGGGGAGGCGACGGGCAAGGGCGTCACCGTGGCGGTGATCGACACGGGAGTCGACGACTCCAACGCGCAGCTGCGCAACGCCATGGCCGCCGGCAGCAAGGACTACGTCGGCTCCACCGACGGCACCGAGGACATCGAGGGCCACGGCACCCGGGTCGCGGGCATCATCGCCGCCCGCCAGATGAAGGGCACCGGCTTCGTCGGCATCGCGCCGGACGCCAAGATCCTCTCCTTCCGCTACACCGGCGGTGAGGAGAAGGAGGGCAACTCCAAGACGATGTCGCGGGCGATCCGGGACGCGGTCGCCAAGGGCGCGGAGATCATCAACATCTCCTCGGACACCGCGGCGAAGGAAGACAACCTCGAACTGCGGTCCGCCGTGGCGGCGGCCGTGGACGCGGGCGTCCTGGTCGTGGCGGCCGCCGGCAACGACGGAGCCGACGGCAAGTCCGCCGACACCTACCCGGCCTCCTACCCGGGAGTCCTGGCGGTGGCGGCCTCCGACCGCAACGACGAACGCGCCTACTTCTCGCAGGCGGGCGCATTCGTCGACATCGCGGCACCGGGCGTCGGCATGGTCTCCACGGTGCCCAAGGGCGGCCAGTGCACCGCCGACGGAACGAGCTTCGCAGCTCCGTACGTCGCGGGCGTCGCGGCCCTGCTGAAGGAAAAGAACCCGAAGTGGAGCGCGGCCCAGATCGCCACCCGCATCGAGGAAACGGCCCAACGCCCGGGCCGCGGCCCGAACCGCTTTCTCGGCTGGGGCGTCATCGACCCGGTCGCCGCCCTCTCGGCCGACTCCACCCCAGCCACCACCCCGACCCCGGACCCACCGGTCGAGGCCGGCTCCGGCGGGGTCGTCCCCATGACGGTGACCATGGGCGAGAGCGAGGCGGAACGGGAACGCCGGACAGCCGTCTACGTGCTGGGCACAGGGTTGATCTTGGCCCTGGTGGTTGCGGGGAGCGGGGTGGCTGTGCGGGACTGGCGTAGCCGACGGGACGGCGGAGTCGGCAGCCGGGCGGGGCGATGACCTGGCCGACTTGGTCGCCTTGGCCGACCTGGCTGCCGTGGCTGCCGGGCGCGCGGAAGACTTGAGAAACAGGGGAGAGGACAACGGGGTATGAGTAACGGAATGCGGGTTGATCTCAGCGCTCTGGATGAGGTGATCCGGAAGCTGAACGGCCTTCTGTCGGACATGGACAAGGCCAACACCAAGGCCAAGTACGAGACGGACATCCCGAGCAGTGCCTTCGGTAGCGCGAAGTTCTTGGAGTCCAATGAGCTTCATGAGGCCCACCAAAAGCAGAAGACTAGGATCGAGAACATGATCAGGGACTTGCACACCCTGATCGATGACTTCGGTACGAGCGCCTCAAAGGTCAGGGACAAGTACAGCAACCAGGAGCAGGCCAACGCACAAGGCGTGAGCGTTGCTGAAAAGGGCGCGGCCAACTAGCGGTTCTGCGACCGGTCACTGACAACGGAGGGGATGTTCCACTATGTACGGATACGGCTACTACCAGACTCCTGAGCAGATTGAGGCTGCCCAGAGGGCGCAAGAGCAGCGGATCCAGGACAAGCACGACGAAAAACTCGAGTCGATTGCCAACGGGGGAATGGGGGGCCCGGACCGTAGTCAGCTCGACACGCCCTTCATGCAGATGAGCATCCCCGAGCTCCGGTCCATGATCCTTGACGCAGACCCTGGTCGGATCTATGAGGTCAGCCAGCACTGGAAGTCGGTTCACAACATCCTGTCCGGTGGTGACGGGGATGGTAAAACCGGTGGCGTTGACTCGGTCTCCGCGAAAGACAGTGTTGCGGGCATGATGCAGAGCGCTGTGGAGAGTGTTCTGGAGCATTGGGAGGGTGACGCGGCCGAGGCATTCCGTAAGAAGGCCAACGAGATCATGCAGAATATCCGTAATGGTGCCGCGTGGGCAAACCATTATGGGGAGACCATGTATGCAGTTCAGAACGACCTGCGGAACTCCATGGCCAAGATGCGTGAGGTCGAAGAGCCTTCCGGGTGGGACCGAGCATGGGACAAACTCACCGATGATGAGCGCAGTGATGAACAACTGCTGGAAGACATCAATAGAGGCGTAAGCACAGACGCAGCACGTCAGGCCAACGCGGATTCCTTGTCTGCGGGTAAGGAGGCGCAGTTGCAAGGTGTGGCGATTATGGAGCAGTTGGGGGTGAACTACAAAGCGTATTCGGCGTCTGCCCGTATTGACAGCGGTGGTGATGATCCCTTTCCGGCTCCGAACCCAGAGGTGCCACTGCCTACCCCCATCTCGATGCCGGCTCGCGGCAGTTCGGGGCCAAGCGCCGGAACCGGCGCGGCACAGCCGTGGAGCGCTGGCTCAACTGCCCGTATTAAGCCCGCTCCTACTGTGTCTCGCACTCCTGGCATTACCGGCGGTTCTCAGCTCCCGCCATCACAAACGAAGGTCGATGGCATTACGCCAGGCCTAACGGGGACGAACTCCAGCACGGTGCCAATGGGCACCGGTGGCAGTAGCGGTGGCATCGGTGCTGCAGGTACTCAAGGCCCCGGAGTGGTGGCTCCTGGCGGAATGTCCGGACTTGGGCGTGGTTCCGCGGTCCGCGGTGGTATCGGCTCCACGGGTGCTCGAGGAGGTCTGACCGGGGGTGCCTCAACGGGTCGTGGAGCTGGAACCCGTGCCGGTATGGGGGGCGTGGGCGGTGCCGGAGCTGGCGCGGCTGGCCGAAGCGGAGCCGGTGCAAGCGGGCGTGGCGCCTTGGCGAAGTCCCGTGGAGGCGTCGTCGGTGCTGCCAACGGTGTTGCAGCGAAGGGCGCTGGTGGTGGTGCGGGCTTGCATGGGAGCCGTGGCGGCACGCAACGGGGCGCCATGGCGGGCGCGGCCGGCGGTATTGGCGGCCGCAAGGGGCGACGGCCTGAAGACGAGAACAGCCAGGGTGACCGCCCTGACTACCTGGTCGAGGATGAAGAGACCTGGATCTCGGAAGAAGACCGTAACCGGAATGTGCCGCGGACGATCGAATAGAGATTTTATCGGACAGAAGCGATTTTCGTTGGCTGTCTGAGTGGGAATGCTGGCGTAGCCAGTAGTAACTGAGTGAGGAGCAGGGAATTGCGGTTCGGGAAAGTCTGGTCTGCGACAGGCGTCGCGGCACTGACGGGAGCCTTGCTCCTCACTTCGGCACCGTTGGCGTCAGCGGATCAAGTGCGTGACGCTCAATGGCCCCTGACGGTATATGACGCAGAAAAGGTGTGGCAGACCTCACGGGGAGCAGGCGTTACGGTGGCGGTGATCGACTCAGGTGTCGACGCCAGCCACCCTGATTTGACCGGGCAGGTCATGGCAGGTAAGGACTTTACCGGTGCTGGCGATCCGCATAGAGACGCTGACGGACATGGCACGGGTATGGCCAGCCTAATTGCTGGTCATGGTCATGGAGCGAACAATAACTCAGGAGTTATGGGGCTCGCCCCGGAAGCGAAGATTCTGCCAGTTCGCACCGGAGAGGTCGACGGTAAGCTGGTCACGAATGATTGGGCTGCCGGAGTCCGCTATGCGGCAGACCAAGGCGCGACGGTGATTAACCTCTCGCTTAATGATTCTTCCGCTTATCCTGGCTCTAAAGCTGCCAAGGCAATCGCATATGCGCAGGAGAAGGACGTTGTAGTCGTAGCTGGTACGGGAAACGACTCGGGTACGACCAACTACCCTGCCGCGCTGCCGGGGGTGGTGGCTGTTTCCGCTGTTGACCAAGGCCTCAATTTCTGGTCCAAATCTAATACTGGGAGCGTCACTGTAGCAGCTCCGGGTGTTGCGACCCCTCAAGCTGATCCGACCACTGAAAGTGGCTACCTGGTAGCAGACGGAACCTCTGGAGCGACGGCTTATGTTTCCGCGATCGTCGCACTGCTACGCTCCGAGTACCCGGATCTGACAGCTGGGCAGATCATTAATCGCCTGGTGCAATCGGCTTCCTTTCTGAACAACGAAGGCAGAAAAGCCCCGGACCCGCAGCTTGGCTACGGGATCGCTCGACCAGGTACCGCGTTGACCATGGACATCCCCGCAGGCCCTAAGGAGGGGCCACTCGCCGAAGCGTCATCTGAAACCGACGAATCGGCTTCCGGCCCGAATGGACGTGACGGCGGGAGGCAAGCCAAAGGCGAGGAGAAGTCATCCTCGACCACGGTGTTCCTGGTCGCTGGCCTCGCAGTCGTCGTGGTGATTGTGGCAGTCATCCTCGTGGTGATCCGTAACCGGCGCAACCGTGGCGGTGGCGGCCCCGGTTCCGGAGCAGGGTCGCCCCCTTATGGCGCGGGCTTCCCGCCCCAGTATCCGAATCAGAACTTCGGCCAGGGCTACCCGAATTCCGCTCCGCAGCAGCCCAATTCCTCCGCTCAGCAGCCTCCCGCACCCGGGCATTGGCAGTAATAATCATCCGCCGGCACTGGCAGCGGCGCATAAACGTGTTAGCCATCGCTATAGGGGGCGCAGATGACAGACGGTGAGACCTCGTACTACGAGTCGGGAGCGGGCAGAGAACTGGCGCGCAAGTTTGAGATGCAGGCATACGACTTGAGGGCATACCTTAAGAAGTTCGAAGAGGAAACAGGCGAAGAGGCAATCACTGGCGGCTTCGGCGTTCTGACGGAATCAGCCGAGGTCACCTCTGCCTACATTTCCTACTCGGCGGACGTTGTCAGCGCGATGAAGGTCGTGCACGAGCATCTGGATGCGATTGCGGAGGCCCTCCGGAAGGTGAACCGGGAGACCGAGGTTACAGACGACGACCTCGCGGCTCTCTTCGGGAAGCAAGCGGGCGGTGACCAGTGAGCGGGAACGAGTCCGTAGCTGAAGAGATCATCGAACTCGGCATTGAAATCTGCAATCCCGGTGGACGTCCGGAAGAGCTGGAAGCCGCGGCCAGAGCATGGCGTCAGCTGAAAACCGAAGTCGAGGGCTTGGTCAAGTCCATGGACAAGGAGGTCAGAGGAACTGTAGGTCACACGTGGCGGGGTGAGGCGGCCAACGCCTTCCAGGCCCATTGGGACGAGTTTGCTGCAGCGGTGCAAAGTGCTACGTACGACTTCGACGAAGCAGCTAAAGGTCTTGAGGATGCCGCAAAGAGCATTCAGGAAGTTAATGATGAGATTCATGATATTTACATCGAAATCGGGATCTCCGTTGGTGTCTCGGTAGGCATGTCGTTCTTGACGCTGGGCGTCTCGGCTGCTGCCGGCACCGCACGCGTCACCATGCTGGCCACAAAGGCACTCGAGGCCGCAGGCCGTCTCGGAGTACTACTTCGAGGCATCGCGACTGCCTTCCGCACTCTACACAACTCGGGAAAGGTCGGAAAACTTTTCGTCGAGGGAATGCTGAACTGGGCTGGTGGAACTGCTGGAGGCATGGCCACCAGTAAACTCAGCGGTAAGGGGTGGGAAGTCCAGACTAATATGATCGGCGGTCTGACAGGCGCGACCGTCGGGACTGCCGCGGGTAAGGCGGTGACTGCTCTCGGCGGCAAGGAGGTCGCGAGTGGCATCAGCGGTGGTGCCGCCGGGGGAATGTCAGGGGACTACCTGGATTCCCTGCGTAAGGGCGAGGATTACGACATCAGGCAAAGCCTTGTCACTGGGGTCACCGGAGGCGCAGCTGGTGGACTCGGCGGCGGAGCAAGGTCAATCGACAGGGGCCTCGATGACATGGCGCGAGGTCTGAAAAATGAGAGTGATTTCAGTTTTGAATCGGACCGAACCGATTTCAATCAGGCCGGAATCGACGTCGCCTTTAGTGGTACCACTCCTGTAGCCGGAGGAGTGGCCGCAAACACCGCGAAAGATGGATTTGAAGGCGTGGATCAGAGTACGGAAGAAGGGCAGAAAGCTGCTGGAGGAGGTGTTGGTGACAGGCAGGAGACTGCAACTGACCGAATTCGTGAGGATTTCGGCTGATGGTGAACATGGAGAAGACCTATGCGTCGGTTGATGTAAGCTCAAAGGTCGGCATGTGGTGTGCTGGTCTGGGACTGATGGCAGTCGTTTGCTCGTTGTGGTTGTGGCTTTTTGGCCCCGGCCCAGACTTGCGGCAGCGCCTCTGCCTGGTACTTCTTGCTGTTCCACTGTTCGGTGTGATCATGATTGTGGTGCGACAGCGTTCGGCAGGCGGCCGGCGGTCGGTTGAAGAAGTCGCTCTGGCTGAGTTTCCTCACGCGGACGGAATGGCGGAGTGCTCTGTTCCGCGTGAACTTCCTTCGCGTCGGGGTCGGCAACTCCGAAGCTTCATGTGGGCTTTTGGCATTGCGACGGCACTGATTGGGATTGCCGCCCTGGCGGCTGGAACGCCACAACGGGATGAGCTCTTGCAGCGCATCCATGCAGCGGGGGGTGAATTCGAACGTGTCGACGCAGTAAGTGTCCGTGATGTTCAGCGTAAGTCGTCCAGCGGTAAGGACTCATACACGGCAACGGTACTTGTTCAGTTGCCTGGCGTGCCCAGTGGGCAGTCGGTACAGAAGAAGATTCAGGCAACGACAAAGAAGGTGTTGCGTCCTGGGGATCTGGTAGACGTATTGTACGCGCCGACGCGGCCGGAACTGGGGGCGATTTCGGGTGACGAGCGGAGTTTGGGCTGGAAATTGCGCGGGGAGACGATGTCCGCTTTCGGCCGTTGGTCCGTCGCTCTTATGTGGGCGCTCAGCTTCCTCTTTGCCTTGTTTCACGTATGGTCAGAGCATGGATTTCGCGCTTTTTCACGTCTGGGCAGGAGGGACCGGGCGATAAGAGCACAGTGTGTCGGCTACGTCGGCCCTGGCGCTTCCGCTACAGCATCGTCGTCATCGACAGTTCTTCTGAAGGTCCAGACGGATCTTAGTGAGGTTTCCTTCCGTGCGAAGGTCGGTAAGCACGGGTCTCTAGAGGGGATGCAAGGGGCAGGAGTCTGGCTTTGTTGGGACGCGCAGCGCGGAGCTCGCGGTGTGCGAATGTCTCCGCAGGAGACACCAGCGGCGTTGCTTTTTGACACCGGACTTGTAGTGCACGGAATGGTGAAGGTGCAGGAAGTGCGGCACCTGAAGGGCAGTGCTGCGCCTGCCAAGAAGGGTGACTCCACCAGAGTTAAACCTGAATCCCTGCGGCTCCTCGATTATCGGTCTCGATGGCCTAGTTTCATCGATGCGCTGGTACTGCAGGTCATCGTACTGGTTATTGCATGTGCCGTGGTTCTGACTTTTGATGTGCCGACAGGGTGGAGAGTCGTGGCTGGAGTTGTGGGGTTCTTGGGTGTGATCGCTGCTGTCGGGACGCACCTGAGGGAAGAGAAACCTCCGAAGAAGGAAGCCACCGTGCAGTAGCAGAGAACGGTAGGGGTTCTGGTCGCCAAGAACAGCGCGGCCGTGATGACGCAGGGGTCACTGAGCGCCATCTGCAACTGGTGTACGCGTCCTGCGTGCGTCTTTCACCGGTGAGTGGGGACGGCAAGACGCTTAAGGCGTGGCGTGGTCCTCGAAGCAGGGCCTCACGGGCGGTGTTCCGGACGGGGGTGCGGGCGGGGTGGATACTTGGGCGCGGTCGCGTCGTGGCGTACGTGCGGTGCGGTCTTGTACGGGCGTGTGAAGTGACGCCGAAGTCGAACGTAGGAAAGGGGATGCCCCCATGGGAGGGATCGTCCTTGTGGTGGGGTTGCTCGCCCTCTGTGCCGTGGGTGCCACCGTCGTCGTCCTCGCGGTGTTGCGGCGGCGCCGTGACTCCGGCGTGGGCCCGGCCCGCCCCGGAGCCGTGCCGTATCCCCATAACGTGGGCGGCTACGCGGCTCCCCCGGCGGGGTACCCGTCTCCGCAAGCCCCGCACGTGGCTGCGCAGCCTCCGTACTACCCTGCCGCTCCTCCGTCGGGCTACCCACAGACGCCGGGCCAGGGTCCGCAGAGCGGGAATCCGTATCTCCAGCAGCCGCCGTATCAGGGGCAATGAGGCCAGGGGAAGAGTCTCCAGGGCGGCGTTGGCCCCGACTCGGGCGGGAGTACAAGCCGTCGTCAGTGGAGACGTGCTGAGCTGTTCCACGTGGAGGGGCAGCCATCCGCAGCCTTGATCCGCGAAGCACGACGTCGGCTAGGGTGATCTCTCGAATGCATGGCTGATTCATAGCAACGGGGGTTGCCTGATGTCTGTGTGTGTTGGCTCGGCGTGCCGTGTGGGGCGTCCTGGCCGGTCGGGTAGGGGGCGTCGTCATGGCCTCTGACTTCAGCCGGCTGATGAAGCAGGACTTCTCCGATCTGGAGGCCGCGGCCAAGTCGTGGCGTGCTTTGTCGACGACCACGGACTCGCTCACCGGGCGCCACCGCCGGCAGGTCACCGGGCCGCTGCACCAGTCGTGGAAGGGCGACGACGCCGACGCCGCGCTGTTCTATCTGGAGGACGTCGAGTCGCGGATCGGTGTGGTCGAGACGGAGGCGATGGCCGTCGCCTCCGTGCTCGAGACCACCAAGTTCTGGATGGAGCAGGCCCAGACGAAGTTGCGCTCCGCGGTGCGGCGGGCGGAGCAGGACCACTTCCGTGTGGACGACGACGGCTGGGTCAGCGATCCGACGACCGATGACCTGCCGCGCCAGGACCCGGACGCGCAGGCGATCATCGCCGACCGCAGCGGTCTGCTCGGGGAGTACCGGGCGGCCATCGACGAGGCGTTGGCCGACGCGCACAAGGCGAGCGACGACGGGGCGAAGGCCCTCGGTGAGCTGAACGGTGACATCCTCACCGATCCGTTCAGCCATGACGCGGCAGCGGAGTCCGCGCAGGACGCCAAGAACGCGATGAACGCCATCGGTGTGCAGCCCCCGCAGATACCGGACGACGATCCGAAGGCGGCGGCCAAGTGGTGGGACGCGCTCAGCCCTGAGGAGCGTCAGACGTACACCACGCTCTATCCGAAGGAGATCGGAGCGACCGACGGTCTGCCGACGGACGTACGCGACGACGCGAACCGTACCGCTGTCGCCCAGGAGCTCAACGCCCTGCGAGAGGGCGACTACGCCGAGAACTTTCCTGGTGAGAGTACGGAGACGGTCAACAAGCGGCTGAACAACCTCACGGTGCTCAACGACCGGCTGGAGGAGTCCGACAGCGCGCCCAAGGGGAAGGAGCTGTACCTCCTCGGGTACGACTCGAAGGACGACGGCCGGGCCATCATCGCCATGGGCAACCCGGACACCGCCGCGCACACGGGAATCCTGGTGCCGGGGACGAACACGACCATGGAGAGCGTGCCCGGGCAGGTCGCGCGCATCGGCACCTTGCAGTCGGCGGCGGAGGCCAGGTCCGACGGGGAGAGCGTGGCGATGGTCACCTGGCTCGGCTACGACGCTCCCGAGGCTTCGGCGACCGACTTCAACAGCGTGGGCGGCACGGGGCGGGCCGAGGACGCGGCCCCGGATCTCCGTCAGTTCGTGGCCGGTACGCGGGCCGCTCACGACGGGTCGCCCAGTCACACGACCGTGCTCGGGCACAGTTACGGCTCGACCGTGGTCGGCGCGGCCGCGGCGGGTGGCGCGGGCCTGGGCGCCGACGACGTCGTGGTGGTGGGCAGTCCGGGGATGACGGTGGACGAGGCGGCAGACCTCCAGATGGACCCGGAGCACGTGTGGGTCGGCGGAGCCGAGGACGACCCCGTCATCAACCACCTGTCCGACTACACCCTCGGCCGTGACCCGATGCTCGGAGGCTTCGGTGGCAACAACTTCGCAGTCGACACCCACGGGCACAGCGGGTACTGGGACGAAGGCAGCGACTCCCTCGACAACCAGGGGAGGATCATCGCGGGCAAGGCGCCGGACGAGGTTCCCAAGGAGGGCGGCGACCTCCCGCCGGAGGGTTACATCGTTCCGGGACTGTAGTCCCTCACTCGGCGCGGTCATCGCTGTCTGCGCGATCCTGCTTTCGACTGGAGCCTGTGTGTCTCAGAGCGACGACAACCAGAAAAACGTTCCGCTGCCCCGCGTGGACAGGGACGCCGCGGTGAAATGGGCCGAGGACTACACGGCGTACATGGCGCGGATCACCGATGTGGAGCTCACGCCGTCGACCGCGCAAGTGAACTTCGAAGCGTGCGTCGGGAAGGACGACGAAGTCGCCCAGGACGGTCGGTACAGCCTTTTCTACTACGTCTACTCGGACGCCCCTGTCACGGAGCACTCGCGGGTCGTGCGGACACTCCGCCGGGAGCTGACCGGGCAGGGGTACGAGGTGACCTCGTACCGGGAGTTCCAGAGCGCCTACAAGTCGGCCGTGTTCAGCGCGCGGGACAAGAAGAGCTCCTACCGGGTCATGGCCGACACCGTCGGTTCCGGCAAGGGCAAGCCGCAACGGCTCTCGTTCTCCGTCCGTACGCCCTGCCTGCTGCCGCCCGGCGTGACCCAGCAGCAGTTCTAGTCCCGGCGGTCCGAAACGACCGCCTGTCCACCGGAGAGGAACCGACATGCCCCGGACCATCGACGTCGTCCCCGCCGAGCTGCGTGCCTCCGGCGGAGCGTGCGACAGTATCGCCCGTGATCTGAAGGGCCCCGCCGACAAGGCGGTGAAGGAGGCCGGGACCGCGGGGGGTTCGCTCACCGGCTGGTCGCTGGGGGCGGCCCTGACGGAGATCGCGAACAGCTGGAAGCCCGCGCTCGACGGCCTGCACGCCCGCATCCAGGCCGGTGGCGACAACCTCCGTTCGTCCGCGGACGGGCACGAGTGGAACGAGGAGCGGACCTCGCGGGACTTCGAGGGCACCGGCGGCGACACCTCGGTCCAGGCCACCCCCGGTGTGATGCCGGCGGTGCTGCGCCCGAGCGCGGGCACCCAGCACCCCGTCGGGCACCCCGTCGGGGACGGTGCCGGGCACTCCGTCGGGGGCGGCGCCGGCGCCGCCCCGGACCCCCGCGCCTCCTACGGCACCAACATGCCGACGTACGACGAGTCCATCAGCACCCGTCCCACGCCGGGCACGAACGACTTCGGCTGAGTCAAGGCCGTACGCGCGCGGCAGCGCGTCGGACCGGGCAGAGTCCATGACCGCCCCGGTGTGCCGGTGGACGACCCGGTGTTTCCTGGAGACGACCCGGCAGGGCCCGGCGTCGCCGTGAGCACTGCGCCGGCCGATGTCATGCGCGCGTGCCGCTCTTGCCGATGACGTGGGCGAGACTCCAGGCGATGACCGCGGCGACCACGACGCCGAGCGGGGAGAACCAGTCGACTCCGCCGCCGATCTCGTCGTTCCACCAGAGCTTGGCCGGGAGGAAAGGGTCCGCTTCCATCATGTTGCCGATGGCCGCGGGCGCCTGGCTCTCGGCCAGGACGAGGGGCAGGGAGTTGGTGTAGCCGAAGAAGGCGCCGAGCGCGGCGACCACGGCGCCGCAGACGTGTGCGCCCGCGCTGCGATGTCCCACCAGGCCGACCAGAGCCCCGACGATCAGCGCGTTGATGACAGCGTGGGCGATGTAGAGCGTGTTGGCCGCTGTGACCGACTGGTCCTTGTACGTGGCCAGGATCAGGCCGCTGTAGAGCAAGGACACGATGAACGACACGCACAGTGCGAGGAGGACGGCGCCCACCGGGTGCCCCGTCGTCGTCCGTGGCGGCTGCCCGTAGGCCGGCCCCTGGTAGGCCGGCCCCTGGTAGGCCGGCCCCTGGTACGGCGGCCCCTGGTACGGCGGATGCTGCTGTGCCGGGTACATCGGTTGCGCCGGGTGGACCGGCGGCGCCGGCGGCTGTGCGGCGACGGGCGGTGCTCCGTAGTACGCCGGTGGCTGCCCGGGCACGGCCGGGGCTGCGGGCCCGGGCCCCGGAGACTGTGCCGGCGGCGGGCCGAAGCCGGGCTGCTGGGGCGGGGCCGGCCAGTTCTGTGGAACCTGCGGCGGCTGGGAAGGCGGCGGTGGGAACGGCGGCGGCTGACTCATTTCTCCCCCGTGGAGCGAACGGCGACGGCGCCAGCAAGTTATCAGGGGTGCGGGAGCGCCGCTTCAGTACGCCCGCCTACTCGGGGCCCACGCCGGGCGGCGAACGACTCCCCGAGGCCCCGCTGGTGAACCGAGCCGCGGCGGAGCTGTCTCAGCGTGAGGGCAGTGCGTCCGCCAGCTGCTTCCAGCCGGCGCCCCGGGCCGTCACGTCGTACCAGGAACCGTCCCGGAAGTGCCACCGCAGTGTGGCACGTTGCTCGTTGTGCGGGTCCCAGTCGGCGAACTCCACCCCGGTCACCTCTTCGCGGGGCGCGGACCAGGCGACCTCGGCCTCGTGTTCACCGACGTACAGCAGGGAGACCTGGCGCTGTCCGAGGGCGAGCACGCGGGTGCCCTGGATGTACATGGCCGTACCCAGCCCGCCGGCCGTGCTGTCCCATCCTCCCGCGAACCGCTTGTTCCGGCGGCGCTTCTCCTTGCCCCGGCAGAGCCACCTGAGTCCTCTGAGAGGCGCCAGGAGCAGTTCCCCGAGGAAGTGCAGGGGGTCGGTCAGCCAGGCGACGAACCCGGTGACCCCCGCCAGCGTCCGCTGCCCGCCGGACAGCTGTGAGCCGGCGCCGGACAGTACGCGGGAGCGGGGCCGCCGCTGTTTCGGAGGCTTGGGTGCCTGGGAGTGGCGGACCACGGGTTGGAGGTGCGTCACGGGGGCGCCCCCGAGCGCTGTCGTCACCATGGTCCGGACCGCCGCTTCCACCCCGGCCGATGTCATGCGGACCCTCCCGTGCCTCGTGCTGTGCCCACCCTGGCGCTGGTCACCCGAAATCCTCCCGTATTTTCTGCTGGGTGCTCGTCTCCGCGGCGGTCATCCGCTGGTCGAAGCTCTGCGACTGCGGACGCTGGTCGTAGGCGGTCGGTTCCTTCGGCGAGGCACCGGGTGCGCTCTCGGGCGCGTACTCGGCGTAGGCCTGGCCGAGCGGCTCGCCCACGTCCTGGCCGACGATCGGGGTGACGATGCCGTTCTTCACGCCGCGTTTGGCGACCTGGTATGCCGCGTACTGGGCCAGGTCGGCCTGGTTGCCGGCCTCGATGCCGTCCACCTTGCCGCGGTAGCGGGCCAGGCCCATGCGGTAGGCGTCCTCGGCCTGCTTCTTGCCGGCGCCCAGCTTCTTCAGCTCGGTCGCGAGTTTCTCGGCCCGCTTGATGGCCTTGAGCCTCTTGGCCAGGTCGCTCAGCTTGTCGGCCAGATTCGCCGTGATCTTGACAGCCTTCAGCGCCTTCTGCGCAACGCCGGCCGCTGTGATCAGCGGTCCGATCGCGGCCGCGGCGCCGGCCGTCAGCAGGGAGAGGATCGCTGTGGTGGCCGCCGCGGCCACCACCGTCTCGATGATCTCGACGATGAGGTCGATCATCAACTGCTCGGCGGTGGCGCAGGCCTCCGCGGCGGTTTCGAGGAGCGTGGCGACGGTGTCCATGTCGTCGGCCTCGCCGCTCAAAGCCTTCTCGAACGCCAGGGACTTCTTGCTGAACGCGTCGGCCGCGTCACCGGTCCACTGCGTGAGCAGCGCGTTCCGCTCGGCCTGCAGGTCCTGGACGACACCGCGCAGGTCACGGGCGGCCTGGCGGTAGTCGGCGGCCGTCTCCGCGAGTTTCTCGTTGTCGCCGCTGACCTTCTCCAGGTCGTCCTCAAGACCGAACTGCTTGATGATCCCCCGGACGATCTGGTCCATGGTGTCGGAGAAGGGCCCGCTGAAGCTGACGCCGAGGCGGCTGAGGACGTCCACGGTCACGCACCCCCGAAGCCGGCCGTCGTGTCCTGTTCGTTGCCGTCGTAGCGGTCCGCGGTCGAACGCGCCGCGTCGACGATCTGCTGGAGCGCGTCCGCCGCGTCGCCCAGGTCCTTGATCCCGTCCTGCTGCTTCGTGTCGTAGTCGGCCTTCAGCTCGTCCGACTCGGGCAGCTTGCCGAAGGTACCGGCGGACAACTCCAGCTGCTGGATGCGGTTGCGTATGCGTAGGATCCGCTCGACGTCGGGTTCGGTTCGGCGGGCGTACGTCCGCAAGGCATCGCTCCGGACGTCAAATCCTTGACCCATGGGGTCCCCCGTGATCGCTGTCTGCGCTGACTGGTCAGCGTTGCTGCCGGGAATCAGGATAGTCAGAAAGGAGGGGGAGACGGGGGAGACGAGGGCACGCGGCCGTCGATGACATGACGGCGTATCGGCCGGGCGTCCGTAGCGGCGCTTCGCAGTGCATGCCCGCACGACCCGGGCGGACGGCACCTGGCCGCCGCGCGGCGACAGTGCGCAGCAGGACCCGCGGCCAAGCGCCGTTGTCAGGTGGCTCGTCGATCCGGGTTCGTCGTGGGATGCCCGGCCGACGCCGACAGTGACCCGGGCGGTTCACAGGTAGGGGAAGTTGTCCTCCTCCAGCACGTGGCCCCAGTTCCTGGTGGCTGCGGCGGCGGGGTCAACGGCGGTGAGCCATGCGGTGAGTTCGGCCAGCAGGTCCGCGCCGTCCACACCGTCGGACGTCGTATAGGCGCGCATGTACTCCCACTGCAGGCAGACCATCGCGACGAACGAGGCGAGCGAGGAGCCGGCGAGGGGGTCGCCCGGACGGTCGGCGTCGACCGCCCCCGGCCTCGTCCCGCGCAGTACACGACCGGTGTGGCCGTCGAGCAGCAGCACTCCGCCGATCCAGGAGCCCAGCTCGTAGAAGGGGCCGTCCCCGACGGGCGTGACGCCGTTTCCGGAGTCGTCCCCTACGTGTTCGGCGAGGCCCGTGGTGAGGAGGTTGTGCGTGTTGAGGCTGTAGAAACCCGCCACGGAGGGGAAGCCGACCTCGGTCAGGAAGCGGCGGGTGGGCTCGTGGGTGAGGCCTGCGGGCAGCCGTTCGGCGGTGATCCTCGCGACGGCGTCCTCGCCGAAGACGTCACACAGCCGGGCGCGGGCCGGGACGCGTACGGTCTCGTCGAAGGGGCGTGGTGTGATCCTGCAGCGTGGCCCCACGGCGGGGAGCGGGCGGGCCGGAGCATCGTCAGGGGTGCGGGGGTCGGGTTCGATGGCGTACAGACCACGACCTCCGGCGATGACGACCAACGGGCCGGCGCCGGCGGCGTCCCGCACGCTCGGTGCCTGCACGGTGCGGCGGACCGACGGGGTGGTCACGAGGCCGAGCCTGAGCAGGTTCCACGAGGGGGCGTCGACTGCCCAGAGGGCCGGCGGCGCAGTGGTGTCCGCCGCTGTGGGCGGCAGAGCACTGGTGTCTCCGCGAGGATCTCCGCCCACCGGCCGTCCGGTGGCCGCGTCCCAGATCGCGCTGCCGCCGGCCGTGAAGGTGCTGGTGACCGTACCGGGGTTCGTGGAGGTGTCGACGCTGACGCGTGCGACCGCGGGAATGTGGGGGCCCTGACGCGTGAGACATCCGGGTGCGCGCCAGTTGGTCCAGACGGTTCGCCAGGGCAGTACCCCGGCGGACTCCGCCAGCGCTCGTGCCCGCTCCGCTCGGCCCTGGCTCAGCGCCACGAGATGGAGTACGGAGATCCACTCCGCGTGCGAGGACGGGGCGAGGCCGAGGCCGTCCAGGTAGTGCAGATCCGCCGCGAACGTGCCGGCGGGCACCCCGTCGGGGAAAGCCACGGGCAACGCCTCGATCAGGGCGCTGCGGTCACATGCGGCGAGGACGCGGGGGAGGGACAGCAGTTCCTCGAAGCGGCCCGCGGCAGCGGCGTGGGCGGGCAGGGCCCGGGCGCGGTAGCCGGCGAGCCCGTCGTTCTCCGCGAACGTCAGCAAACGGCTGACGACCGCGGTCTGGAAGGCTCGGAGATCCTCGTCGGAGACCTCGGCACGTAGCTCCCGTGAGACGCAGTGGCGAGCCAGTGACACCGGCGCGTCGCCCTCGGTGACCGTGACGAAGGGCAACTCGGCGGCGACGGCGCGCAGTTCACTGGATGTGAAGGACTCCCCGAGCGCGGAGCAGAGCATCTGCCACTCCGCGAACCGGACGTGCCGGGGTTCGGCGAGCGCGAGGGCCAGCGCGGCGGTGCGCCACCTGGGCGACAGACCGCTGATGTCCGTACGACGCACCGCGCCGGGCGGCGGTGAGAGGAGCAGGGGCTGGCGTACGCGCGCGCCCAGGTCCCGCACGGAGCTGTCGATCTCGATGACGAAGCGGACACCGGTGATGCGGAAGTCGATGCCCAGAGTGCCCGCAAGGTGTTCCGCGGTGTACCAGGGCTCGGCCGTGGACCGGGTCCGTCCGGCCCACTGGGTGTTGGTCACGACGACCAGGGAGTGGAGGGGGTCCTGTTCCTCCATCTCCTCCGCGAGGAATCCGACGCTGCGGTAGTCGCCGTACGAGACACCGAGGTGCCGCATCACCTCGTCCAGTACCTCTTCCGTGGAAAGGCCCACGGCGTCGACGAGGCACGCTCCGGGAGTGGTCGACGCGGCCTTCCGCAAGAGCGTGCTCTTGCCCGAACCGGCCGGCCCGTCGACGAAGAGGAAACCGCGGTCGGGGGAGGGATCGGTCATCCATGCGTGCAGGCGGTCAGCGGCTTCGCCGGAATCGTTGATAGCTGTGGTCGCCATGAAGGTTCTTTCTCGTTCGTGTCGCCGTCACGTCGTCACGTCGTCCCATCGTCCCGCAGTCCGCCTTCCGACATCGCACGCGTCCATATTTTACCGAGTGCGACGATGTTCCTGGCGAAGTCCTTGTCGAAGCGCCTTTTGTAGCCGCCCGCGGGGGTCTCGGACGCGTCGGCCACTTCTGCGTTCTTCCGGTATCCGGTGCCGTAGAAGATGTCCACGCCGGGCACTCTCTCCGAGAGCAGCCTGGCGCAGTTCGCGTAGCCTTGGCCGTGCCCGCAGGGTTCCCGGTCCGAGTACATGCTGAGAGGCTCGTACTTCGCTCCGTCGCCTCTCGCAGCGTTAACGGTGTCCAAATAGTCGAGAATGTTCCTCTCTGAATGCTTGCCGGATTCACCTCCGCCGGGGTTCGGATAGGAACTGTCGACCACGTAACTGATTCTCTTGCTCACCGGATCGTAGACCTCGACCGTCGCGTAATTGCGGCCGGTGAAGTCCGGACGGTGTTCCCCGGCGTCGCGCAATGCGCCACTGAAGCCCGCCCTGCCGAAGGCATCCCGGATGGCTTGCTCCAGAGCATCGGGGTCGTCGGACTCGTTGGGGTCCTCGCGTCGGTGTGCGGAGTTCCACCCCGCGGTGCTGTGGGCTTGCGTGCCGTGACGGGGATAGCCCGGTGTGGGTTCCGGGCTCGCGCTGACCGCGTGGGAGGCGTGGAAGTTGAGGCTCAACCGGGCCAGCGAGGCGATCACCGCTCCGCGCTCACCGGGGTGCATGTCGGCGAAGCCCGGGAGGATGCGGGCGAGGTCGTCGTGCCTCAGGACCACGGGCTGGTGGTCAGGGTCGTCGGGGCGGGGCGGACTGCACAGGCGCAAGGCGTCCACGAGGGGCACCCGGGTACCGTCGCCGTTCTCGGTGGGGACGGGGTCCAGCCAACGGTCGAGCTGCTGGTGCACCGGGTCCAGCGGCAACTGCCGTACGTCATTGGTCTGCCGGAGGACCTGCTGGTCAGGCATGGGCCTCATGCCGTAGTGCGTGGAGTCGACCGTCTCCGGTTCTGTGAGACGCGGGTGGTCCCGGCGTCCCGGGTCGTCCAGAGGATGATGCTGTGGCGTGCCGGAGCCGTTCGCGTGCCCCGGTGCCGCACCGGCCGGGGCGGCTGCCGGCTCACGGTTGCCGGTCACGTCCGTCCGTGTTGCCGGCACAGGCGAGTCAGGCGTCGGACCGGCCTGCGGCCGGCCACTGGCCGTCGCCGCCACAGGCTGCCGGTCGGCGTTCAAGGGGATCGCGAACACGCCGTTGCTGCCGCTGTGCAGGGGATGGGCACTGGTCCGGCCCGTCTGGGCGTCGACATAGGTGACGCGGCCGTTGTGGTTGACGGCGTTCCAGGCGTGGGCCCGGCCGTCGGCGTCCTGGGTGAGGATCACGGCCTGGGACCCGTGGCCGCTGTCGCGGAGGGTGTTCTCCAGGCGGTCGAAGGCGTCGCGGCCGTTGCCGAGGTCGCTGAAGCGGGCGCCGAGGGTGTGCTCGATCCGGTCGCGGCCGGCCCTCTCGCCGCGGTCGGAGGGGGTGCCGTCGGGGTTCGGGTCGGGGGTGCGGGCGGCGGCCGCGGTGGGGTTGCCGGCGTACGTGTCCACGGTGGAAAGGGCGACGTCGACGCAGTTGTTGCTGCGGCCGGGGGCGTCCGTCCCGGCGCCGTTGACGCGCTGGACCCAGGGGCCGTCCGTGGGGTCCGGCGGCCGGGTGGGGTCGCCGTTCTCATCTCGGGGGACGGCGTTGTCGAGGGCGTTCTGCTCGGCGAGGGTGGGGTGGGTGACGCCGCCCGGCGGAGTGGTGTCACGGGTGGCGGTGGCCGGGAGCGGGTCCGGGCGGGAGGGGGCGTCGCCGGGGCCGTCGGTGGTGTTCTGGTCCGGGACCCGGGCTGTGTTGTCACCGGCCGGGTCCGTGGTGGTGGTCTGCTGCTCCTCATCGGCCTGGTGGCCGTGTGGCGAGTCGTCGGTGTTCTGGGGGGAGGTGGCTGTCTGCTGGGCGGAGTTCTTCGAGCCTTCGGAATGCTCGGACGTCTCGGTCGTCTCGGTCGTCTCGGACGTCTCGGAGGTCTCGGAGGTCTCGGAGGTCTCGGAATTCTCGGGCTTCGCGGGATCCGCGGATGTCTCGGTGTCTTCCGTCTGGGGCTGGGCGGTGTCGATGGGGTTGCGGTCGGGATCGAGGGGGATGTGCCAGACGTGGGCGGCTTGGTCGATGTGAAGGGGCTGGTGGCTGACCTGGCCGCTCTGGGTGTCGATCCAGACGATGGTGCCGTTGTGGTTGACGGCGTTGTAGGCGTGGCCGCCTCCGCCGGGCCAGTCGACCTGGACGATGGCGGCGGAGCCGGGGCCGGCTTGTTGGAGGGTGCTGGCGATGGTGTGGGCGGTGTCGGGGTCGCCGCCGGGGCCGGCGTAGGTGTGGGTGGCGCCGGTCCAGCGGATCTGGTTGTCGTTGGCGTCGGTTTCGGGTGACCAGGTGTCGGGGTTGCCGTTGAGGTCGGTGTCCGGGGTGCGGGGGGCGCTGACCTGGGGGTTGCCGTACCAGGTTTCGAGGAAGGAGCGGGAGCAGTCGGCGCAGTTGTTGCTGCGGCCGGGGACGGTGGGGCCGCCGTCGTTCTGGAGTCCGGTCCAGGGGCCGAAGGGGTCGGGGAAGCGTTCGGGGGTGCCGTCCTCGTTGTGGGGGACGGCGTCGGTGAGGGCCTGCTGGTCGGCGGGGTCGGGTGGGGTGAGGCCGCCGGGGGAGTGGTCCAGGTCGGCGCGGATGTCCTGGAGGCTGTCCCGCTGGGGCTGATGTGGGGGCGTGGGGGCGCCGGGGGTGGTGGGGGAGCCCGGCGCCTGGGGGGCCTGGGGCGTGGTGGGGGTCGTCTGGGCGGGGGAGGCGGTGGGTGCCGGGGTGTGCAGGGCGGTGGGGATCGGGACCGCCGTGACCTGGTTGTCCCGTGGCTGCTGCTGGGTGGGGGGCGTGCTCTGCGGGGGAGCCGGCTGAGCGGCGGGCTGCTGAGGGGTGTTCGGTGTGCGGGGCGTGCCGGGGGTTCCGGGGGCGCTGGTGGCGTTGCCGGCGGGCTGGTGGGGCGGTCGTGCGGGGGTGGTGCCGGCCTGGCTGTGCGTGCCGGTGGGGGCGTTCGTGACCGGGCCGGGCCGGGGGGAGGGGGCTGCTGTCCGGCCGGACGGCGCTGAGGTCCGGTCCGGGTCGGTGGGGGGTGTCGTCGCCGGAGCGCCGGTCGACGGCTGCGTGGCCCTGGAGGAGGGGGGCTGGGTCGGACTGCTCTGACCTGGGTTCTGGGCGGTCGCCGAGGACGCGCGCGGAGTCCGGGTGGTGACCGGGGGCGCGCTCGGGTCCTGGCGTGTGGTGGGGGCGTGGGTGCCGTTCCTGTCCGGGGTGTTGGGCGCCGGGGTGTGGCCGGTCGGTGCGGTGTGGGGAGTGGTCTGGTGCGGAGTGCGGCTGTTCGTACTTCCTGGGGTGCGGTCGTCCGCCGTGCCCGGGGTACGGCTGTCCGCCGTGCCCGGGGTGCGGCTGTCCGTCGTACCCGTGATGCGGTTGCCCGGGGTGCGGTTGTCCGGGGTGCGGTTGTCCGGGGTTCCCGGTGTACGGCCGTCAGCGCCTGGTGACCGGGTGTTCGTCGAAGGGGTGGAGGTGGACGGCGTACTGGGCACGTTCGGCGTGCTCGGCGAGGTGCGCGGGTGCTGTGACTGGCCGGCGGGTGTGGACTGCGGGGTGGAGGCGGGGCCAGTGGCGGCCCCGGTGCTGGCGGCAGGAGTACGTGCCGGTCCCGAGGTGGGCGTGTTGGGGCCGGTGGCGGTGGTGTTTCCGGGGACCGAACCGGTGACGGGCGCGGCGGCGGAGGGGGTGCGTGCCGGGCCGGCCTGCGTGGTCGGGCTGGTGGGGCCGGTCGTCGAGGAGGCGCCCGGAGCGTGTGTGGCCGGGCGGGTGCCCGCCGTCCCGCCGCCTGTGGTGGTCGGCGCGGTGGGGGAGGTCGGCATGGCCGAGCCGCTGTCCGTGCGGCCCCCGCTGCCGCCGGGGGCCGGGTCCGCTGCTGGGGCCGGGGTCGCGGCACTCTGGGTGGGGATGCCGGCGGCGAGGCTGTCGATGTTGGTGCTGATGCCGCCGTTGCCCGACGAGGACGAGGCGGTGCCGCCGGACGAGGTGGGGGCGGGCGCGGAGTGCGGGGTCGGTGAGGAGAGGCCGGAGACGGAGGAGCCGCCGCCGGTGTGGGAGGTGCCGGAGGTGCCCGTCGTGCCGCTGGTGTCCGGGGTGCTGGTCGTTGCCGCGACGGGGGAGGGGTCGTCGAAGTCGGACAGTGTCGGTCCGGTCGATGAGGGAGTGGGTCTCGGATAGGACGTGTCCGAGGAGGACGAACTCGGTCCGGAACCGGTGCCGGAGCCGGAGTCGGGCCCGGAGCCGACGTCCGGCGCTCCCACGGTGGTGCCGCCGGTCTCGGCGGATATGCCGCTGCCGATGCCCGAACGGGTCGATGACGAGGAGGCGTCCGAGCCGGAAGAGCCGGAAGAGCCGGAACTGCCAGAAGAGCCAGAAGACCCGGACGAGCCGGAAGACCCGGAGCCCGAGCCGTCGCCCCCCGGGCCGCCGCTGCCCGGCGCCTCCGACGAGGAGTTGCCGTATCCGTCGATGCGGCTGTCGATGGCGTGGTGGACACGGTTGCCCGCTTTGGAGCCGAGGCTGTCGCGGACGCCCTCGGCGAGGGTCTGCGGGGTCTGTTTGACGGCCTCCCAGCCGCCCTGGGCGCCGGCCTTGACCGTCTGCGACAGATCGAAACCCTGCTGGGCGCCGAAGCCGACGTTGACGGACTGGCGTACCAGGTCGGTGATGATCGCCTCGATCGCGGAGACCGCGGGCTCCTTCATCGCCTCGACGATGGCTTCCATCAGGGCGTCTTTGAGTTCGTCGAGGAGACGCCGGACGATGAGGCGGGTGGCCTGGGTGGCCCCGAGGGCCGCGACTTCGGAGAGGCCGAAAGTGAAGGGGGCGGCCACCTGGGCGGCGGCGATCTCGATGGCGAGGGCGATGAGCTGGGCGATGACGGCCCACTTGGCGAACTCGACGAGGTAGGCGCAGGCGTCCATCACATTGGCGATGATGTGGGCCGCCTGGGCCGCGTTGCCGAGGTAGCCGTCACCGCCGTTGCCACCGTCGAACTTGGCGTAGGTCTTGGTGAAGGCGTCGATGGACGCGCCGGCGTTGTGGGCCGTGACGGTGCGGGCGCTGGTGTTGGCGGCGGTGTGCAGTTGGGTGACGTCGTCGCCGAACTTCCGCCACAGCTGCGCGGACTCCCGGAGTTTGTCCTCGTCGGCGGTCGGCCAGCGGTAGCCGAGCATTTCGAGGACCCACTCGAGCTCGTCCGGCAGCATCATCGACACAGCAACAACCCCCGTCGCACCTCACGGCTGCCCAACTCCCCCGATCGGCAAAAGGAGTCACACAGGAGTACAGCCGTCCGCAAGAGTGTACGGAGTACGGACCGGGGACTTCAGGACCTCGCTGTCACAGCTTCGCTGCAGCGGCCTCCGTCCCCGTCCCGGACCCGCGTGGCGGTCCGCCGCGGCACAGGTCAGACGAAGTAGCTGACCAGCAGGCATACTCCGGCCCCTACGAGGCCCACCCCGAGCATCCCGATCACGACCGGCCGGGTGACACCCCGCCCGGACGCCTCCCACGCCGCGTCGTACGAGACGCGGCTCCGGCCGAACGGGGCGTATCCGGTGGCGAGGCAGAAGACGCCGAGCCCGGTCAGGACCCAGCCCCCGAAGAAGGCGCCGAACCAGCGCCAGGCGCGGCCCGCGCCGCTCTGGACGTAGTCGGCGTCCGCCGCCCCGGACGCCGACGGTGGCTCCGTCTGCTGCACCGTCAGTTCGGTGCCGACGGCGAACCGTTGCCGCACCTGCACCGCGGCCCCGGCGTCCCGGCTCTTGCCGTCGTCGGACACGAAGGTGCCCGCGCAGCGCACCGGCCGGCGGTTCTTGTGGCTGCTGCGGGAGGCGTTGTTCGGATAGCTGATGTCGCACCGCTCCACCGTCAGCGTGCCGTGCGTGCCCGCCCACCCGGCCAGGTACGCCCCCTGGTACGCGCCCCAGCCGCTCAGCAGCAGTCCCGCCAGCAGGAAGACCAGGCCACCTGCCCGGCCGAGGCGGCCGAGGGCGCCGGCCACCAGACCGGAGGGTCCGGACGGCCCGGAGGAAGGGCGGTCCTTTCCCGTGCTGTGCGTCCGCGCCATGACACCGCCACCCTTCTGCTCGGCCGCCGAAGACGTCAGCATGACACTCGTGAGTGACGGGAGATACTTCAGGTGCCGAGAAGTGGGGACCAGCGAGGAGGCGCCGACATGACAGGGCAACCCGGGAAGACACCGGACCGGCACGACCCGTCACCGGAGCGGGGTGTACTGGACGAGGCACTGGAACCGGCCCAGATCCGCTCGCTGAACTCCGCCTTGCGCAGGCTCTCCCAGGCCGACGGCGCGAGCAAGGACCTCCAGGACGCGGCGAAGCGGCTGCTGACCGGCCGGCTGGCCCTGCGCGACGCCCTGAACGACCCCGCGATGGCCCGTGCCCTGGGTGGTGGGGGCATGGAGTCCCTGCGGGGGCGGTGGGAGTCGCTCTCCGAGGAGGAGCGCGAGCGGCTCAGGCGCGGGGAGACACCCGCGGGCGGCAGCCCTGCCCCGGCGGCACCCGAACCGAGGAAGCCGCAGCGGGACTTGTCGCAGCCGAGGAAGGGCACCCAGGGACGGCACAGCGGCGGATTCTCGCTGTACTGATCACAGGAGGCTGTTCCAGATCACGTGAGGCTGGTTCCAGATCACTGGAAGCTGTTCCTGATCAGGAGGGCTGTTCCGTTCCTGATCACCGGAGCCTGTTCCTGATCACCGGAGCCTGTTCCTGACGGCTGAGGGATCTCCGCGGCGTCGCGACCGAGCAGAAGCCCCCTAGAACAGCCCGTGCCACATCTGCTCGACGATCAACGACCACCAGGCGTCCGCGTCGCCCAGCGCGGAAGGGTCGACGGCCGCCAACCGCTCCTGGAGCGCGGCGACCCGCGACCCGGCCGCGACCGGATCCAGGCCCCGCATCCCCTGCCGTGCGGTGGCGAGCAGGGCCAGGCAGCGCGCGAAGGCAGCGGTGGACTCGTTCACGTACCGCGCGCTGGCGGTGACCGGGTCCACCGCCCAGACCGTGCCGTACCCGTCGGGCCGGCCGACCCCCGGCGGGCACTGCACCGTGATGACCGCGACCCCGTCGAAGCCGATGCGGACCAGGTGCGCCAGCGCGCCGACCTTCTCCTCGCCGGCCGGGCTGTGCCGTGCGCGCAGGTTCGTGGCGGCATCGGTGAACAGGCCGCCCGCCGGAGGCGCCTCGGGCCGGTCGGCCGTGAAGAAGAGCGGAAGGTCGACGGGCAGCCCGGCCGTGCCGAGCGTGGCCTTGGTGGCCTCCGGCAGCGGGGTGCCCGCCAGCGTCCCGGCGTCGTAACGGCGTACGCCGTCCTCGCCGAAGACCCCGGCGAGGTGCCGTCCCAGGGCCGCGTCGTCCATCGCCTCCGCGGGTGTCACCCGGTCCGGGACCGGAAGCCGGTGCGGGCGGGGCGGTGGCTGCCGGCCCGCGATCCGGTGCATGGTCTCCACCTGCTCGACCAGGGCCGCGATGCCCTCGGCGCGGGTCTCGGACCGCGCCCCGTACTCCTGTGAGCAGGAGAGCCGGGCGTTGGGGAAGGCGTTGAGGAGTTCGGCCGGGTAGCCGCCGGGCAGCAGGCTGGGACGCAGGTCGGTGTGGATCGCGAGGACGTCACCGGCGGGCACGTCCAGGCGTCGCAGCTCGCCCCATGCCTGGTACTCGGCAGGGGGCAGCCCGGGGCCGGAGGTGCGGAAGAGGGTGGTCTCCCCGCCGGTGGCCGGGTCGGTGTACGTGAAGACCGCGGTGTTGCCCGGACCGGTGACCGGGGGCGCGTCCTCCGCCCGGGCACTGCCCTGAGCGTCACCGCCGTGCTTCCGCCGGTACATCCGGACGACCTCGTCGACCGGCACCGAGGGCCACACCGTCAGCTCGCCGGTACGGCGGTCCACGACCCCGCACGCGTTGCCGACCTCGGCGGGCGGCCGTCGCTCACCGGTCTCCGGGTCGGCCTCGGGCGCCGCGGGCGCGGCCCACACGACCCAGCCGAGGTCGAACTCCCGCATCCGCACCTCGCGGGGCTCGGCCGAGCCTTCCGGATTGAGCCACCGGTCGGCGATGGCGAGCGCCTGCTCCTGGCTGGTCACGAGAAGGCTCCTTCGAGAGCGGATCGGTCGGGGGAGAGAAAGGGGCGGGGCACCGACGCGGGGCATGGGACCGCCGTGCGCGCCTAAGAGGCTAGCGCCGGTCCGTCGAGGAGGATGCGCAGAGCCTTCACCCCGCGCCCGGAGGCGGCGAGCAGGACGCCGTCGGGAGACAGATCGGCGGCGGTGAAGGGCGTGTCGGAGATCAGCGCGGCCACGACGTCCCCGCTCGCCCGGTCCCAGACGCGCAGGTAGTCGGCGCCACGGCTCAGCCCCAGCGGAGCCTCGGCCCGCTCCTGTTCGGACGGCCGCCGGACCAGCCCGAGATCGAGACCGGGCCCCGCCCCGCCGAGGTCGTCCGGCCGTACCAGGCCCTGGACCAGGGCCGCGGAACCGGACTCCGCGCCGGAACCGTCGACCGGAAGCGCGCCAGGTGTGCCCGGCGGGACGACGAGGACGGCCACGGGGACGGCCGGGCCCTCGGCGCGCGGCAGGCTGCCGACGGTCACGGCGCTGACACCGGGCACGGGCAGACTCCACAACGTCTGCCAGGGCAGGCCGAGGCCGAGCCGGTGCAGGGCTTCGGCGTACTCGGGCAGACCGTCCTCCACGAAGGCGGTCTCCAGCAGGGCGGCGCGCAGTACGGCGGGCGCCTCGGTACGGGTCAGCAGGGGAGCCGTCCGCAGATAGGTGCGGGCGGGGGCGCCGAGCGACTCGGCCGGTACGGCCTCGACGGCCGCGCGCAGCGGAACCGGATCGGCGTGCACGAACAGTCCCGGGTCGGTGAGGAGCTGGGGCAGCAGGCCCGCTTCGAGGGTGTGGCCGGCGAGGTGGTCGCGCACGTACGGGTCGGCCTTGCTCCAGTCCTGGTCCGGTACCGCCTCCAGCAGCGCCATCGCGATCCTCGTCTGGGCGGCGCGGACGTCCGGCAGGCCGGCCCGGACCTCGTCGCCGACGGCAGGGTGCAGCAGCCGCAGCAGCGTACGGTCACCGTCACCGCCCGCCCCCTCTTCCAGGGGCTGCAGGAACGGTCCGGCCAGCCGCATCCCGTCCGCGACGGCCCGGCTCATGTCCTGTTCCGCGACGGCGCCGGCCAGACGCGGCCAGAGCTGGACCGGCAGACCGTCGCCCTCGGCCAGGGCGAGCGGCGCCAGGATCGACCGCAGTGTCCCGGGGTCCGCACCCAGCCGCCGGGCGTGCAGATCCAGGGCCTCGCCCACAGAGGACGGGAGCCAGGCGTCATCGGCGGGGTCGAAACCCTCCGGAGCCATCAGCAGGCAGTTCACGGCCAGCTCGACGACGAGCGGACTGCCGCCGGCCCGGCGGCCGATGGCCGCGCCGAGCGCGAGACGGACGGACGGCTCCGTGGTGAACGGCAGCTCGGGCGCGCCCATGTCCGGGCTCAGCGCCGTCCGGGCATGCAGCACAAGACCGTCGGGGTCGGCCCACTCCGGATCGTCGAGGTCGACGATCCGCACGGTGCCGGGCGGCAGACTCGCGGCCAGTTCCCCGGCAACCGCGCGATCCGCCTCGGCGAGCAGGCGGACGTTGCCGGTGGCGGCCAGCGGGGCGAGCACCTCCCGTACCAGCCGGGCGGGTTCGCCCGCGGCACGCACCGGGCCGGCGCGGTCGGTGTCCGGTACGACGACGGTCACCGGCCCGTCGAGGGCGGCCAGCCCGGCGTACACCTCCTCGGTGCTGCCGGCGTCCAGGCCGTAGTGGTCGGCGAGCAGCCACAGAGCCTGGGCCGCGGTCAGCCCGGCGACCGCGGGGACGGCGGGGGCGGGCAGGTCGGGCGGCACGGTCGTGGGGTCGAGGTCGTCGAGGGGCAGCCGCTTGCGGTACTCCGGATCGCAGAGCATCAGGAATCCGGTGATCAGGCGCGACCGGCCGCTGCCCGGGTTCCCGGTCAGGACCAGCACGCTCGGGGTGCCCGGCCACTCCATCCGCCAGGCGGCCAGGGCACGCAGCACCGCGCTGCGACCGCCGGTGTAGGGATGCGGTGCGTAGCCGTCGCTCGCGCGGGACATGGGCTCCAGTCCTTGTCGTGGACGTCCTCGTGGTGGACGGGGTGGTGCGCTGGACCGTGCGGGGATCCCGCCGCCGTCAGTCGCCGCGTCCACGGATCTCTCGGTACAGGGCGATCGCCTGTTCCGTCGGGTAGTTGGGGACGGTCACGGTCTCACCGGTCTCCTTGGAGACGACGACCTTGGCTCCGCCGGGCGGTGCGGGCGCGGCGGGCCGGCCGGAGCCGGGCTCGACGGGACGGGGCGTGGGGTACACCAGGTACCCGAGGTCGAACTCGTGCACGCTCAGCTCGGCGGGCGAGCCGTCGGAGGCCGTCGGCTGCGCGAAACGGCCGCGCACGATCCGTACGGCCTCTTCCGGGCTGGTGGGAGGGGTGCCGGGAGGCGGCGCGGGGACGTCGGATGTCATGGTGCCCTTCTCGTCTCTCGTCGGGGAGCAGGTGGGAGATGGCCGGACTCCACCTCGACCGTGAGACCGCGGTCGCCGGCGAGGCGGGCCGTGGCCGGGGGCCCGACGCGACGAGGCTGACAGGCCACTGACGTAGGCCCCTCCGGAGTCCCGCGGCGGCGAGATCGGTACGTCACCCGGCTCCGTGGTGGCGGACGGCTGCGCGCCGATGGAGCGGGGCGCGCCCGCTTCACCGGGGGCGGAACGTACCGGCGCCCCCCGCCCCCGGGACGGAAAGCCCCCGGGGCCGGCGGTCCCGCCCGGAGCGAGCCGGTCAGGACGCCGCCCGCCTCCGCGGCCCGGCCCGGACGAGGAGCCCTGCTCAAGATCCGTGCTCAGCGACCTCGCCCGGAACCGTTACTCGCTCGCCGCCCCACCGTTGTGCGGCGCCGGCTCCAGGTCGAACTCCCCGTCCCGCGCCCCGAGGACGAACGCCCGCCACTCCGCCTCGGTGTACCGCAGCACGGTGTCCGGGTCGAGGGACGACCGCATCGCCACGGCGCCTTCGGGCAGGTACGCGATCTCCACCCGCTCCTCGTGCTCCTCGGTCCCCGGCGCGCTGTGCCACTCGACGCCGGAGATGTCGAGGGCGTACAGCTCGTCCCGCTCCCGCTCCTTGCGCGCCTTGACGTCCTCGGACGGAGCCGCGGCCTCGTCCTGGTGTGCCTCGGTCATGTCGCTGCGCCTCTCCCCACCGTACGAATCACGTGCGGCACCACCTTACTTGCGCACCCGGCGCTCACGCTCCGGAACCGGCGGGTCACCCGGGCGATCACCACAACTCCTGCCGGGGGCGCAACGTCGCGTGCACCGTCGCCGGCGGCTCCACCTGACCGTCGTACTCGGACGTCAGTTCCTTCCAGGCCGCGTCCTCGTTGCCCTCGTTCTGCTCGTGCCGGACGCCCATCTCGGTGAAGGCCAGTCCCATGCCCGCGATGCGTTCCGCCAGGCTGCCCATCGACTCGTACATGCCGTCGCGCAGACCCTCGTAGACGACGCCGAACTTCTCGCCGATGTCGTCGTCGCCCCACGGCGGAGTGGCGCCGTTACCGCCCTCCAGCGCGGACAGTCCCTGCTGCAGGCTCTGTACGGCCTTGCCGAAGTCCTGGCCCACCGTGAACATGTTGAAGCCCTCGGTCTTGAGGACCGCGGGATCCGCCTGCAGGCCGTCGCTCGTCACAACCGCCCCCCGTTGCTCGGCTTTTCCGTCGTCACATCACTCTAACCGGCGGGTACGACACAGGGGCGGCGCCCGTCAGGACGCCGCCCCTGCCCCACGGGAAGCGGACCGGTCAGTACCGCGCCGGCAGCCAGCCCGTCTGCACCAGCTGACCGCTGCGCCGCCGCGTGTGGAAGGACCCACGCCCCGGCGGCAGCTGCGTCGCCGTGATGTTGCCCAGCAGCGCGCCCTCCGACCGGTCGCCGGAGAGCACCAGGCCCTGCGCCCCCAGCTCGCGCATGCGCTGCATCACCGGCTCGTACAGCGACCGGCTGGCACCGCCCGAGGCACGCGCGATGATGACGCGCAGACCGATGTCACGGGCGAACGGCAGGTACTCCAGGAGCGGGGCCAGCGGGTTCATGCCCGTCGCCACCAGGTCGTAGTCGTCGATGATGACGAACGCGTCCGGGCTGCTGTACCAGCTGCGGTTGCGCAGCTGCTCGGGCGTGATGTCCGGGCCCGGCATCCGGCGGCCCATGGACCCGGCCAGCCCCTCCAGTGTCTCCGTGAGCGAGGGGGCCGACGGGCAGTAGCGCGACAGGTGGGACTCGGGCACGCCCTGCATGTGGGCACGCCGGTAGTCGCCCAGGACGATCTTCGCCTGGTCCGGCGTGTAGCGCTCGGTGATCTGCTTGATCAGCAGCCGCAGCACCGCGGACTTGCCGGACTCGCTCTCGCCGAACACGATGAAGTGCGGGTCGGTCTCGAAGTCGACGAAGACCGGGGACAGCGTCGACTCGTCGATACCGATGGCCACACCGCGCTCCGGGTGCTCGAAGCCCTTCGGCAGCCGGTCCGCCGGCAGCATCGTCGGCAGCAGCCGGACCACCGGCGCGTGCGCGCCCTGCCAGTTGTCGTTGACGCCCCGGACGAGGATCGTCGTGGCCTCCGCCAGGTCCTCCGTGGCCGAGGAGCCGTCGACCCTGGGCAGCGCGGTCATGAAGTGCAGCTTGTCCGGGGTCAGGCCACGGCCCGGCACGGTGGCCGGCACGTTCTGCGCGACCTTGCGGTCGATCTCCGACTCCGTCGGATCGCCGAGCCGCAGCTCGATGCGGTTCTGCAGCATGTCCTTGAGGGCGGGCCGCACCTCGGTGTACCGGCTCGCGGTCAGGATCACGTGCACACCGAAACCGAGACCGCGGGTGGCGATGTCCGTGACGGTGGACTCCAGCAGCTCGTAGTCCGTCTTGAAGGTGGCCCAGCCGTCGATGACGAGGAAGACGTCACCCCAGGGCTGGTCGGGCAGCTGCCCCGCGGCCCGGCGCTGCCGGTAGGTCTGGACGGAGTCGATGTTGTGGGCCCGGAAGTACTCCTCGCGGGTGTCGAGGATGCCCGAGACCTCGCTGACCGTACGGCGCACCTTCTCGGCGTCGAGCCGGTTGGCGACCCCGCCGACGTGTGCCAGCTCCTCCATCGTGATCAGACCGCCACCACCGAAGTCCAGGCAGTAGAACTGCACTTCGGCCGGTGTGTGGGTCAGTGCGAACGACGAGATGAGCGTGCGCAGCAGCGTCGACTTGCCGGACTGCGGACCACCGACGAACAGACCGTGGCCCGCGCCGCCGGAGAAGTCCCGGTACAGCACGTCGCGCCGCTGCTCGAACGGCTTGTCCACCATGCCGACCGGCACGTTGAGCCGGCCGAGCGCCGTGTACTCCGGCGCGGTCAGGCCGCGCTCCGGAGTGACGGCGAGCTGGGGCAGGAGCTGCTCCAGCGAGGGCGCCTCCTCCAGCGGGGGCAGCCACACCTGGTGGGCGGGCGGCCCCTGGTTGACCATCTTGCCCACGATGACGTCGAGGACGGTGTCGGCGAGCGCGTCGTCGACCCGGTTGTCGGCCTCGGGCTCCTCCACCACCGGCTGCGGTGGCAGCGCCACCTGGTCCGCCGTGAACAGAGCGGGGCGCAGCTGCGTGGAGCGGTGCACCCGGGAGGGCCCCTCGCCGTGGTACGGCCCCGAGACGTACGCCGCCTTGAAACGGACCATCGTGTCGGTGTCGTAGCGCAGGTAACCGGAGCCCGGGATCGACGGCAGGTGGTAGGCGTCGGGAACACCGATCGCCGTACGGGACTCCGCGGCGGAGAAGGTGCGCAGACCGATCCGGTACGACAGGTAGGTGTCCAGACCGCGCAGCTTGCCCTCCTCCAGGCGCTGCGACGCCAGCAGCAGGTGCACACCCAGCGAACGGCCGATACGGCCGATCTGGATGAACATGTCGATGAAGTCGGGCTTGGCCGTGAGCAGCTCGGAGAACTCGTCGAGCACGATCACCAGCGAGGCCATCGGCTCCAGCGCGGCGCCCGCGGCCCGGGCCTTCTCGTAGTCGTGCAGGTTGGCGTAGTTGCCCGCCGTGCGCAGCAGTTCCTGCCGGCGCTGCATCTCGCCCGTGATCGCGTCCCGCATGCGGTCGACGAGGGTGAGGTCGTCGGCGAGGTTGGTGATCACGGCCGCGGTGTGCGGCATGTCCGCCATGCCCGCGAAGGTCGCACCGCCCTTGAAGTCCGCGAGGATGAAGTTCAGCGTCTCCGAGGAGTGGGTGACCGCGAGCCCGAGCACCAGGGTGCGCAGCAGCTCGGACTTGCCGGAGCCGGTCGCGCCGACGCACAGACCGTGCGGGCCCATGCCCTCCTGCGAGGCCTCCTTCAGGTCGAGCATGACGGGCTCGCCGTTCTCGCCGACACCGATCGGCACCCGCAGCCGCTCGTGCAGGGTGCGCGGACGCCAGGTACGGGAGACGTCGACGGAACCCGCGTCACCGATGCCCATCAGGTCGGTGAAGTCCAGGTTCGACAGCAGGGGTTCGCCCTCTTCCGCGGAGCCCACCCGGAACGGGGCGAGCTGCCGGGCCAGGGACTCGGCCTGCGCCTGGTTCAGCACATCGGGCTTGCCGCTGTACGCGGACTCGTGCCCGACGAACAACTGCATCCGGTCCGGCTTCACATAGGCCGTCAGACCCGCGCGCAGCTCCTCCTCGAGATCGCCGGGGGCGAGTTCGAGGAAGGTGACGCCCTGGAGCCCCTCGGCACTGGCCAGCTCGGAATCGGGCGGCACCGTGCCGCCGTCCAGCACCACGATCAGGTGCGGCTGGTCGTACAGCGGGTTCGCGTCCCGGTTCCAGCGCGGCCGGTCGTCCAGCTGGTCCGCCAGCGCCTCCTCCAGTTCCCCGAGGTCGTCGAAGAGGAGCCGGGCCGAACCCGCTCCGTCCTTGGCCTTCGGGTGCTGGCTGTGCGGCAGCCACTTGATCCAGTCCCACTCCGCCGCGGTGGACGGGTGCGCCACCACGGCGACCACCAGGTCCTCCGGGGAGTGCAGGGTGACCAACTGGGCGAGCGTCGCGCGGGCGTTGCCGTAGACCGTGTCCGTGTCCCCGCTGATCGTCACGTGGTAGAAGGCCCGCAGCGAAACGGACAAGGGCAGGTCGGACAGGCTGCCGTGGGCATCGAGGAAGGCCTTCATGGCCGCCGCGGTCAGCGGCTCCAACTCGTCCTTCGGAGCCGTCACCGGAGCCACCAGCGGGGTGTTCAGCTGCTGGATGCCGCGCCCCATCCGTACGGAGACGAAGTCGGCGTCGCTCGGGCGCCGCTCCCACAGGCGCTTGCCGTCGGCCGCCACCGCCCACAGGTGGTCCGGCTCGGGGTGCTGGAACAGCTGGCTGCGGCGCTGCAGTTCCGCCGTCTTGTTGACGTCCTTGCGGACCTGCTCCAGGTAGCGGAAGTAGTCACGCCGGTCCTGCGCCATCCCCGCGCCGCCGCCCTGCCGGGACTTGGCGAACTGGGCGATGGCCATGGCCAGGGTCGAGGCCAGCATCAGCCCGCCGACCACCCGCATGTACGAGGGCAGGTTGGGCATGAAGAAGAAGCCGACGGAACCCAGCATGCCCATCATGGGCAGCAGGTTCATCAGCATGCTCTCGTCGCCCTCACGAGGGATCTCGGGGGGCGTCTCCAGCTTGACCTCGCCGTCCGGTACGACCGGAGGCGGTATCCGCGGCGGCCGTTTGATGATGACGACGCTCACCGATGCACTCATCCTTCGTGGTTGATACGTCCTGCACCGACGCCCCCGTGTGCGCGACGTGTTCCCGTTCGCTTAGGCGTCGTCCGCGTAGAGGGTCGATCCTACTGATGCGCGCGGTGCGCAGAAGAGCGGGAGGATGGAGATGCCGAGAGGGTAAGGGGAGGATTGCGGGAGGCAGCCCCTTTCCCTTGCGGCGCAGCGGATAGGGTGGCGCTCCGCGTCGTACGAGCGGCGCGCAGCAGTCGTGTCTAGCAGGGGGAACACCAGGTGAGCACGGGGACTTCGACAGGTTTCTGCCGAATCACCATCGCGGCGCCGGACAGCCGAGTCGATGTCGCACTGCCGGAGGACCTGCCGATCCAGGACCTCTTCCCCGAGATCGTCAGGCTCTCGGGACTGACCCAGTCGGACACCAGCCCCGCCGGCTACCACTTGGTGAGCCGTGAGGGCCAGGTCCTCGACGCCAGCCGTTCGCTGCTGGAGCACCGGGTCCGGGACGGCGAGGTGCTCCTGCTGCGGACCTTCGCCGACTCCCTGCCGCCGGCCGTCCACGACGACGTGGTCGACGCGATCGCCGCCGCGGTCAAGCAGGACATCCGCAGCTGGAACGACAACCTGATGCGGGTGGCCGGTCTCGTCTCCGGCGCGCTGCTGCTGATCATGCTGGGCTTCGTCTTCTGGTTCGCCGATCCGGTACGGCACGACATGGCCGGTCTCCAGGGCATCCTGGCCGGAGCGACCGCGCTCACCCTGACCGCCCTCGCCGGCGTCCGGGCCCGGGTCTACGACGACCGCGCCTCCGCCGTCGCCCTCGGCATCTCCGCACTGCCGCACGCGCTCATCGGGGGCTCCGGCATCATCGCCCAGGACGCCGGTGAAGGGCCCGGACGCATCCAGTTCCTCGTCGGCTGCGTCGCCGTACTGCTGTGCTCCGTCGTCCTGATCATGCTGCTGCCGCAGGGAGACGCCCCGTTCGTCGCCGCGGCACTGGCCGCCGCCATCGGTACGCTCGCCGTGTTCTGCGGCATCCTCACCGAGGCCGAGCCGCGGGAGATCGCCGCCGGCACCGCGGTCGTCGCGCTGGCGGTCGTCGGCTTCCTGCCCGGCTGGTCGGCGCGCTTCGCCAGGCTGCCGATCGGTTTCCGCAACCCCGAGGACCTGGCCAGGGCCCGGCGTGAGGGCCGCGAGGGCGACATGGAGGCCGTCGACGTCCAGCTCATCGTCGCCCAGACCAGCCGGGGGCACGAACTGCTGCTCGGCCTGGTCGGCGGCTGCGCCGCGGTGATCATCGGCGCGGGCGGCGCGGTGCTCGGCTTCAGCGACAACGGCTGGGCCCAGCTGCTCGCCCTGTGCACCGGCCTCGCCGCCATGCTCCGGGCCCGCCTGTTCCGCTACACCGCGCAGGTCACCTGCCTGTTCGTGGCGGGTGTCGTCACGCTCGCCCTGCTGGTCCTCGGCCTCGCGATCTCGCCGCCGGCCGACATCGTCGTGGAACTGCTCAAGGGCAACTCCGGCCCGGTCGACGTACGCACCCTGTGGCTCGGCGCCTCGGTCGCGGCGGGCGTGCTGCTGCTGATCGCGATCGCCCTGATCGTGCCGAAGAAGGGCCTGTCCCCCTTCTGGGGCCGCATGCTGGACCTCGCGGACTCCCTGGTGCTGCTGTCCCTGGTCCCGATCTGCCTGGCCGTCCTCGACGTCTACAACAAGGTCCGCGGCGGCGTCTGAGGCCCGCGAGGGGACTGGTACGCTGGCTGACGGCCGTGTGTGTACGCGCCCCCGGACCACCTCACGTGCCTGGAGGCCGCGCCCAGCGGACCCAGCCTTCCGAGTTAACGGAAGTTCCCCCGAGAAGCAGACCGGGGGCGCTCGAAGGCTCATGAAGACCTTGAAGGAGCACGCGTGTCTCTCGACGCCGCTGTGAAGAAGCAGATCATCTCCGAGTTCGGTACCAAGGAGGGCGACACCGGCTCCCCCGAGGTCCAGGTCGCCCTGCTGTCCCGTCGGATCTCCGACCTGACCGAGCACCTCAAGACCCACAAGCACGACCACCACTCCCGTCGTGGTCTGCTGATCCTGGTCGGTCAGCGCCGCCGGCTGCTGCAGTACCTGGCCAAGAAGGACATCCAGCGCTTCCGCGCCCTGGTCGACCGCCTCGGCATCCGCCGCGGTGCGGCGGGCGCCAAGTAAGACGCCGTGAAGGGAGCGGTTCCCCACGATCGGGAGCCGCTCCCTTTGCTGTACGTGCGCGGTGTCACCGCCACTTTGTAGTGTGGTAGAGAACGCGACCGCACTGCACCGACGAGACGAAGAGACGAGGAGAAGCGTCACCGCGCCGCCGCCGGTCCTCGGTAGTGGCCCTCGGGGAAAGAACGCCGGGGGCTTCGATCGAAGACCGGCCCGCACCGGACGCTTCTCCATCACCGTCCCCCCGCCACACGGGCGAGGCGGGACGGAAGACGACATGTAACTGAACGTAATGGAGAAGACCATAGTGGAGAACGAGACCCACTACGCCGAGGCCGTCATCGACAACGGCCCCTTCGGCACCCGCACCATCCGCTTCGAGACCGGCCGCCTCGCCAAGCAGGCCGCCGGTTCCGCCGTGGCCTACCTGGACGACGACACCATGGTGCTGTCGGCCACCAGCGCCTCGAAGAACCCCAAGGACCAGCTCGACTTCTTCCCCCTCACGGTGGACGTCGAGGAGCGGATGTACGCCGCCGGCAAGATCCCCGGCAGCTTCTTCCGGCGCGAGGGCCGTCCCTCCGAGGACGCCATCCTCACCTGCCGCCTGATCGACCGCCCGCTGCGCCCGTCCTTCAAGAAGGGCCTGCGCAACGAGATCCAGGTCGTCTGCACGGTCATGGCGCTCAACCCCGACCACCTGTACGACGTCGTCGCGATCAACGCCGCGTCCGCGTCCACCCAGCTGGCCGGCCTGCCCTTCTCCGGCCCGATCGGCGGCGTCCGCGTCGCGCTGATCCGCGGCCAGTGGGTGGCGTTCCCGACCCACACCGAGCTCGAGGACGCCGTCTTCGACATGGTCGTCGCGGGCCGCACCCTGGAGGACGGCGACGTCGCGATCATGATGGTCGAGGCCGAGGCCACCGAGAAGACCATCAAGCTGGTCGAGGGCGGCGCCGAGGCCCCCACCGAGGAGGTCGTGGCCGCCGGTCTGGAGGCCGCGAAGCCCTTCATCAAGGTGCTCTGCCGCGCCCAGGCCGACCTCGCCGCCAAGGCCGCCAAGCCCACCGGCGAGTTCCCGGTCTTCCTCGACTACCAGGACGACGTCCTGGAGGCGCTCACCGCCGCCGTCCGGCCCGAGCTGGCCCAGGCGCTCACCATCGCCGGCAAGCAGGAGCGCGAGGCCGAGCTGGACCGCGTCAAGGCGCTCGCCGCCGAGAAGCTCCTGCCGGAGTTCGAGGGCCGCGAGAAGGAGATCTCCGCCGCGTACCGCTCGCTGACCAAGACCCTGGTCCGCGAGCGTGTCATCAAGGAGAAGAAGCGCATCGACGGCCGCGGCGTCACGGACATCCGTACGCTCGCCGCCGAGGTCGAGGCCATCCCGCGCGTGCACGGCTCCGCGGTGTTCGAGCGTGGCGAGACCCAGATCCTGGGCGTCACCACCCTCAACATGCTCCGCATGGAGCAGCAGCTGGACACCCTCTCCCCGGTGACCCGCAAGCGCTACATGCACAACTACAACTTCCCGCCGTACTCCACCGGCGAGACCGGCCGCGTCGGCTCCCCCAAGCGCCGCGAGATCGGCCACGGCGCCCTCGCCGAGCGCGCCCTCGTGCCGGTCCTGCCGACGCGCGAGGAGTTCCCCTACGCGATCCGCCAGGTCTCCGAGGCGCTGAGCTCCAACGGCTCGACGTCCATGGGCTCGGTCTGCGCCTCCACCATGTCGCTGCTGAACGCCGGTGTGCCGCTGAAGGCCCCCGTCGCCGGTATCGCCATGGGCCTGATCTCCCAGGAGATCGAGGGCGAGACCCACTACGTCACCCTCACCGACATCCTCGGTGCGGAGGACGCCTTCGGCGACATGGACTTCAAGGTCGCCGGCACCAAGGAGTTCGTGACCGCCCTCCAGCTCGACACCAAGCTGGACGGCATCCCCGCCTCCGTCCTGGCCGCCGCCCTCAAGCAGGCCCGTGACGCCCGCCTCCACATCCTCGACGTGATGATGGAAGCGATCGACACGCCGGACGAGATGTCCCCGAACGCCCCGCGGATCATCACCGTCAAGATCCCGGTGGACAAGATCGGTGAGGTCATCGGCCCCAAGGGCAAGATGATCAACCAGATCCAGGAGGACACCGGCGCCGAGATCACCATCGAGGACGACGGCACCATCTACATCGGTGCCGCCGACGGCCCCTCCGCCGAGGCCGCCCGTACGACGATCAACGGCATCGCCAACCCGACGATGCCCGAGGTCGGCGAGCGCTACCTGGGTACGGTCGTGAAGACGACGACGTTCGGCGCCTTCGTCTCCCTGCTCCCCGGCAAGGACGGCCTGCTGCACATCTCGCAGATCCGCAAGCTCGCCGGCGGCAAGCGCGTGGAGAACGTCGAGGACGTGCTCGGCGTGGGCCAGAAGGTCCAGGTCGAGATCGCCGAGATCGACTCCCGCGGCAAGCTCTCCCTGATCCCCGTGATCGAGGGCGAAGAGTCCGCCGACGAGACGAAGAAGGACGACGCCGACCAGTGACGTCCCGTAGCTCCCAGGCGACGGCCCGCACCTCCCCGGAGGCGCGGGCCGTCGCCCGTACCCAAACCCTGATCAAGGGCGAGAACGGCATCGGCACCGTCCGCCGCACCACCCTCCCCGGCGGCCTGCGCATCGTCACCGAGACCCTGCCCTCGGTCCGCTCCGCGACCTTCGGCATCTGGGCGCACGTCGGCTCCCGCGACGAGACCCCGTCCCTGAACGGCGCCACGCACTACCTGGAGCACCTGCTCTTCAAGGGCACCGCCCGGCGCAGCGCCCTGGACATCTCCGCGGCCCTCGACGCGGTCGGCGGCGAGATGAACGCGTTCACGGCGAAGGAGTACACGTGCTACTACGCGCGCGTGCTCGACGCCGACCTGCCGCTCGCCATCGACGTCGTCTGCGACATGCTGACCGGCTCGCTCATCCTCGAAGAGGACGTGGACGTCGAGCGCGGCGCCATCCTCGAAGAGATCGCGATGACCGAGGACGACCCGGGCGACTGCGTGCACGACCTGTTCGCGCACACCATGTTCGGCGACACCGCGCTGGGCCGCCCGGTCCTCGGCACCGTCGACACGGTCAACGCCCTCACCGCCGACCGCATCCGCCGCTTCTACAAGCGGCACTACGACCCCACCCACCTGGTGGTCGCCTGCGCCGGCAACGTCGACCACAACAAGGTCGTACGCCAGGTCCGCGCCGCCTTCGAGAAGGCCGGCGCCCTCAAGGACCCGGCAGCCCGGCCGATCGCCCCGCGCGACGGCCGCCGCGCCATCCGCACCGCGGGCCGCGTCGAACTGCTCGGCCGCAAGACCGAGCAGGCCCACGTCGTGCTCGGCATGCCGGGCCTGGCCCGCACCGACGAGCGCCGCTGGGCGCTGGGCGTGCTGAACACCGCCCTCGGCGGCGGCATGTCCTCCCGCCTCTTCCAGGAGGTCCGCGAGAAGCGCGGCCTGGCGTACAGCGTGTACTCGTACACCTCGGGCTTCGCCGACTGCGGTCTCTTCGGCGTCTACGCGGGCTGCCGGCCCTCCCAGGTGCACGACGTGCTGAAGATCTGCCGCGACGAACTCGACCAGGTCGCCGAGCACGGCCTGCCCGACGAGGAGATCGACCGCGCCATCGGCCAGCTCCGCGGCTCCACGGTCCTCGGCCTGGAGGACACCGGCGCGCTGATGAACCGTATCGGCAAGAGCGAACTGTGCTGGGGCGAGCAGCTGTCGGTCGACGACATGCTGGCCCGGATAGCCTCGGTCACCCCGGACGACGTCCGCGAGGTCGCCCGCGACATCCTGGGACGGCGGCCCTCGCTGTCGGTCATCGGCCCGCTGAAGGACAAGCAGGCGGCCCGGCTGCACGACGCCGTCGCCTGACCCACCCGTCGGTAAGGAAGCAACAGACATGAGCAAGCTGCGCGTGGCCGTCCTCGGCGCCAAGGGCCGGATCGGCTCCGAGGCGGTACGGGCGGTCGAGGCCGCCGAGGACATGGAGCTGGTGGCCGCCCTCGGCCGGGGCGACTCCCTGGAGACGCTGACCGAGAGCGGCGCCCAGGTCGCCGTCGAGCTGACCACCCCCGCCTCGGTCATGGACAACCTCGACCACTGCCTGCGCCACGGCATCCACGCCGTCGTCGGCACCACGGGCTGGACCGACGACCGCCTCGCGCAGCTCAGGACCTGGCTCGACGCGTCGCCGGGGACGGGCGTCCTCATCGCGCCCAACTTCTCCATCGGCGCCGTCCTCACCATGAAGTTCGCGCAGATCGCCGCCCCGTACTTCGAGTCCGTCGAGGTCGTCGAGCTGCACCACCCGAACAAGGTCGACGCCCCCAGCGGCACGGCCACCCGCACCGCCCAGCTCATCGCCGAGGCGCGGCAGAAGGCAGGCACCGCTCCGGCGCCCGACGCCACTGCCACCGCCCTGGACGGCGCCCGCGGCGCGGACGTGGACGGCGTCCCGGTGCACGCGGTCCGGCTGCGCGGGCTCCTCGCGCACCAGGAGGTCCTGCTGGGCGCCGAGGGCGAGACCCTCACCGTCCGGCACGACTCCCTGCACCACAGCAGCTTCATGCCGGGCATCCTGCTCGGCGCCCGCCGCGTGGTCACCACTCCCGGCCTCACCTTCGGCCTGGAACACTTCCTGGACCTGAACTGAGCCCCTGATTCCCATGCGCGCCAAGATCACCTACGCCGTCACCGCCGCCGTCCTGGTCTTCTACTTCGTCCTGGTCGGCAGCCGCGGCGTGCTGCTCATCGAGGCCGGCACCCCCGTCACCGTCGTCCTCGGCGTCTCGGTGCTGGTGCTGCCGGTGATCGGGGTGTGGTTCCTGTGGAAGAACACCCAGTTCGTCCGCAAGGCCAACCGGCTCGCCGCCGAACTGGACGCCGAGGGCGCCCTGCCCGTCGACGAGCTGAAGCGCACCCCGAGCGGCCGGATCGACCGCGACTCGGCCGACGAGGTCTTCGCCCGCCGCAAGGCCGAGACCGAGGACGCCCCCGACGACTGGCGCAGCTGGTTCCGCCTGGCCGTCGCCTACCAGGACGCCCGGGACACCCCGCGCGCCCGCAAGGCGATGCAGCGCGCGATCAGACTGCACGACGGCACGGCCGAGCCGCACACCGAGACGGCCTGACCAGGCCCGCGACATGCCGGTGGCCCGGTCCCCGCCTTCGCGGGGCCGGGCCACCGGCATGTCGTACGCCGCTCAGCCGATCCGGTACTCCGCGCCCCACGCCTCCACGGCGTCGGCGGCCCGGTCGAACCCCTCCGGCCGGGCGAGGAAGTCGGCGTTGTGCGTGGTCAGCAGCGGCGGCAGGGTGCCGGCGTCCCGCCCCCGGCAGGACATGACCAGCGCCTGTCCCTGCACCGTCCGGGGCAGCCCGAGCCAGCGCACCGGCTGCTGCACCGTCCGCACCTCGACGATCCGCTCCCACGGCACCGTACGGCTGACCAGGAAGCCCACCCGGCGCACGCCCCGCGCGCTCACCCACGTGCCCATCCGCAGCAGCCGCAGCGCGCAGACGATGACGACCAGGGCGACGCCGAAGACCACGCCGGCCGAGGCCACGGTCCCCGTCGCGGCGATGGCCACCGTCGAGAACAGTACGAACGACGCCAGCAGCAGCATCAGCGCGGACGCGCCGACGCGCCAGGGGCCGGGGCGGTAGGGCCGCCGCCACCGGTCCCGGTCGTCGTACGGCAACGCGACGTCGTCGGCCGTGTCGAAGGCACGGTCGGCCGTCAGGAAGGTCAGGGGCACGGCTGGTCCTCACTCGCTCCATGCGTGGGCTGTGCCCGGTGAGGTTATCGACCTGTGTCCCCGGTCACCACCCTAGGGGGCCCGGACGGAGTCGCGGCGCCCCGGCGGCGCGGTGACGGCTCAGCGCTTGCCGGACGACGCCTGTGACTGCTGCGCCTGGTGCGAGGAGTGGTCGAGGGACAGCGCGGGCATCCCGATCACCAGGGAACCCACCAGCCCCGCCACTATGGTCAGCCCGAGCAGCCAGCGCCCGGCCAACTGGCCGAACGACATGCGCTCAGGGGGCGGGGGAGTGACATTGCTGCGGAACCTGTCGGCCTCGGCGACGAAGGCGAACGGGACGGGTTCACGCCGGCGCATCATGAGGACGTCTCCTTCCAGAAGTCGAAGAACACCTGTCTGTACAGACGAACGGACACCACCGAAGGTGCCCCGTTTCACCGACTTCATCGCGGCACGGCCGTGAACGCCCCGTTTCGTGTCCGCCGTAGAGTGGCGTCCGCAAGCTGCCGAGACCGGAAGGCCCTCCCCACCGTGACCCCCGACACGCCCGAAGACGACTTCAAGATCGACCTGCGCAGCGACGTCACCGTCGAGCTGGTGAAGCACACCGCCTCCGACGCCGACGTCCTCTTCGCCGCCCGGGTCTCGACGGTCGGCGAGCAGTCCCTGGCCGAGCTGGACAAGGACCCGGAGCGGTCCAAGGGCCTGATCAACTACCTCATGCGGGACCGGCACGGCAGCCCGTTCGAGCACAACTCGATGACCTTCTTCATCAGCGCCCCGATCTTCGTCTTCCGCGAGTTCATGCGCCACCGCGTCGGCTGGTCCTACAACGAGGAGTCCGGCCGCTACCGGGAGCTGCAGCCGGTCTTCTACGTCCCCGACGCCTCCCGCAAGCTGGTCCAGGAGGGCCGCCCGGGCAAGTACCGCTTCGTCGAGGGCACCGAGGCCCAGCAGGAGCTGGTCGGCCGCGCGATGGCCGACTCCTACCGCCAGGCGTACGAGACCTACCGCGAGATGCTCGCCGCCGGCGTCGCCCGCGAGGTCGCCCGCGCCGTGCTCCCCGTCGGTCTGTACTCCTCCATGTACGCCACCTGCAACGCCCGCTCGCTGATGCACTTCCTCGGCCTGCGCACCCAGCACGAGCTGGCCAAGGTCCCGTCCTTCCCGCAGCGGGAGATCGAAATGGTCGGCGAGAAGATGGAAGCGGAGTGGCAGCGCCTGATGCCGCTGACCCACGCGGCCTTCAACGCCAACGGCCGCGTGGCCCCGTAGCCCGCACACCAAGGCACGCAGGTGCGATCAGCCGCCTGAAGTGTCCGTATTGCGGCATTTCATGAAGTTCATCTAGCCTGATCGAACGGACCCGGCACTGCTTGAACCCCCGAGCAGGCAGTGCCGGGCTCCGCCTCCGCCCCGGTGCCGCGTCCCCCGAGGGCAGACCCCGCCCCGAGCAACGAGTAGCGTGTAACCCATGGCTCCGACCTCCACTCCGCAGACCCCCTTCGGGCGGGTCCTCACCGCCATGGTCACGCCCTTCACGGCGGACGGCGCACTCGACCTCGACGGCGCGCAGCGGCTCGCCGCCCACCTGGTGGACGCAGGCAACGACGGCCTGATCGTCAACGGCACCACCGGCGAGTCCCCCACCACCAGCGATGCGGAGAAGGCGGACCTCGTACGGGCCGTCGTGGAGGCGGTCGGCGACCGCGCCCACGTCGTCGCCGGAGTCGGCACCAACGACACCCGCCACAGCGTCGAGCTGACCCACGCCGCCGAGAAGGCCGGCGCCACGGGCCTGCTCGTCGTCACCCCGTACTACAACAAGCCCCCGCAGGAGGGCCTCTACCGGCATTTCAAGGCCGTCGCCGACGCCGCCGAGCTGCCGGTCATGCTCTACGACATCCCCGGCCGCAGCGGCGTCCCGATCAACACGGAGACCATCGTCCGGCTCGCCGAGCACCCGAGGATCGTCGCCAACAAGGACGCCAAGGGCGACCTCGGCCGCGCGAGCTGGACCATCGCCCACTCCGGTCTGGCCTGGTACTCCGGCGACGACATGCTGAACCTCCCCCTGCTCTCGGTCGGCGCGGTCGGCTTCGTCTCGGTCGTCGGCCACGTCGTCACCCCCGAGCTGCGCTCCCTGGTCGACGCGTACGTCGCGGGCGACGTGCAGAAGGCACTGGAGATCCACCAGAAGCTGCTCCCGGTCTTCACCGGCATGTTCCGCACCCAGGGCGTCATGACGTCCAAGGCGGCGCTCGCCCTCCAGGGCCTGCCCGCCGGACCGCTGCGCGCGCCCATGGTCGAGCTGACGCCCGAGGAGACCGAACAGCTCAAGATCGATCTTGCCGCCGGCGGGGTACAGCTCTGACAACAGACTTCGCAAGACCCCACAACTGAACAAGCGGGCCACCGGTGCCCGCGTCCCACACCATCCAACGCAACCGCACGAACGTCATGCGCGCCACGTGCCCACCGGTACGTGGCGTGCGTGGTGAGGAGAGTCTTTTGAGTCATCCGCATCCTGAACTGGGCTCGCCCCCGCCGCTCCCCGAAGGCGGCCTGCGGGTCACCCCGCTCGGCGGCCTCGGCGAGATCGGCCGCAACATGACGGTCTTCGAGTACGGCGGCCGTCTGCTGATCGTCGACTGCGGAGTGCTCTTCCCCGAGGAGGAGCAGCCCGGAATCGACCTGATCCTGCCGGACTTCTCGTCGATCCGGGACCGCCTCGACGACATCGAGGGCATCGTCCTCACCCACGGTCACGAGGACCACATCGGCGGCGTCCCCTACCTCCTCCGCGAGAAGCCGGACATCCCGCTGATCGGCTCCAAGCTGACCCTGGCCCTCATCGAGGCCAAGCTCCAGGAGCACCGCATCCGCCCCTACACCTTGCAGGTGGCGGAGGGGCACCGGGAGCGCATCGGTCCCTTCGACTGCGAGTTCGTCGCCGTCAACCACTCCATCCCGGACGCCCTGGCCGTCGCCATCCGCACCCCCGCGGGCATGGCGGTGCACACCGGCGACTTCAAGATGGACCAGCTCCCGCTGGACGGCCGTCTCACCGACCTGCACGCGTTCGCGCGCCTCAGCGAGGAGGGCATCGACCTCCTCCTCTCCGACTCCACGAACGCCGAGGTCCCGGGCTTCGTCCCGCCCGAGCGGGACATCTCGAACGTCCTGCGCACGGTCTTCGCCAACGCCCGCAAGCGGATCATCGTGGCCAGCTTCGCCAGCCACGTCCACCGCATCCAGCAGATCCTGGACGCCGCTTACGAGTACGGCCGCCGGGTAGCCTTCGTCGGCCGCTCGATGGTCCGCAACATGGGCATCGCGAGAGACCTCGGCTACCTGAAGGTCCCCCCGGGCCTGGTGGTGGACGTCAAGACCCTCGACGACCTCCCCGACCACGAGGTGGTCCTGGTCTGCACGGGTTCCCAGGGCGAACCGATGGCCGCCCTGTCCCGCATGGCCAACCGCGACCACCAGATCCGCATCGTCCAGGGCGACACGGTCATCCTGGCCTCGTCCCTCATCCCCGGCAACGAGAACGCGGTCTACCGCGTGATCAACGGCCTGACCCGCTGGGGCGCCAACGTCGTCCACAAGGGCAACGCCAAGGTCCACGTCTCGGGTCACGCCTCGGCCGGCGAACTGCTGTACTTCTACAACATCTGCCGCCCGAAGAACCTGATGCCGGTCCACGGCGAATGGCGCCACCTGCGCGCCAACGCCGAACTCGGCGCCCTGACCGGCGTCCCGCACGACCGCATCGTCATCGCCGAGGACGGCGTCGCCGTCGACCTGGTCGAGGGCAAGGCGAAGATCTCGGGCAAGGTCCAGGCCGGATACGTCTACGTCGACGGACTCTCCGTCGGTGACGTGGGCGAGCCGGCCCTGAAGGACCGCAAGATCCTCGGCGACGAGGGCATCATCTCGGTCTTCGTGGTGATGGACTCGTCCACCGGCAAGATCACCGGCGGCCCGCACGTCCAGGCCCGCGGTTCGGGCATCGAGGACTCGGCCTTCGCCGCGGTCCTGCCCAAGGTCGTCGAGGCACTGGAGCGCTCGGCCCAGGACGGTGTCGTCGAACCGCACCAGCTCCAGCAGCTGATCCGCCGCACCCTGGGCAAGTGGGTCTCGGACACCTACCGGCGCCGCCCGATGATCCTCCCCGTGGTGGTGGAGGTCTGACGGACCGTCGGACGTCCGTCCGCGCCAACCTGGAGCGGGGCGCCTCGATTTGCATCGAGGCGCCCCGCTCCAGTACGTTTACAACTCCGCTCAGGGGGGGCACCCGACCAACTCACGGTCCGGAGCCCCGGGAGCGGAAATCCGACTCAGAACTTCTGATAAAGTCGGAACCGCCGGAAAGGGAAACGCGGAAGCGGGAACCTGGAAAGCACCGAGGAAATCGGATCGGAAAAGGATCTGATAGAGTCGGAAACGCAAGACCGAAG
>NZ_JBVHEO010000007.1:256610-356458 GCF_055562815.1 Streptomyces sp. NPDC016677 | reverse complement strand
GACAGTTCCCGCACCCGCCGCGACAGCCGTCCGTAGGGCTTGCCGTTGGCGTAGGCCTTGTCCTCGTCGGCCTGCAGCATTTTCTCGCCGATCAGGACGAACAGCAGGTTGTTCAGCTGCGGCGAGACCTGGATGCTCATCGACGGCGTTCCGATCCGTCACCGTCGGTGCCCACCGCGGGTGTGCTTCCCGTCGGCCGCCCGGCCGGGCGACGCCCCGAGCGGGCAAGCGCGACGAGCCCCACCGCGGGGACGGAGGCCGAGGGGCCGGAGCAGCCGGAAGACGCGTGTGCTGGGAACATGGCGGAGTGATCGTCCGCGACATCGGCGACGCGCAGGCCAATAAAGATCAACGGATCGATGACGCGAACCGACTGTTCACCGACCCGTCACCCTCACCTGGCGACCGTGGCCGATGACCGGGGCCGTCACGCCCGGCCTTTCACGTCAGTGACCGCTCCACCGCTGCGGCGGACGCGAAGCAGCCGTGGAATACTCGGCAGGGTGCCTGCGCGGGCGGGAGCGGGAATGCTCCCCAGGGCCGACGCGGGCCCGACGCGGGCCCGACGAGGGCGGAGGCGCCCGGCCGGTACCTCGGAGGGCGGCCGTGGTTCGCATGACTGAAGGGCTAGGTCGGCTGCGCAGATGCTGAGACACGTCACCGCCACCCGCTACGTCGAACCCCTGCACTCCGGCGGCTCCGTCCCCGCGGTCGTCGAGGCCGACGACTGCGGAACGTACGTCGTCAAGTTCACCGGCTCGGCCCAGGGCCGCAAGGCGCTGGTCGCCGAGGTGATCGTCGGGGAGCTGGCGCGGGCGCTGGGGCTGCGCTTTCCCGAGCTGGTGCTGGTCGGCTTCGACCCGGCGATCGCGGAGAGCGAGCCGCACCAGGAGGTGCGCGAACTCCACCGGGTCAGCGCCGGCGTCAACCTAGGCATGGACCATCTGCCGGGTGCTGCGGACTTCACCCCCGAGGCGGCCCGGACCTTCCCGGTCGATCCGCTGGAGGCCGGGCGGATCGTCTGGTTCGACGCCCTCACCGCCAACGTCGACCGCACGGTGCACAGCTCCAACCTGATGATCTGGCCCACCCTGGGCACCGTACCGCCGCGGCTGTGGCTCATCGACCACGGCGCCGCCCTCGTCTTCCACCACCGCTGGGAGAGCGCCGACCCCGGCAAGGCGTACGACTTCCGCCACCACGCGCTGGGCCGCTACGCCCCCGACGTACGGGCCGCCGACACGGAACTCGCGCCCCGGGTGACCGAGCGGCTGCTGCGCGAGATCACCGCCGAGGTCCCGGACGCCTGGCTGGCCGCCGAGGAGGGCTTCGCCGGCCCCGACGACGCGCGCCGGGCTTACGTGGACCACCTCCACGCGCGCGTACGGGCGTCCGCCGCCTGGCTCCCCACCGACTTCCCCACCCGGGAGGAACTCGCCGCCGAGGACGCCCGACGCGCGGCCCGTACCCGGCAGGGCCGGCCGGACTGGCTCAAGCGGGTCCCCGACCTGCACGGCAAACCGGCGGCGGCACAGGACTGGTCGGTACACCTCAAGGGAAGCGGCGGATGACGGACGACGTACGGCGTGTGGAGATCGAGTACTGCACCCAGTGCCGCTGGCTGCCCCGGGCGGCCTGGCTGGCGCAGGAACTGCTGACCACCTTCGAGGCCGAGCTGACCGAACTGGCGCTCAAGCCGGGCACGGGCGGGGTGTTCGTCGTGCGGGTCGGCGACGAGGTGGTCTGGGACCGCCGCGAGCAGGGCTTCCCCGAGCCGACGGCCGTCAAGCGGGCCGTACGCGACCGAGTGGCCCCGGGCAGGACCTTGGGCCACTCGGAGCGGACGGCGTGAACCTCAGCCCTTGAGCTGCTCGTACGCCGGCAGGGTCAGGAAGTCGGCGTAGTCGTCGTCGAGGGAGACCGTCAGCAGCAGGTCGTGGGCCTGCTGCCAGTTGCCGGAGGCGAACGCCTCCTCGCCGGTCTCGGCGCGGATGGCGGCCAGTTCCTCGGCGGCGACCTCGCGGGCAAGCTCCGCGGTGACCCGTTCGCCGTTGTCGAGGACGACACCGGCGTTGATCCACTGCCAGATCTGGGAGCGGGAGATCTCGGCGGTGGCCGCGTCCTCCATCAGGTTGAAGATGGCGACCGCGCCGAGACCGCGCAGCCACGCCTCGATGTAACGGATGCCGACCTGGACGGCGTTGACCAGACCCGCGTACGTCGGCTTGGCGTCCAGGGAGTCGATGGCGATCAGGTCGGCGGCCTTGACGTCGACGTCCTCGCGCAGCCGGTCCTTCTGGTGCGGCTTGTCGCCGAGGACCTTGTCGAAGGACTCCATGGCGATCGGCACCAGGTCGGGGTGGGCGACCCAGGAACCGTCGAAACCGTCGCCGGCCTCGCGGTCCTTGTCGGCGCGGACCTTCTCGAAGGCCACCTTGTTGACCTCGGCGTCCCGGCGGGACGGGATGAACGCCGCCATGCCCCCGATCGCGTGCGCGCCGCGCTTGTGGCAGGTGCGGACGAGGAGTTCGGTGTACGCGCGCATGAACGGGGCGGTCATCGTCACCGCGTTGCGGTCCGGCAGGACGAACTTCTCGCCGCCGTCGCGGAAGTTCTTCACGATCGAGAAGAGGTAGTCCCAGCGGCCGGCGTTCAGCCCCGAGGCGTGGTCGCGCAGTTCGTAGAGGATCTCCTCCATCTCGTAGGCGGCCGTGATCGTCTCGATCAGGACGGTGGCGCGGACGGTGCCCTGCGGGATGCCGCAGTACTCCTGCGCGAAGACGAAGACCTCGTTCCAGAGGCGGGCCTCCAGGTGGGACTCCGTCTTGGGAAGGTAGAAGTACGGGCCCTTGCCGAGGTCGATCAGCCGCTGGGCGTTGTGGAAGAAGTACAGGCCGAAGTCGACCAGCGCGCCGGGGACCGGGGTGCCGTCGAGCCGCAGGTGGCGCTCGTCCAGGTGCCAGCCGCGGGGGCGCATGACGACCGTGGCCAGTTCCTCGTCGGCCTTCAGGGCGTAGGACTTGCCCGACCCGGCGTCCGTGAAGTCGATGTTCCGGGTGTAGGCGTCGATCAGGTTGAGCTGGCCGAGGACGACGTTCTCCCAGGTCGGGGCCGAGGCGTCCTCGAAGTCGGCGAGCCAGACCCGGGCGCCGGAGTTGAGCGCGTTGATCGTCATCTTGCGGTCGGTGGGACCGGTGATCTCCACCCGGCGGTCGTTCAGCGCGGCCGGGGCCGGGGCCACCCGCCAGGAGTCGTCCGCGCGGATCGCGGCGGTCTCGGGGAGGAAGTCGAGCGTGGAGGTGCGGGCGATCTCGGCGCGGCGCTCCGCGCGGCGGGCGAGGAGTCCGTCGCGACGGGGCGTGAACCGCCGGTGCAGCTCGGCCACGAAGGCGAGCGCCGCGTCGGTGAGGACCTCCTCCTGCCGGGGCAGGGGCTCGGCGTCGACGATGGCCAGCGGGGACGGCGCTGGTGCGGACATGAGCTGTCACTTCCTTCAGCGGGCGGCAAGCTTCTGATCAGTGGATAGTAGTTTCCTCATGGTGGAAGTTCAATGTTTTGTTGATGTCGAGACACCGGTGCGGCGCGTTCACTCGTCGAGGTGGACGAGGTCCGCCTCGGTGTCGATGTCGTAGGGCCGCGCCACGTCCGCGCACTCGACGAGCGTCAGCTCCCGCGCGTGCGCCTTCAGATAGGCGCGTGCCCCCCGGTCCCCGGCGGCAGTCGCGGTGACGCCCGCCCAGTGCGCCGCGCCGAGGAGCACGGGATGTCCGCGTACGCCGTCGTAGGCGGCCGAGACCAGTGACGTCTCGTCCCGGAAGGCGGCGCGGACCCGGGCCATCGCCTCGGCGCCGATGCCGGGCTGGTCCACCAGGCAGACGAGCGCGGCCCGCGCGCCCGTACCGGCCAGGGAGTCCAGCCCGGCGCGCAGGGAACCACCCATGCCCTGCTCCCAGTCCGGGTTGTCCACCAGGACGCACCCGTTCAGAGCCGCCCGCGCGCGTACGGTCTCCGCGCGCGCCCCCAGGACCACGTGCACGCGGGCGCAGCCGGCCGCGCGCAGGGCGAGTACCGCATGCTCGGCCAGTGGCCGGCCGCGGTGTTCCAGCAGCGCCTTGGGGCGTCCGCCCAGCCGCCGCCCGCCGCCCGCCGCCAACAGCAGGCCGGTGACCTGCTCTTCGTATGTCTTCATGCGTCCTGCATACCGGAGTTCGGCGAACGGCGTCCCGGCGAGCGGGGGGTTTCGGGACACTGAATTTCGGCCCCCGCTGTGGCGTGCGCGTACCGGGTGGCGTTTACTGACCCGCATCCCCTCGGCGCCCGACCAGCGCCGTCGGGGGCCAGAGCCTGTCCGACGGTGCCCGCCTGCCTCCGGGCGACGGCGGGCATCGTCGGACAGGCTCCGGGGGGAAACGGGATCGCGTGACGGGCGCACAACGGGGTGCCAGGGGGAGGGGCTGTGTTGCGTAGCGTGGGGCAGAAGCGAGCGGCCGACGGTGACGAGGACGTGCGGGTCCAGGAACTGCGGACCGCGGTGGCGCGGCTGCGCCGGCGGCTGGCCGCGTTGCCCGCGGAGTTCCCCGACCGGGGCGTCGCCGAGGAGGAGTTGGCCGACCTCGCCGCGATGGCCGCCGCCGGGGTGCCGGAGGTGCCGCGGCTGCGCCGCTCCCTGTTGCTGCTCGCCGGCGCGATCGGCTCGGTCAGCGCTCTGTCGGCCGGCCTGACGGAGGTCCGTCACGCCGTGGAACTCTTCGGGGGGCCCTCGCGGTCGTAGCCGGATGGTCGCGGTCGGGCCGGCGCGGCGTCAGGCCGCCGAGCCGCCGCCCGAGGCCAGCAGCGTCTGGGAGAGTTCCGCCGCCACCTGCCGCAGTACCGGCACGATCGTGGCGGTGGCCGCCTCGGTGACACGGCCGGCCGGACCGGAGATCGAGATGGCCGCGGCGGTGGGGGAGTCGGGCACCGGGACGGCCAGGCAGCGCACGCCGATCTCCTGCTCGTTGTCGTCGATCGCGTACCCCTGGCGCCGCACCTCCTCCAGCGCCGCCAGGAAACCGTCCGGCGTGGTGATCGTCTTCTCCGTGGCGGCGGGCATTCCGGTGCGGGCCAGCAGTGCCCGCACCTCTTCCGGCGGGAAACCCGCGAGCAGCGCCTTGCCCACGCCGGTGGAGTGCGGCAGCACCCGCCGGCCCACCTCGGTGAACATCCGCATCGAGTGCTTGGACGGCACCTGCGCCACGTACACGATCTCGTCCCCGTCCAGCAGGGCCATGTTCGCCGTCTCGCCGGTCTCCTCGACCAGGCGGGCCAGGTGCGGACGTGCCCATGTGCCCAGCAGCCGGGAGGCCGACTCGCCCAGGCGGATCAGGCGCGGGCCGAGCGCGTAGCGGCGGTTGGGCTGCTGACGGACGTAGCCGCAGGCGACCAGGGTGCGCATCAGCCGGTGGATGGTGGGCAGCGGCAGCCCGCTGCTCGCGGACAGCTCGCTCAGGCCGACCTCGCCGCCCGCGTCCGCCATCCGTTCGAGCAGGTCGAAGGCGCGCTCCAGGGACTGGACGCCGCCGCTCGCGGTGGTTTTGGCGGAGTCGGTGGTGCTGGCGCTGGACGACGGCACGGCACGTTCCTTTCGGGGCGGACGGGAGGGCAGAAGCCTACCCGGCGGCCGGTTGACTCCCTGCTCGTGCGTAGCTACGTTTTGCTTGTCGAAAGTGTATTTCCACTTTGTGGAAACCTCCAGGGGTGCCCGTCGTGCGGGCGCCCGACCGGGAGCGCCTTTCGGCGGCCGGGGGTGCCTCTTGACGCCGGGGAGGCGGAGGGGGAAGCTCCTTCAACAGTTCGTTGAAGTGCGTTCCATGGCGAAAGAGAGGGGCTCGGGTGTCCGAAGCCGAACTGGTGCTGCGCTCCACGCGGGTCGTCACCCCGGAGGGGACACGCGCCGCGTCGATCCCGGTGACCGACGGCACGATCACCGCCGTCCTGCCGTACGACGCCCCCGTCCCGTCCGGTGCCCGCCTGGAGGACGTCGGAGACCACGTCGTCCTGCCCGGCCTGGTCGACACCCACGTGCACGTCAACGACCCCGGCCGCACCGAGTGGGAGGGCTTCTGGACCGCCACCCGCGCCGCCGCGGCCGGCGGCATCACCACCCTCGTCGACATGCCGCTCAACTCGCTGCCGCCCACCACCACCGTCGACCACCTGCGCGTCAAGCGGCAGGTCGCCGCGGACAAGGCCCACATCGACGTCGGCTTCTGGGGCGGCGCCCTGCCCGACAACGTCAAGGACCTGCGCCCGCTGCACGAGGCCGGGGTCTTCGGCTTCAAGGCGTTCCTGTCCCCGTCGGGCGTGGACGAGTTCCCCCACCTCGACCAGGAGCAACTCGCCCGGTCCCTGGCCGAGATCGCCTCCTTCGACGGCCTGCTGATCGTGCACGCCGAGGACCCGGACCACTTGGCCGCCGCCCCGCAGCAAGGCGGCCCGCACTACCGGGACTTCCTCGCCAGCCGCCCGCGCGACGCCGAGAACAGCGCCATCGCGGCCCTCATCGCCCAGGCGAAACGGTTCGACGCCCGGGTACACGTCCTGCACCTGTCCTCCAGCGACGCGCTGCCGCTGATAGCCGAGGCCAGGGCCGAGGGCGTCCGCCTCACCGTCGAGACCTGCCCGCACTACCTGACCCTCACCGCCGAGGAAGTCCCGGACGGTGCCAGCGAGTTCAAGTGCTGCCCGCCCATCCGCGAGGCCGCCAACCAGGACCTGCTGTGGCAGGCGCTGGCCGACGGCACCATCGACTGCGTCGTCACCGACCACTCGCCGTCCACCGCCGACCTGAAGACCGACGACTTCGCCACCGCCTGGGGCGGCATCTCCGGCCTCCAGCTCAGCCTGCCCGCGATGTGGACCGCCGCCCGCGCCCGCGGCCACGCGCTGGAGGACGTCGTCCGCTGGATGTCCGCGGGTACGGCCGCCCTGGCCGGACTCGACCGCAAGGGCGCCGTCGAGGCGGGCCGCGACGCCGACTTCGCCGTCCTCGCCCCCGACGAGACGTTCACCGTCGACCCGGCCGCCCTCCAGCACCGCAACCGCGTCACCGCGTACGCCGGCCGGACCCTGTACGGCGTCGTCAAGTCCACCTGGCTGCGCGGACAGCGCGTGGTGGCCGACGGCGCGTTCACCGCACCGAAGGGACGGCTCCTCACCCGGAACCCCTGACCACCACGGCCACCACCACGACCACCAAGTCCGCACACCGCCCGACGACGAAAGGCAGAACTGATCACTGTGACGGCGACCTCGATGTTCACCGGCGACGCGAACCCCTACGCGGGCGGTGACCCGTACGCGGACTACCGCAGCGCGGAGCTGCCCTTCACGCACCACGCCAACCTCGCCGACCGGCGGCTGGGCGCCGGGGTCGTCGCCGCCAACGACGAGTTCTTCGCCCAGCGGGAGAATCTGCTGGTGCCCGGGCGGGCCGAGTTCGACCCCGAGCACTTCGGGCACAAGGGCAAGATCATGGACGGCTGGGAGACCCGCCGGCGCCGCGGCGTCTCGGCCGGCCACCCCTGGCCCGCCGACGACGACCACGACTGGGCCCTGGTCCGCCTCGGTGCCCCCGGCGTGATCCGGGGCATCGTCGTCGACACCGCGCACTTCCGCGGCAACCACCCGCAGGCGGTGTCCGTCGAGGGCACCGCGCTGCCCGGCTCCCCGTCCCCCGAGGACCTCCTCGCCGACGACGTCAAGTGGACGACCCTCGTCCCGCGCACCCCCGTCGGCGGCCACGCGGCCAACGGCTTCGCGGTCGACGTCGAGCAGCGCTTCACGCACCTGAGGGTGAAGCAGCACCCCGACGGCGGCATCGCCCGCCTGCGCGTCCACGGCGAGGTCGTCCCGGACCCGGCGTGGCTCGCCGCCCTCGGCACCTTCGACGTGGTCGCCCTGGAGAACGGCGGCCGGGTCGAGGACGCCTCCGACCTCTTCTACTCGCCGGCCACCAACACCATCCAGCCGGGCCGCTCCCGCAAGATGGACGACGGCTGGGAGACCCGGCGCCGCCGTGACCGGGGCAACGACTGGATCGCCTACCGCCTGGCCGAGCGTTCCCGGATCCGCGCGGTCGAGATCGACACGGCGTACCTCAAGGGCAACGCGGCCGGCTGGGCCTCGCTCTCCGTCAAGGACGGCGAGGGCGGCGAGGGCGGCGAGTGGCGCGAGATCCTGCCCCGCACCCGTCTCCAGCCCGACACCAACCACCGCTTCGTCCTCGCCGAGGAGGCCGTCGGCACGCACGCGCGCGTGGACATCTTCCCCGACGGCGGCATCTCCCGCCTGCGCCTGTTCGGCGCCCTCACCGAGGACGGCGCGGCCCGGCTGGCCGCCCGCCACCAGGAACTGGGCGGCTGACCGGGCCGGACGACAGCGCGGCCAGGCGGGCCGGAACGCAGCTGCCCGCCTGACCGCGCCCGCCTGGCGGGAAACGTGGCCGGGAAGCGATGAGTCGCGCGGACGGGCGGAGTCTGCCCTGATGACAGTGGATACGCCGCGCGCGAAAGGCAGGCACCCGTCATGGGCAAGCTCGTCCTCACCACCTTCGTCACCCTCGACGGCGTCTACCAGGGCCCCGGCGGCCCCCAGGAGGACACCAGCGGCGGCTTCGGCCAGGGCGGCTGGGCCGTCCCGTTCGACGACGAGGACACCGACCGGTTCATCCACGAGGTCTACGGCCGCGTCGGCGCCTTCCTCCTCGGACGCCGTACGTACGACATCTTCGCCGCGTACTGGCCGAAGGTCACCGACCCCGCCGACCCGATCGCCTCGAAGCTGAACGGCCTGCCGAAGTACGTCGCTTCCACCACCCTCACCGACCCCGGGTGGGCCGGCACCACCGTGCTCGGCGCCGACCTCGCCGCGGAGGTCACCGCGGCCAAAGAACGCACGGACGGCGAGATCCTGTCGCACGGCAGCGGCGTCCTCACCCGCTCCCTGTTCGCGCTCGGCCTCGTCGACACCCTCCACCTGCTGACCTACCCCGTCGTCCTGGGCGCCGGGCGGCGCCTGTTCGAGGAGGGCGGCGCGCCGACCGCCTTCCGGCACACCGGCGGGCGGATCACGGCGAAGGGCGTGACCATCCAGTCGTACGAGCCGGCGGGACGCCCCGAGTACGGCACGTACGAGCTGCCGGTGGACGGGTGACGCGGGCGCCGGGCCGCCCGGGGCTCCTCGCCGTGCCGCAGGCGGACCGGCCGTGTGCACGGGTTAACCCCGTGAAAACTCATCGGGCGAGACGGAGAAATCTTCCTCCTTGTCATTGACATGCCATCGTCTACGCGCGTCATCATGGTGGACATGCGATTCCCCCCACACGCCGCCCGCGTCGGCGCGGCCGCCGCAGCCCTGACCGCCCTGCTCGTGGGCGGCACCGTCTCCGCGACCACCGCCACCGCCGCCCCCGCGGCGGTCGGCAGCATCTGCTACAGCGACCTGCCGTCCCAGGCGCACGACACCCTCGACCTGATCGAACAGGGCGGCCCTTACCCGTTCGAGCAGGACGGGACCGTCTTCCAGAACCGCGAGGGCATTCTGCCCAGCCAGTCCACCGGCTACTACCACGAGTACACGGTGATCACCCCCGGCTCCTCCACGCGTGGCGCCCGCCGCATCGTCACCGGTGAGGAGTACCGGGAGGACTACTACACCGCCGACCACTACGCCTCGTTCGACCTGGTCGATCACGGCTGCTGACGACCGTTCGACCACGGCTGCCGATCACCGCGTGCCGCGTCCGCCGTCGGCCGCGGCGCACAGGGCGAAGCCCAGCACGAGCAGGGCGACGTTCACGTAGATCCCGTAGCCGTCGAGGAAACCGATCCGCTGCACCAGGCCGATGTGCCAGTCGGTGAACTCGTGCAGCAGACCGGCCGCTCCCTGGAGGACGGCCAGGAATCCCAGTAGTTCCAGCGACTTCTTCATGCTGACAGACCCTCGCCCCGCGGACCCCCCACCCACATCGGCCGCGGGGCGAGACCTTTCCGACGGAAGTACCGGCCGCCGGCCGTCCCGGCCGACGAAAGTCTCCCGTCGTGCGACTCAGGTAGGAGATGCGGTCCGCGGGGCGGTGGCGGCGGCCCGCGATGCGTACATTCGTCGTCCGTGACAGTCGTACGGAGCACGTCGTCCCCGGCCCGCCAGGAACGGCACTGGCTGCTGCCGTCCGCCCTGGCGGAGCAACTGGACCCGGACCCCGCGCGGCCCGGCGGGCGGCCCCGGCGGACCGCCCGCGACTGGTGCGTCGACACGGCCTGCTTCCTGCTCGCCGTCGTCATCGGCCTGCTCACGGCGGACGCACTGGAGAACGAGCCGGGCCTCTCGCCCGGGGTCCAGGCCGCCGACCAGCTCGTCGGTGCCCTCGCCTGCGCCGCCGTCTGGCTGCGGCGCCGCCGGCCGGTCGGGCTCGCCGTGGCCCTGGTCCCGGTGTCGCTGGTCTCCGCCACCGCGGGCGGCGCCGTCCTGGCGTCCCTCTTCACCCTCGCCGTGCACCGGCCGTTCCGGTACGTGGCCTGGACGGGCGGCGCCTTCATCGCACTCCAGCCCCTCTACTACCGTCTGCGCCCGGACCCCGAACTCCCCTACGTGGGCGCCGTCCTCTTCGGCTTCCTGCTGACCACCGCGGCGGTGGGCTGGGGCATGCTCGCCCGGTCCAAACGGCAGCTCCTGGTCAGCCTGCGGGACCGGGCCCGGCGTGCCGAGACGGAGGCCCGGCTGCGGGCCGAGCAGGCGCAGCGGCTGGCCCGCGAGGACATCGCCCGCGAGATGCACGATGTCCTCGCCCACCGGCTCACCCTGCTCAGCGTGCACGCGGGAGCGCTGGAGTTCCGGCCGGACGCGCCCCGCGAGGAGGTGGCGCGGGCGGCGGGCGTCATCCGGGAGAGCGCGCACGAGGCCCTCCAGGACCTGCGGGAGATCATCGGCGTACTGCGGACCGGCCACGCCGATGAACCTGACGACGCCGGCCGGCCCCAGCCGACCCTCGCGGCACTCGACGCGCTGGTCACCGAGTCCCGGGAGGCCGGCATGACGGTCACGCTCGCCGGACGGGTCGCCGAGTCCGCCGCCGTCCCCGCCGCCGTGGGCCGCACCGCCTACCGCATCGCCCAGGAGGCCCTGACCAACGCCCGCAAACACGCCCCCGGCACGGAGGTGTCCGTCTCCGTCACCGGCGCGCCGGGCGACGGACTCACCGTGACCGTGCGCAACGCCCCGCCCGACCGCGACGTACCCCCCGTCCCGGGCTCCGGACAGGGCCTGATCGGCCTCACCGAACGCGCCACCCTCACCGGTGGCACCCTCCGCCACGGCCCCACGGCGGACGGCGGGTTCGAGGTACGGGGGTGGCTGCCCTGGGGATGACGCGGAGGTGACGCGGGAGCGCCCGGCCCCGCCGGAGCGTGATTACGTGACTCCCATGACTGCTGCCACCATCAGACTCCTCCTCGTCGACGACGACCCCTTGGTGCGGGCCGGGCTGTCGCTGATGATGGGCGGCGCCGACGACATCACGGTCGTCGGTGAGGCCGCCGACGGCGCCGAGGCCGAGACGCTGGTCGACCGCACCCGCCCGGACGTCGTCCTCATGGACATCCGGATGCCCGGGACGGACGGCCTGACCGCCACCGAGCGGCTGCGCGGGCGCGAGAACGCCCCGCAGGTCGTGGTGCTCACCACCTTCCACGCCGACGAGCAGGTGCTGCGGGCGCTGCGCGCGGGGGCCGCGGGCTTCGTCCTGAAGGACACCCCGCCCGCCGAGATCGTCGACGCTGTGCGCAAGGTCGCCGCGGGCGACCCCGTCCTGTCGCCCGCCGTGACCCGCCGGCTGATGGCGCACGCGGCCGACACCGCCGCCGACGACCGGCGCTCCCGCGCGCGGGCCCGCGTCACCGCGCTGGCCGACCGCGAACGCGAGGTCGCCGTGGCGGTCGGCCGGGGCCTGGCCAACGCCGAGATCGCGGCCGAACTCTTCATGAGCGTCGCCACCGTCAAGGCCCATGTCTCCCGCGCCCTCGCCAAGCTGCGCCTCAACAACCGCGTGCAGCTGGCGCTGCTGGTCTACGACGCGGGACTCCTGGACGGCCCGGAGGCCGGCGCGTACTGACACCGCCCGCCTGCCGGCCCTGACGCCATGACAGGGATGCGCATGTCCGAACAACCAGGCAACCGGATAACCGGCCAACCGAACAACAAGACTTCCCGTCAACAGTTCGCAGAGCTACGCTCGCCCCGTGCCGAAGCCAGAAGGTGACCCGACCGCGACGCTCGACCTCGGTGTGGACCGGACCAGTCCGGTGCCGCTGTACTTCCAGCTGTCGCAGCAGCTGGAGGCGGCCATCGAGCGCGGCGCCCTGACCCCGGGGAGTCTGCTGGGCAACGAGATCGAGCTGGCCGCCCGGCTCGGACTGTCCCGGCCCACGGTCCGCCAGGCCATCCAGTCGCTGGTCGACAAGGGCCTGCTGGTGCGCCGCCGCGGCGTCGGCACCCAGGTCGTCCACAGCCGGGTCAAGCGCCCCCTGGAGCTGAGCAGCCTCTACGACGACCTGGCGGCGGCGGGTCAGCGTCCTGGTACGAAGGTCCTGGTCAACGATGTCGTCCCGGCGACCGCCGAGATCGCCGCCGCGCTGGGTGTGGCCGAGGGGAACGAGGTCCACCACGTGGAGCGGCTGCGGCTGACCCACGGCGAGCCGATGGCGTACCTGTGCAACTACCTGCCGCCCGGCCTCCTCGACCTGGACACCGGCCGGCTGGAGGCGACCGGTCTGTACCGGCTCATGCGCGGCGCGGGCATCACCCTGCACAGCGCCCGCCAGTCCATCGGCGCCCGCGCCGCCACCGCCGCCGAGGCCGAGCGGCTCGGCGAGGACGAGGGCGCCCCGCTGCTCACCATGGAGCGTGCCACGTACGACGACAGCGGCCGCGCGGTCGAGTACGGCACCCACACCTACCGGCCGTCCCGTTACTCGTTCGAGTTCCAGCTCCTCGTCCGGTCCTGAGCCACCGGGCCGCTACCGGCCCCCCGTGCGCCGCGCCCGGTGCCCGTGCCCGACAATAGGGCGTTTGGGTTGGTGAGGTCGCCGGCCCTCACGTAGGACAGAACCACCGCAGACACCACCACAGACCACAGCAAGACACACCGCAAGACAGCACACCGCAAGACAGCACACAGCAAGAAGGGCACCGCCTCGTGGCACGGTTTCGGACCTGGACAGGCATCGCGCTGGCAGGGGCATTGTCACTCTCCCTCGTCGGCTGCAGCAGCACCGGCGGCAAGCGCGCCGAGGACGCCCGCAAGGCCGCCGCGGCCCAGGGGAAGGCGGCGGTGAACACGCCCCGCTGGACCGTCGCGATGATCACCCACTCGGGCGACGGCGACACCTTCTGGGACATCGTCCAGAGCGGCGCCGAGCAGGCCGCCGTCAAGGACAACATCAACTTCCTGTACTCCCACGACGACGAGGCCCAGCAGCAGGCCCAGCTCGTCGACGCGGCCGTGGACAAGAAGGTCGACGGGATCATCGTCACGCTGGCCAAGCCGGACGCCATGAAGGCCGCCGTCGCCCGCGCGGTGAAGGCCGGCATCCCGGTGATCACCGTGAACTCCGGCTCGGCCGAGTCCAAGGAGTTCGGCGCGCTCACCCACATCGGACAGGACGAGACGATCGCCGGCGAGGCCGTCGGCGAGGAACTGAACGAGCGGGGCCGCGAGAGCGCCGTCTGCGTCCTGCACGAGCAGGGCAACGTCGGTCACGAGCAGCGCTGCGACGGCGTGGCGAAGACCTTCGACGGCAAGCTCCAGCGGCTCTACGTCACCGGCACCAGCATGCCGGACGTGCAGTCCGCCATCGAGGCGAAGCTCCAGACCGACAAGGGCGTGGACACCGTGGTCACGCTGGGCGCCCCGTACGCGGACACCGCCGTCAAGGCCAAGCGGGGCGCGAACAGCGACGCCGAGATCGACACCTTCGACCTGAACGCCAAGGTCGCGGCCGGCCTGAAGGACGGCAGCCTCGGCTTCGCCGTCGACCAGCAGCCCTACCTCCAGGGCTACGAGGCGGTCGACCTGCTGTGGCTCTACCGGTACAACGCCGACGTCCTCGGCGGCGGGCAGCCCGTGCTCACCGGCCCGCAGATCATCACCGAGGACGACGCCGACGCGCTGGCGGACTACACGGAACGGGGCACCCGATGAGCGCCACCGGAGCGGCAGTCTCCGACGAAAGGATCCTGCGCACCTCGCCGCTGCGGAAGCTGCTCGGCCGCCCCGAGCTGGGCTCGGTCGTCGGCGCCATAGCCGTCTTCGTCTTCTTCGCGCTGGCCGCCGACAGCTTCCTGCACGCCTCCAGCCTCAGCACGGTCCTGTACGCCTCCTCCACGATCGGCATCATGGCCGTACCCGTGGCGCTGCTGATGATCGGCGGGGAGTTCGACCTGTCGGCGGGCGTCATGGTGACCTCCTCCGCCCTGCTGTCCTCGATGTTCAGCTACCAGATGACCGCGAACGTCTGGGTCGGCGTCGGCGTCTCCCTGCTGGTCACCCTCGCCCTCGGCGCCTTCAACGGCTTCATGCTCAGCCGCACCAAGCTGCCCAGCTTCATCATCACGCTGGGCACCTACCTGATGCTGATCGGCATGAACCTCGGCTTCACCAAGCTGATCGACGGCACCGTCTCCACCAAGACCATCGCCGACATGGAGGGCTTCGCCTCCGCCAAGGACGTCTTCGCCTCGACGCTCACCGTCGGCGGCGTCGGCTTCAAGATCACCATCCTGTGGTGGCTGGCGCTGGTCGCGGTGGCGAGCTGGATCCTGCTGCGCACCCGCGCAGGCAACTGGATCTTCGCGGTCGGCGGCAACCAGGACGCCGCCCGCGCGGTCGGCGTCCCGGTGACGAAGACGAAGATCGGCCTGTACATGGGCGTCGCCTTCGGCGCCTGGATCTCCGGCCAGCACCTGCTCTTCTCGTACGACGTCGTGCAGTCCGGCGAGGGCGTCGGCAACGAGCTGATCTACATCATCGCGGCCGTGATCGGCGGCTGTCTGATCACCGGCGGCTACGGCAGCGCGGTCGGCTCGGCGGTCGGCGCGCTGATCTTCGGCATGACCAGCAAGGGCATCGTCTTCGCCGAGTGGAACCCGGACTGGTTCAAGTTCTTCCTCGGAGCGATGCTGCTCCTCGCGACCCTGCTCAACGCCTGGGTCCGCAAGCGCGCGGAGGCCACCAAGTGACGCGGACATCGAGTCGTACCCCCCTCGTCGAACTGTCGGACGTCAGCAAGCAGTACGGCAACGTCCGCGCCCTGGAGGGGGTGTCCCTGGCGGCGCACGCCGGGGAGATCACCTGCGTGCTCGGCGACAACGGCGCCGGCAAGTCCACCCTCATCAAGATCATCGCGGGGCTGCACCAGCACGACGGCGGCACCCTGGCCCTGGACGGCGAGGAGACCCGCCTCTCCTCGCCCCGCGAGGCCCTCGACCGGGGCATCGCCACCGTCTACCAGGACCTGGCCGTCGTCCCGCTCATGCCGGTGTGGCGCAACTTCTTCCTCGGCTCCGAGCCGCGCAAGGGCGTGGCCCCGTTCAAGCGCATGGACGTCGACCTCATGCGTCGCACCACGCGCGCGGAACTGCTCCGCATGGGCATCGACCTGCGCGACGTCGACCAGCCCATCGGCACCCTCTCCGGCGGCGAGCGCCAGTGCGTGGCGATCGCCCGCGCGGTGTACTTCGGCGCCAAGGTGCTGGTACTGGACGAGCCGACCGCCGCGCTGGGCGTGAAGCAGTCGGGGGTCGTACTGAAGTACGTGGCGGCCGCCCGCGACGAGGGCCTCGCCGTCGTCTTCATCACCCACAACCCGCACCACGCCTATCTGGTCGGCGACCGTTTCGTCCTCCTGAAGCGCGGCACCATGGTCGGCAACCACACCCGCGACGACATCACCCTGGACGAGCTGACCCGCCAGATGGCCGGCGGCAACGAACTGGACGACCTGCGCCACGAACTACGCCGCCGCTAGGCGCCCGGACACGGACGCGGGGAAGCGCGCGCCCGGCCCCGAACCACCCGCACCCGACCGACCCCCGACAACCCCCTCACCCGCGCCGTTCGGCACCCGCCAGGGCCGTACGGCACAATCGCACCCGATGAGCACCTACCGCGACCTCACCGCCCCCATCGGCTCCCGCCGGGCCACCGTGCTGCGCACGGCCGGCACCAGGGAACGCCGCTCCCACCTCACGGCCCCCCGCGTGCCCACCGTGGGCATCGACATCGGCGGCACCAAGGTGATGGCGGGCGTCGTCGACGCGGACGGCACCATCCTGGAGAAGGTCCGCGCGGAGACCCCGGACAAGTCCAAGAGCCCCAAGGTCGTCGAGGACACCATCGTCGAACTGGTCCTGGACCTCTCCGACCGCCACGACGTGCACGCCGTCGGCATCGGCGCGGCCGGCTGGGTCGACGCCGACCGCAACCGCGTTCTGTTCGCCCCCCACCTGTCCTGGCGCAACGAACCCCTCCGGGACCGTCTCTCCGGCCGCCTGTCCGTGCCCGTCCTCGTCGACAACGACGCCAACACCGCCGCCTGGGCCGAGTGGCGCTTCGGCGCCGGCCGCGGCGAGGACCACCTCGTCATGATCACCCTCGGCACGGGCATCGGCGGCGCCATCCTGGAGGGCGGTCAGGTCAAGCGCGGCAAGTACGGCGTCGCCGGAGAGTTCGGTCACATGCAGGTCGTCCCCGGCGGCCACCGCTGCCCGTGCGGCAACCGCGGCTGCTGGGAGCAGTACAGCTCAGGAAACGCCCTGGTCAGGGAGGCCCGCGAGCTGGCCGCCGCCGACTCCCCGGTGGCGTACGGGATCATCGAGCACGTCAAGGGCAGCATCGGCGACATCACCGGCCCGATGATCACCGAGCTGGCCCGCGAGGGCGACGCCATGTGCGTCGAACTCCTCCAGGACATCGGCCAGTGGCTCGGCGTCGGCATCGCCAACCTCGCCGCCGCCCTCGACCCGTCCTGCTTCGTGATCGGAGGCGGCGTCAGTGCCGCCGACGACCTGCTGATCGGCCCCGCCCGGGACGCGTTCAAGCGCCAGCTGACCGGCCGCGGCTACCGCCCCGAGGCCCGCATCGTCCGCGCCCAGCTCGGCCCCGAGGCCGGCATGGTCGGCGCCGCCGACCTGGCCCGCCTGGTCGCCCGCCGCTTCCGCCGCGCCAAGCGCCGCCGCGTGGAACGCCATGAGCGCTACGAACGCTACGCACAGTCCCGCCGTACGGAACGGGAGGCGCTGTGACGGACCCCCTGCCGCTCCAGGACGGGCCCGCCGAGGAGCCCGGGGCCCCGGCCGAGGACCGGCGGCACCGGTTCCGCCGCCGGGCGCTCACCCTGCTCATCATCGTGCTGCTGATCGGCATCCCGGCCGGCTACCTGCTGATCTCCGCCGAACAGAGCCGCAGCAGCGGCCGGGACAAGGAGGAGAAGTACTCGGCGACCGGGCTGACCGAGGCATGGCCCTCCAAGCTCCAGCGCCGCCTCTACCAGGTCCCGGTCCCGCACCCCGCCGGCAAGGTCGCGTACTACGAGACCAACAACTGGAAGACGAGCCGCCTGTACGTCCAGTTCGAGACCACCGGCGCCGGTCTGGACGCCTTCCTCGCGGGCATCGGCGTCGACCGGAGCGACCTTGAGCGGGACGACATCTCCATCAGCGCCCGCGACCAGCGGGTCACCGGCTGGGACTTCTCGGCGCCGGGACAGTGGTGGGGCCTGATCCGCACCCAGAAGAACCCGGCACCGACCCAGGACGTCGTCGTGAACCTGGCCAACCCGGCCCTCCCGATGGTGTACGTCGTCTCGCGCACCGTTCCCTGACCGGTCCCCGACCGGTCCCCGACCGGTCCCCGACCGATCCGACCGGTCCGACCGGTCCGACCGGTCCGACCGGGTCCCGGCAGGCGTCCGGAGCCGATTGGCAGACCCCGCCCGTAAAGTCGTAGACAGTGGATCCGGCGAACGGGAGGGAGGTGACAGGACGTATGACGGACACGTACACAGCGGAGACCTACACGGCGGACACGCCCACGGCGGGCACGGGACCCGGTGTCGTACGGCTCGCCGCCGTCTTCCTGCCCGCCCCGCTGCCGCGCGAGGGACGCTTCGCCTTCTGGGACCCGGCCGACGGCACCTCGCCCACCCCGCCTGCCGAGCCCTCCGGGACGGCCCCGCTCACCGTCGTTCGCCCCCACGGCACTCGCGTGCGCCGCGGGACCGTCCCCGCGGTGACCCTCCCCGTCGAGGAGGCCCTGCCCCTGCTGGTGCGCGCCCGGCACGACCCGGCCGCCCACCCCGCCACCGCCTGCTGGGGCGCCGCCGCCCTGCACGCCCTGCGGCTCGCCGCGCGCGGCCGGGTGCTGCCCGGCCTGACCGCCGACGGCCACGACGCCTGGCGGGCCGGACCCCTGGACCCGGACGACATCGCCCACCTGAGGGCGATCGCCGCCGCCCTGCCGCCCGAGGGACACGCGGTCCCGCTGGACGGCCCGGGCCCGCTCCGGCTGCCCGAGCCGCGCGCGCTGATCCGCTCCTTCCTGGACGCCGTCACCGACACGCTGCCCCGCACCCCGGCCGCGCCGTACGCCCTGGGTCTGCCCTTCGCCGCCCGCCCCGCCCAGCGGCTGCCCGGCGCGCGGGACTGGGCCGCCGAGGTCGCCGCCGGCATGGACGCGGGCGTGCGGATCTCGCTCCGCCTGGACCTGTCGCCGTTCGACCTGTTCGACGCCTCGGGGCAGGGCGGGGGCGGGGGCAGGGGCGACGCGGACAGCGGGCGCGGGCGCGCGGCGGGCGCCGCGGTGGTCCAGGTGCACAGCCTCGCCGACCCCACCCTGGTGGCCGACACCGCGGACCTGTGGTCGGGTGCGGCGGACCCCGCCTTCGGCCCGCGCGCCCGGGTCGACGCGGCCCTCGCGGTGCGGCGCGCCGCCCGGATCTGGCCGCCGCTGGACCGGCTCACCGAGCAGGACGTGCCCGACGTACTGGCTCTGTCCGAGGAGGAGCTGACCGACCTGCTCGGCATCGCGGCCACCCGGCTGGCCACCGCCGGCGTCGCCGTGCACTGGCCCCGTGACCTGGCCCAGGACCTCACCGCGACCGCCGTGGTCCGTTCCGCGCCCGGTTCGGCGACCGACGGCACCGGCTTCTTCGAGAGCGGTGACCTGCTCCGGTTCAGCTGGCAGCTGGCGCTCGGCGGCGACCCGCTCACCGAGGCCGAGATGGACCGGCTCGCCGAGGCGCACCGCCCGGTGGTCCGCCTCCGCGACCGCTGGGTGCTGGTCGACCCGGTCCTGGTCCACCGCGCCCGCAAACGCGACCTGGGCCTCCTCGACCCCGTCGACGCGCTGTCCGTGGCCCTCACCGGCAGCGCGGAGGTCGACGGAGAGACGGTGGAGGCGGTGCCGGTCGGCACCCTGGCGGCCCTGCGCGACCGGCTCACCGCCGGACTCGCCCCCGCCGAGCCGCCCCCGGGACTCGCGGCCACCCTCCGCGACTACCAGCTCAGGGGCCTGGCCTGGCTGGACCTGATGACCTCGCTCGGCCTCGGCGGCTGCCTCGCCGACGACATGGGCCTCGGCAAGACGGTCACCCTCATCGCCCTGCACCTCAAGCGGGCCCGCACCGAGCCGACCCTCGTCGTCTGCCCCGCCTCCCTGCTCGGCAACTGGCAGCGGGAGATCACCCGGTTCGCCCCCGGCGTCCCCGTCCGCCGCTTCCACGGCCCCGACCGCACCCTGGACGGCCTGGACGGCGGCTTCGTCCTCACCACCTACGGCACCATGCGCTCGGCGGCGGCCACCCTGGCCGACCTGCCGTGGGGCATGGTCGTCGCCGACGAGGCACAGCACGTCAAGAACCCGTACTCGGCGACGGCCAAGGCCCTGCGCACCATCCCGGCCCCCGCCCGCGTCGCCCTCACCGGCACCCCGGTCGAGAACAACCTCTCCGAGCTGTGGGCCCTCCTCGACTGGACGACCCCCGGACTCCTCGGCCCACTGAAGTCCTTCCGCGCCCGCCACGCCCGCGCCGTGGAGACCGGCGAGGACGACGAGGCGGTGACCCGGCTGGCCCGCCTGGTCCGCCCGTTCCTCCTGCGCCGCCGCAAGTCCGACCCCGGCATCGTCCCCGAGCTGCCGCCGAAGACCGAGACGGACCACCCGGTGCCGCTCACCCGGGAGCAGGCGGCCCTGTACGAGGCGGTGGTGCGCGAGTCGATGGCCGTCATCGAGGCGGCGGACGGCATCGCCCGCCGGGGGCTGGTGCTGAAGCTGCTGGGCGCGCTGAAGCAGATCTGCGACCACCCCGCGCTGTATCTCAAGGAGGACCACCGGCAGCAGGGCGACGGCGCCGCCGCCCGCTCCGGCAAGCTGGCCCTGCTCGACGAACTGCTGGACACGGTGCTCGCGGAGGACGGCTCGGTCCTGGTCTTCACCCAGTACGTCGGCATGGCCCGCCTCCTCGCCGCCCACCTGACCGCCCGCGCGGTCCCCGTCGACCTGCTGCACGGCGGTACACCGGTGCCGGAGCGCGAGCGGATGGTCGACCGCTTCCAGGCCGGCGCGACCCCGGTCCTGATCCTGTCCCTCAAGGCGGCGGGTACCGGCCTCAACCTCACCCGGGCCGGACACGTCGTCCACTTCGACCGCTGGTGGAACCCTGCGGTCGAGGAACAGGCCACCGACCGTGCCTACCGCATCGGCCAGACCCAGCCGGTCCAGGTCCACCGCCTGGTCACCGAGGGCACGGTCGAGGACCGCATCGCGGAGATGCTCACCGCCAAGCGGGCCCTGGCCGACGCGATCCTCGGCTCCGGTGAGTCGGCCCTCACCGAACTGACCGACCGCGAGCTGTCCGACCTGGTGTCCCTGCGGAGGTCGTCATGACACCCCGTCCCGCCGACGAGGCCCGCCGCGCCCTGCGCGCGGCACGGGAACGGGCGGCGGATCCGGCGCGGGAACAACCGGCCCCGCCCGCACCGACGCCGCCCGCGGAGCCGACTTCGACGCCCACGCCCAGCCCCACGCCCACGCCCACGGCGACGGCGACCGATCCGGCCCAGGGGCTGCCCGCCGACGCCTCCCGCCCCGCCGACGCCGCCCGCGCGGCACTGCGCCGTGCGGTGGCGGCCGCGGGGCGCACCGCCCCCACGCCGTCCGTCGACGGCGACCCCGTGGCGCCGGGCACGCACGAGAAGCCGCGAGTTCGTTCCGGGGACGCGTCGGCCGGCGCCGACGCGAGGGGAGGCTCCGGGCCGGCCGCCCCCGGCGGGGACGGGACGGTGACATCGGCCGACCGCGGATGGGACGAGGACATGACGTCCGACGGGTCCGACTCCGGCTCCCGTTCCGGCTCTGACTCTGGCTCTGACTCTGGCTCCGGTTCTGACTCCGACTTCGACTCCGACGCGGACGAGAGCGCGGAATCGTTCACCGCAGCAGCCCGGACCGCACCCACGGCACCCCCCACCTTGGTCGCCGCCCCCGACGGCGACGCTGCCCAGGCCCGTCCCGGGGACGGCGCGCGAGAGGCGCTGCGGGCCGCCCGCCAGCGGGCGCGCCGGTCCCAGGTGCCCGCGCCCGCGCGCAAACCCGCCCCCACGCACCGCCCGGCCCGCCCCGAAACCGTCGCGGACACCCGGGCCCGCACCGTACGGGCCGCGCTGGCGAACGCCTTCCGCCTGCCCATCGACGACTCGGCCGACTCCGACCACGCGGGCGACGTGAGCGAGGCGGGAGGCAGCATGGGCGACCCCGCCCCCCTCGACGACACGCCCCCCGACCCGGGCCGGGCGCCGGCCGCCGAACTGACGTCGGCGTCCCCCCACACCCCTCGTTCCATGGCCGCCCCGGGCCGGGACGGCGAGCTGCGTCGCACCTTTCCCGCGTTTCCCCCGGGACCTTCGGCCGGACAGGGGTTCGCCGAGACCTGGTGGGGCAACGCGTGGGTCACCGCGCTGGAGGAGGGCGCGCTGGACGCCGGACGGCTGGCGCGGGGACGCGGGTACGCCGAGCGGGGCCACGTCGACGCCATCACCGTCACGCCCGGTCTCGTCCTCGCCTACGTCCAGGGCAGCCGCCCCCGTCCGTACCGGGTGCGGGTACGGCTGCGCACGCTGGACGACGCGGACTGGGGACGGTTCCTCGACACCGCCGCCGAGCGGCCCGGACACATCGCCGCCCTGCTCGACAAGGAGCTGCCCCACTCCTTGGCCGACTGCGGCGTTCCCTTGTTGCCCGGCCCCGGGGACCTCGTCCCGCAGTGCACCTGCCCCGACTCCGGCCACCCCTGCAAGCACGCCGCCGCCCTCTGCTACCAGACGGCACGGCTGCTCGACGCCGATCCGTTCGTCCTGCTCCTGCTGCGCGGCCGGGGCGAGCGGGAACTGCTCGACGCCCTGTCCCGGCTGAGTGCCGCCCGCGCGGCCCGCGCCGTCCAGGGCAGGGAGCCGGAACCCCTGCCAGGGGTACGCGCCACCGAGGCCCTCGCCACGCGCGTACGCCCGCCCCTTCCGCCGCCGTTGCCCACGCCCCCGCACCCGGAACAGCCGCCCGCCTATCCGGCGGCCCCCGGCGGTCCCGACCCCTTCGCCCTGGACCAGTTGGCCACCGACGCCGCCGCCCGCGCGCACGCCCTGCTCACCACGGGGCGGGACCCGGTCGGCGGGTTCACGCTGTGGCAGGACGCCGTGCGTCTGGCCGCCGCCCGCCCCGGTTCCGGCCTGACCGCGGCAACCCGCGCCCTCTACTCCTCCCTGGCCCGGGCGACCGGCCGGGACACGGCCGAGCTGGCCCGCGCGGTGGCCGCCTGGCGGCAGGGCGGCCCGGAGGGCCTCAGCGTCCTTGAGGAACCCTGGGACCCGCCGGCCGGACGCTTCGACCGGGCCCGGCCCCTGTTGCTCGCCGCCGACCTGCCCGCCTTCCGCCCGTGGCGCAACCGCCTCACCCACCCCAGGGGCCATCTCCAGCTCCGCCTGGGCCGCACCGGCCTGTGGTACGCCTACGAGTCCGAGCCGGACCACGACGACTGGTGGCCCCGGGGCACCCCGGACCTGGACCCGGTCGGCGCCCTGACCGGCCTCGGGACCCTCGAAGATCCGGATTCCGGCATGCCGCACAGGTGAGCGGTGGCGGCTGTCGACGCCGACAAGGGCTGCCGCTGGCTTCGCCCCGCAGCCGCACTGACCGAGGTTCTGGCGAGCGTGGACGAACTGCCGCGCACGGCCTCCGGGAAGCCGCTGAGGTCCCGGGTCCGCGCCCGCTTCGGCGGCACCTGCTCAGGCGGGACGCAACACGAGGACGTGTCCGGCTGCCGCCCGCAGCAGCCCTTGCCCCGCCAGGCGTCGCGGCCCTCCCTGACCGCGACGACCGCGATCACGAGGGCGGCGACGGGGTCGGCCCAGGACCAGCCGAGGGCGAGGTGGGCGAGCAGGCCGACGAGCAGTACGGCGGACAGGTAGGTGCACAGCAGCGTCTGTTCGGAGTCGGCCACGGCGGAGGCGGAGCCCAGCTCCCGCCCGGCCTTGCGCTGGGCCGCGGACAGGAACGGCGTGACGGCCAGCGAGAGCGCGGCGAGAACGATGCCGGGGAGCGACTGGCCGGCTTCGCCTCGCGCTACCCGCTGTGCCCCGGCAGCCGGACCGCGCGCTCGGTCCCGGCGTCAGACGCGGACCGCCCGCCCCTCCCGCATCTCGACCACCCGGTCCGCGAAGTGCCGTACGACCGCCCGGTCATGGCAGATGAACAGGTACCCGAGGCCCAGTTCGTCCTGGAGGTCGGCGAGCAGGTTCAGCACCCCGGCCCGCACGGAGGCGTCGAGCGCCGACACCGGCTCGTCGAGGACGAGCAGCCGGGGCCCGGAGGCGAGGGCGCGGGCGATCCCGGCCCGCTGGCACTGGCCGCCGGAGAGTTCGTGCGGGCGCCGGTCCCCGTACGACGGGTCGAGGCCGACCCGGTCGAGCAGCTCGGCCACGCGGGCGGGACCGGCGGTACGGTCCCACAGCCCGTGCAGTCTCAGCGGTTCGGCCACCGCGTCGCGGATGCGGTGGCGGGGACTGAGGGAGCCGTACGGGTCCTGGAAGACGGGCTGCATGCGCGGGCGCAGCGGACGCAGTTCCCGTTCGGTCAGGGCCGTCAGTTCCCGCCCCTCGAAGCGGACCTCCCCGCTGTCGGGCCGGCGCAGCTGGAGCGCCGCGAGGGCGGTGGAGGACTTGCCGCAGCCGGAGGGGCCGTTGAGGGCGAGGGTCTCACCGGCGTCCAGCGTGAACGAGAGACGGTCCACGGCGGTCACCGGTCCGTAGCGGACGACCAGGTCACGGACGTCCAGCAGGGGGTGGGTCACACGAACTCCCGGAGCGGGTCGGGCACGTCGGCGGCACGGTGGCAGGCGACCAGCCGGCCGTCCACGGTGCGTTGTCCGGGTTCGTGGTCGTGGCACACGTCCGTCGCCAGCGGGCAGCGCGGTGCGAACGCGCAGCCCGGCCCGAGGGCGTCCGGCGCGGGCGGGGTGCCGGGCAGCGCCGGCAGCCGGCGGCGCCGGGGGCCGTCCTGCGGGAGCGAGGCCAGCAGGCCCGCCGTGTACGGGGCGCGGGGACGGTCCAGGACCTGGCGGACCGGTCCGGTCTCGGCCGCGCGTCCCGCGTACATCACCAGCACGCGGTCCGCGTGGGCCCGTACGACGTCCAGGTCGTGGGTGACGAGGACCAGCGCGGCGCCGACCGCCTCCCGCTGCTCGGCCAGCACCCGCAGCACCTGCTCGCGGCGCTCCTCGTCCAGCGCGGTGGTCGGCTCGTCGGCGACCACGACATCGGGCTCGTTGACCGTCGCCATCGCGATCACGGCGCGCTGCCGCATGCCGCCCGAGTACTCGTGCGGGTAGGCGCGGGCCCGGCGCGCGGCGTCCGGGATGCCGACCCGGTCCAGCGCCGCCACGGCCAGGGCGCGCGCCTCGCCGCGGGAGACCCGCCGCACCGACCGTACGGCGGCGGCGAGCTGGTCGCCCACGCGGTGGACGGGGGAGAGGGCCGACAGTGCGTCCTGCGGAACGAGGGTGATCCGGCGCCCGCGCCCGGCGGCGGGGTCGGCGCAGTCCCGCAGCCGCACGCTGCCCGCGGTCGTCGCACCGCGCGGCACCATCCCGAGCAGCGCCCGGGCGGTGAGCGACTTGCCCGCGCCCGACTCGCCGACCACGGCGAACACCTCGCGCGGCCGGACCTCGAAGGACAGTCCGCGCACCACCTCCACCGGGCCGAACGCGATCCGCAGGTCACGCACCGACAGCAGTGCCTCGGACGGCATGGGCGGTCTCCTTTCGTACCGTGTGGCCGGACATGCGCCGGGCGCCCCGGCCCCGCGCGTACGACGCCCCCGACACGGCCAGCCCGGCCAGCAGGGCCAGGGCGACGGCCGGGGCCAGCGCGGCCCAGGGGGCGCGTTCGATGTAGGCCCGGGACTCGTCGAGGAGCAGGCCCCACTCGGGGGCGGGCGGCTGGGCGCCCAGGCCCAGGAAGCCCAGGGACGCCAGGGCGAGGGCGATGCCGGGCAGCCGCAGCAGGGCGTGCCGGGCGACCGGGGCGGCGACGGACGGCAGCACGTGCCGGGTGAGGATCCACCACGGCGGTGCGCCGATGGCGCGCTGGGCGGTCAGGAACGCCGACGCCCGCACCTCCTGCACCAGCGCCGCCGCGTGCGCCGCCAGCGGCGGCCAGGAGATCAGCGCGACGGCGAGGGCCGCGCCGCCGGTGCCGGGACCGGCCGCCGCCGCGACCAGGATGCCGACGATCACCGGGGGCAGGGCGTTGGCGATGTCCGCCGCGCCCGCCGCCACACCGGGCAGGAAGCCCAGCGCCAGCCCGGCCAGCAGGCTCAGCAGGCAGACGGCCGCCGCTGTGCCGACCGTCGAGGCGGCCCCGTGCCCGAGCCGGGCCAGCACGTCACGGCCGAGCCCGTCGGTACCCAGCGGATACGCCCAGGAGGGCGCCGTCAGCCGGGCCGTGGTGTCCACCGCGTAGGGGTCGCGCAGCAGCCCCCAGCCGATCGCCGCCAGCAGCACGGCGGCGAGGAGGGCCGGCAGCGCCGGGTGCGCCCGGACCGGGCGGGCCGGCGGCAGCACCAGCCCGGCCTCCCGCAGGGCGGACCCCAGCATCCGGCGCCGTACGAGAGCGGCCAGCGCGCCGGTGACCAGGCCCAGGGCGAGCAGGGCGAGGACCGAGCCCTGCAGCAGCGGCAGGTCCTGCGACTTGGCCGCGCCCAGCGCGGTACGCCCGATGCCGGGCACGGCGAACACGGCCTCCACCGCGACCGCCCCGCCGGTCAGACCGACCGCGACCATCCCGAACTGCGGCACCAGCGGCGGCAGTACGCGGCGCAGCGCGGCGGCCGAGACCCGGGTACGGCTCACTCCCGCTCCCCGCCACAGCTCCACCCACCGTTCGTCCAGCACGGCGGGGAGCGCGTCCGCCACGAGCCGGCCGAGCAGGCCGCCCGCGGGGACGCCGAGCGCGAGGGCGGGCAGCACCATGTACGCGGGACCCTGCCAGCCGGACGTCGGCAGCCACCCCAGCCACACCCCGCACACCAGCAACACCACGGTGGCCAGAAGGAACTCCGGCACGGCGGCGGCCATCGCGGCGAACGCCCCGCCCGAGCCCCGCCCCCGCACCAGCACGGGCGCCACCAGCGCCGTGGCCAGCAGCGCCGCCACGGTCAGCGCGGCGGCCATCAGCCCCAGGGACACCTGGAGCCCGGAGACGACCGACGGCAGGATCTCCGTCCCCGACACCCACGAGGTGCCGAGGTCGCCGCGGACCAGCCCGCTCGCCCAGTCGCCGAGCAGGGAGAGCGGGCCGGCGTCCAGGCCGAGGTCCCGGCGGATAGCGTCCAGGGCCTCCTCGGTCGGCTCCTGCTCCGCGGACCGGGCGCGCAGCACGGTCAGCGCCGGGTCCCGGCCCGAGAGCCAGGGGAGCAGTCCGACGGCGGCGAGGACCGCGGCCAGACAGACGGCGCGGGTCACGCCCGCTGCGGACGGCCTCACTTGACGTGGGTGTCGAGCGTGACCAGCTCCCGCTCGCGCGGGTCGTGGGCCGCGCCGGCCACATCGGCCGCGTCGCCCTGGATCACGCGCTCGTGGAGCATCGGCACGGCCGCGTCGGTGGCGAGCACGGTGGCCTCGGCGTCGACGACGGCCCGGCGCCGGGCGTCACCGGTCGGCGTCGTACCGGCCTTGTGCAGGGCCTTGTCCACGGCCGGGTCGGCGAGCTGGGGGATGTTGAAGGAACCGTCGGAGGCGAAGTCGCTGTAGAGGTACGCGGCCGGGTCGCCGGAGTCCAGGACGGTGGCCCGGGAGAGGATGAAGGCGTCGAAGGCGCCCGCCAGGGCGTCGGACTCGATGTTGGCGTACTCGCGGACCTCCAGCTTCACCGTGAACCCGGCCTTCTGGAGCTGCTGTTGCAGCGCGGCGGCCACCTCGGGCAGTTCGGCCCGGTCGGTGAAGGTGCCGATGGTGACGGTCCGGCCGTCCGGGTCGCCCGCCTTGGCGCGGCTCACCGGCTCGCGCAGGTCCGCCGCCCACGGCAGTGCGGGCCCGAGCAGCCCCTCGGCGACGTCCGCCCTGCCCTCGTAGACGCCCTTCACGATCGACTCGGCGTCGATCGCCTCCCGGGCCGCCGCCCGCAGCGCGGGGTCCTTGAAGGCGCCCTTCTCCGTGTTGAGGTACAGGGTGTTGGTGCGCGGCATCGGGACCTCGGTGATCAGCTCCTCGTCCAGCAGCGCGGCCTGCGAGACGGGCACGGCCTCGACGATGTCGGCCTCGCCGCTGCGCAGCGCGGCGGCGCGGGCGGTGCCGTCGGGCACGAACGTCACGTCGATACCGGGGGCCTTGGCCGTGCCGCCCCAGTAGTCGTCGTAGCGGTCGAGGGCGGCCGAGGAGGTGCCGTTGACCTCGGTCAGCTCGAAGGGGCCGGTCCCGGTGCCGACCGGGTCGACCCTCTTGCCCCGGTACGCCTTCGCCGCGAGGATCGACAGCTGCGGGGAGCTGAGCCGCTGCGGGACCAGGGGGTCCTCCTCGGCGGTGGTGACGACCACGGTCCCGGCGTCCTTCGCCCGCACGGTCAGCTCGACGCCGTCGAGGATGCGGGGCTTGGGGGAGGCGGTGGCCGCCTTCGTGAGGGAGCGGACGACGGCCTCGGCGGTCAGCTCGGTACCGTCGTGGAAGGTGACGCCCTCGCGGAGCGTGAAGGTCCAGGCCCGGCCGGCCTGCTTCCACCCGGTGGCCAGGGCCGGTTCGGCGTCGCCGTCCGCGTCCAGTTTCACGAGCGTCTCCGCCGTCGACCAGCGGGACAGCTTGAACGCGTCGTCGGAGAGCGGGGACAGGCCCGAACGCGGCGGCTGCATCATCGCGACACGGAGACGCTCGCCGCCGCCGGTGCCGGTGCCGGTGGCCTCCGTGGTCGCGAAGCACCCGGTGAGCAGGGCGGAGGCGGCGAGAACCGCGGGGACGGGCAGGAAACGGGCGGGGACGCGCACGGGGTCACTCCGGGTAAAGAGCGGGTCAATGGTTGAGCGTGCGACGACCGTAGCACGATGACAATCGTTTTCAGAGAGTCGGGTCGAGGAGTGCCTGACGAGGGAGAACGTCCCCGGGCGGTGGGCGCGGGTGTCAGTCCAGGTTGGTGCCGGACGGCGGCCGCGCCGCGCCGGAGGGCTGACTGGGGCGCGCGGCTCTTTCGCCGGTGGCCTGGGCCAGCGGGGTGGCTCCCTCGCCGGTGGCCCGGGCGAGTGGGGCGGCACCTTCGCCGGTGGCCTGGGCGAGCAGGGTGAGAGCGGCGCGCGACGGCGAGCCCGTCTCCGTGGTGGCGACCACGACGGCGGGACCTCGCCCGCTGCTCATGGTCTGCTGGATGACGGTCAGCGGCCCGACCAGCGGATGGCGCATCTCGTAACCGGCCATGGTGCAGGCCCGTACCCGGTGGTCGGCCCACATCGAGGCGAACTCGACGCTTTTCGCGGACAGTTCACCCAGCAGCGCGTGCAGCGCCGCGTCCTCCGGGTGCTGGGCCGCCACCAGGCGCAGACTGCCGACCAAGGCCCTGACCTTGGTCGGCAGTCCGTGTACAGGTCACGGACATGGTCGTCGAGGAACAGCAGCCGGGCCATGTTGGGACGCCCCGCCGGCAGGTCGGGGGCGCCGAAGTCCAGATGCCCGGCGAACAGCGCGTGGCCCAGCCGGTTCCACGCCAGTACGTCGGAGCGCCGGCCGAGCACCAGGGCGGGGACGTCGCCGAGCACGCCCAGGAACTGACGTGTCGCCTCCGGCACCCGCTCCGGCGCCGGACGCCGCCCCCGGGGGCACCGCCGGTCCACCCGGGCCAGGTCGTGCAGGTACCGCTTCTCGGACTCGTCCAGCCGCAGGGCCCCGGCGATCGCGTCCAGCACCTCGGGCGACGCGCTCAGCGACTGTCCCTGCTCGTGGCCCCCGGCGGAACTCGCGGCCCGCGCGCATGCCACCTGGATCCGGTTCGCCACCACCGGCGACCTCGGCTGGGACCCGTACGACACCGAACGCCGGGCCACGATGCGCATCGACGCCGGGTGGGCCCGGGTCGACGACCCCCGCGGCCGGGAACTGCGGGCCTGGGACACAGCGCCTGGGCCGGCGGGGCGCCGGGTCGCCGGGGCGCCGTCGTCCGCGGCGACGAGGTGGGCGAGCGGGCGCAGGCCGTCCGCTCAGGGGGAGCCCGGTCCGGCGGAGCAGCCGGTCATGCCGAGGCCGGGCACGGCGGCCGGGCCGAGCGACTCGTGGGCGAGGGTCAGTTCGCCGACGGCGGGCCGGGCCCGCATGGCCCGCTTTCCCCCTGGGCGGAAGACTCCCCGGAACGGTGCGGGCCCCGCCCCGAGCGGCCGAGCGGCCGAGCGACGGCACATCCCCGGTGCGGCATACTTTCTGGATGAGCCCACGCACCACCCCGACCAGCCGGCCGATCACGATACGGAGGGCTGTGGCACGGGATGCCAAACGGCTCACGCGGCTCGTGCGTCGCTCGGGCGCCTACGCGGGTGAGTACGCGGCCGCGGTCGCGGGCTACCGGGTCGGACCCGATTACATCGAGGCCCACCGCGTCTTCGCGGCCGTCGGCGCCGACGAGGAGGAAGGCCGGGTCCTCGGGTTCTACTCGCTCGTCCTCGCTCCACCGGAGCTCGACCTGCTGTTCGTCGCCGACGAAGCGCAAGGACGGGGGATCGGACGGCTGCTCGTCGCGCACATGCGGGCCGAGGCCCGTGCCGCCGGGCTCGACCGCGTCACGGTCGTGTCGCACCTTCCCGCCGAGGGCTTCTACCACCGCGCGGGTGCGGTGCGGACCGGGACCGCGCTCGCGAACCCGCCCGCCGTGCCGTGGGACCGTCCCGCATTCGAGTTTCGTGTTTCTTCCGCATGAGGCGATCGCGGTCGCCCCGATACGGGTCGCGCCGCCGCCGCCCGTTTCGCGGTCCGTGTCCGTGACCGCACCGGCGGTGTACGACCCCGACACGACAGCCCTACGGGTGGCGCGGATGGCATGGGGCAGTACCGGGAGGGCCCTTCAGCCGCGTGGCTCTTCGGGGAGGAACGTCACCTGCGGGGCGCCCGTGCGCGGGTGGGTGGCCACTTCCGCGGCCACTCCGTAGACCTCGGCCAGCAGCCGCGGGGTGAGGATCTCGGTGGGTGGGCCGGAGGCGGTGACCTCGCCGGCGTGCAGGACGTAGAGGCGGTCGCAGTAGTAGGCGGCCAGGTTGAGGTCGTGCAGGGCGAGCAGCACGGTGGCGGGCAGGCGGCGCAGGGTGCTGAGCACGGACAACTGGTGCCGGATGTCGAGGTGGTTGGTGGGTTCGTCGAGGACGAGGAGGGCGGGCTGCTGGGCGAGGGCACGCGCGATGAGGACGCGCTGGCGCTCGCCGCCGGAGAGCCGGTCGAAGGGGCGGTCCGCCAGGTGGACGGCGTCGACCGCGAGGAGTGCGGAGCCGATGAGTTCGGCGTCCTCGGGAGTGTCGCCGGCGAGGAGCCGTTTGTGCGGGGTGCGGCCCATCGCGACGACCTCACGGACGGCGAGGTCCAGGTCGGCCGCCGAGTCCTGGACCACCGCCGCCACGGTGCGGGCCAGTCGCCGCACCGGCAGCGACCAGGCGTCGTCTCCGTCGACCCGTACCTGCCCGGTGTCGGGGCGCAGGACGCGGTAGACGGTGCGCAGGAGGCTGGACTTCCCGCTGCCGTTGGGGCCCACGAGCCCGATGGTCTCCCCCGGGCGGGCGGTCAGGGAGACGTCGTGCACCAGACGGCGGGCTCCGGCGGTGAGCGTGACGCCGTCGACGCTCAGTTCGGTCGCGGTCACGTCACTCCTCGGTCGGTGCCGCGCCGGGCGTCCCGGCGCATCAGCCACAGGAAGAACGGCCCGCCGCACAGGGCCGTGAGCACGCCGACGGGTATTTCCATCGGCGCGGCGATCGTCCGCGCGGCGATGTCGGCCCAGATGAGGAAGACCGCTCCCGCCAGTGCCGCCGTCGGCAGGACCCGGCGGTGGTCGCCGCCGACGAACAGGCGCACGATGTGGGGCAGCATCAGCCCGACGAAGCCGATCGGTCCGGCCGCCGCGACCAGCACCCCGGTGACGAGGGAGACCAGGACGAACAAGCGGGCACGGAACCGGGCCACGTCCAGCCCCATCGTGGTCGCCGCCTCCTCGCCGGCCAGCAGCAGGTTCAGATTGCGGGCCTGTGCCATGAGGGCGCCGACGCCGAGCAGCAGGGCCGTGCTCGGCAGCCACAGGGTGCCCCAGCCGACGCCGCCGAGGCCGCCGAGGGTCCAGGCGAGGACCGCGCGGGCCTCGTTGCCCCGGCCGGTGGTGAGCAGCAGCAGATCGAGGACCGCGGTGAGTACCGCCGCGATCGCCACTCCGGACAGCACCAGCCGCGCCGAGGTGACGCGTCCGCCGGTGCGGGCGGTGGCGTACACCAGCAGGAGCGCGCCCAGGGCGCCCACGAAGGCGGCCACCGACAGGGAGGCCGGTCCGAAGAGCGTGACCCCGAACACGATCACGGAGACCGCGCCGAGGGACGCACCGGAGGAGACGCCCAGCAGGTACGGCTCGGCGAGCGGGTTGCGCACCAGAGCCTGCAGAGCCGTACCGATCACCGCGAGGCCGGCTCCGGTGACCGCGCCGAGCAGCACCCGTGGCGCCCGCACGTCCACCACGATGGTCTCCCGGGCCCGTGACCAGTCAGGCTGCCTCCAGTCGGCACCCAGCGCGTGCGTCACGATGCCCCACACCTGGCCGGGCGGCACCTGGACGGAGCCGATCGCGAGGCCCGCCGTGGCGGAGACCAGGAGCAGGGCGGTGAGCACGAGCAGCGTGACGGCCGACCGGGTACGGCCCGCTCCTGCCGCCTCGGCTTTTCGTCGTTGAACCGCCCGCTCAGTGGACGTGCCGGCGGCGGCCTGGGTCACCGGAAGCCTTCGGGGTGCAGCCCGCGGGCCAGGTCCTCGACCGCGTAGGCCGAGCGGACGCCGACCAGGGTGGCGGTCAGCGGCAGGACGACGAAGCGCTTGTTCCTGATGGCGGGTACCCCGGCGAGCGCGGGCTGGGAGAGCAGGAACCTCTTCTTCTCCTCGACGCTTCCGGCGCCGGCGTAGTCGTAGACGGCGATGACCTCGGGCCCGCGCTCGACGACCTGCTCCCAGGAGACGTCGCCGAAGACGTCGTCGAGGCCGGCGAAGACGTTCTCGCCGCCGGCCAGCCGGATCAGCTCGGTGCCCAGGCTCCTTCCGCCCGCCGTGAAGGCGCTCTTGTCGCCGCTGTCGTAGACGAAGACGGACACCCGGGGTTCGCCCTTGACGGCGGTGGTGGTCTTGTCGACCCGCGCCTGGAGGCCGGCGACCAGTTCGTCCGCCCGGTCGGGCACGCCGAAGATCTCGCCGATGGTGCGGATCTCGTCGTAGGTGTCCTTCATCGTCACCCGCTTCTCGCCGCAGTACTCGCGGTTGAGGTGGGTGTCGATGCCGGCGTCGGCGAACGCCTTCCGGGAGCGGCCCTCGTTCTCGGCGAAGGCGCTGCCGTAGCCGCCGTAGACGAGGTCCGGCCCGGCGTCCAGGATCTTCTCGAACGACGGCTCCCTGTCCGCCAGTTCGGGGATCGACTCGTAGTCCTTCCTCAGTTCGGGCAGGACCGCGGAGTCGCGGAAGGCGGTGCCGACCACGCGGTCCTTCAGGCCGAGGGCGAGCATGAGTTCCGCCGGGTGCTGGTGGATGGTGACCACCCGTGACGGCGGCCTGTCGTACGTCGTCCGCACGCCGCAGTTGTCGACGGTGACGGGGAAGCCCGCGGGCACGGCACCCGTGGCCTTCGCGTCGCCGCCGTCGGACGAACCGCAGCCGGTGGCCAGTGGCGCTGACGCGAGAGCGACAGCAGCGGCCGCGGCACGGAGGAACCCGCGCGTGCGGGCAGGGGTGAACGAAGGGGACACGTGAAGCCTCCTGGAGTCCGCGCTCCTCGGATCGGGCCCGCGACGGACCAGTGTCCTGACTCCCGGATCGACGTTCCCTCCGCCTTCCCGCGCGGCGCGCAGTGGCGTGTCGGAGGGGCGCTCCCCGGTCACAGTGGCGGGACCGTGCCGGATTCGCACCGGCTTCCTGTCTCCCGTCGCGGCGATGACCAGGCGATCCTACGGTCCCCCGAGCCGGCGGCAAAAGGGCGTGCGCACCACCTTCCTCACGCCTCCCGGGCAGCCCGCAGGACGAGCCGCTCGGCACTCTCGTCGTAGGGGCGCCCGTCGAACCCGCCGAAAACCTCCACGCGGCCGAACCCCGCCTCCTCGGCCATCCGCCGCAGCTCCACCGCGCTGTACACGAACCACGTCAAGGTGGCCCGCGTCACCCGCTCGCCCCGGACCAGCACCCACTCGCTGCGCAGCCGCGCCCACTCGTCCAGCACGGTGTCGGTCTGCACCATCAGGTCGTCGCCCCGCCGCACCACCTTGGGCGGGGTGACCTTGCGGGCCAGGAGTTCCTTGCCGGCGAGGTCGAGGACGAGCGTGCCGCCGGGAGCCAGGCAGGTGCGCATGGTGCGCAGCACGCGCGCGTTGTCGGCGGGGTCCTCGAAGTACCCGAAGGAGGTGAACATGTTGAGGACGACGTCGAAACCGCCCGGTGCGCTGTACTCGCGGGCGTCGGCCCGTACGTACGTCACCTCGGCACCGGCCTCGGCCGACCGCTCGCGTGCCCGGTCCAGCATGGCCGGGCTCAGGTCCACTCCGGTCACGCGGTGACCGCGGCGGGCGAGCGGCACGGTGAACACCCCCGGCCCGCAGCACAGGTCCAGCACGCGCGACCCCTGCGGGAAGGCCAGCAGGGGGGAGGTGCTCAGCAGTTCCTCGGCCTGCCCGTGGCGCTGCTCGGAGAAGAGGAAGTCATGGAACTCGGTCCAGAAGTCATCGTCCTGGAATCCGCCCGTCCGTGTCATCGCGCGTCAGTGCTCCTTCATGGTCGTCGGGGACGCGGTGCCGCGCCGTGCGACGGCGCAGCGTGAGCAGAAGAGGGGGGAGCAGCAGACACTGGGCGGCGGCCAGCAGCCAGAACCAGCCGGTGTGTCCGGCCCGTTCGCCGAAACCGTACAACTGCCCGCCCAGCACGCCGCTCGCGCAGGCGCCCAGGCCCGCGGCCAGCCGCTGCTGGCCGAAGACCACGGCGTCGGAGCGAGGGCTGCGGCGCAATGCCTCCAGGTCGTTCTTGAGGAACAGCACGATGTCGCCCAGGGTGATCAGCGCGCCGCCCGCCAACAGCGCCGTCCGGGTACCGGCCGCCAGCACGGCCAGGCCCGCCGCCAGACCCGTGAAACCGACCGCGAGGGCGACGGCGTACGGCATGCGCCGGATCAGGCCGGACGCGAGCGGCTGTACGACGATGACCAGGGTGAAGCAGAGCAGCAGCACCAGGCTGTAGAACGCGCTGGAGGCGCGCTGGACGGCGTACACCGCCAGGAAGTGCTGGAAGTGGAAGTAGAGGTAGAAGGCCAAGGCGTTGGCGGCGAACGGCAGGAGTGCCACGCCGGCCAGGAGACCCGAGGGGGCCGTGTCCTTCGATCCGGTGGGGTGTTCCGCGGTGGTCTCCGGTAGTCGCGCGTGTCCCGCCGTGACCGCGAGGAACAGCGCCGTGACGGCCGCGAACAGCCAGCCGGGCGACGACAGGACGAACGGCGCGGCGATCAACGGGCCCACGGCCATGCCCGCGTTGAGTGCCGCGTTGCCCGCCGACAGGAACGCCGGGCGGCGCTCGTCGTCGACGCCGTGCACCAGGTACGCCTTGTTCGCGGGCAGGTAGAGGGCGGCACCGCAGCACGTCAGGACCAGCGCCCAGACCGCCAGGAGCGGCCAGCGCGGGGCCGGCAGGAGCCCGGCGAAACCGGCGGTGCGCACGACGAGGGCCCACAGCATCGTGCGGCGCAGCCCGATCCGGTCCGCGAGGGCCCCGCCGACGATGCCGCCGGAGAACTGCACGAGCGACGCCACGGCCAGGACGACACCGACCGTGCCGAGCCCCATACCGAGCCGTTCGTGCAGGAAGACCGACATGAACGGCAGGACCATGAAGCTGCCGAGCGGAATGAGGAACGAGCTGGCCAGGAGGAACCGCAGCGGGCCGGTGAGCGGGAACAGCGAGGCCCGCAGCCCCGGTCCCCGGGGGGCGCGCTCACCCACCGGGCGCCTCCCGGCCGGCCGGGTCGGTGAGTACCCGCAGGGCGTTGGCAGCGGCCACCGCGCGGTGGGTGGCGAGTTCGGCGGTCTCCGCCTCGGCGTACACGATGCCCGCGTAACCACGGCTGTCGTCCAGGTGCTCGATGAGGTCACCGGCCCGCTTGACCGGGTACCAGGCGGGCGTTCCCGGCATGCCGGTGAGCCGGTCGAGCCCGGCGACCCCGGTGAACACGCCGGGCGCGGCCGGATAGCCCAGAACGAAGGCGACGGCCGGACCACCGGGAACGTCCGCCTCCATGAGACCGGGGCGACGGCCGAGCGCGGCCTCGATCATCGCCTCGTACACGTTGACACCGAGCGCCCGGCACAGGCCCTCTCCGACCAGCGCGCCCCCGATCCGGGGATTGACCTCCACCACCTCCGGGCCGTCGGCGGTCAGGACGAACTCCACGTGAGCGAACCGGTCGGTGTAACCGATGGCGGCGAGCACCCGGCCGAGCCAACGCCCCAGCGAAATCCGCTGCGGGTCCGGGAAGGCCACGGGGAAGGCGGTGATCTCCTCCCGGAAGCGCGGCTCCGGCGACATGAGGCGACTGGAGACACCGAGCAGTCTGGTGCGGCCGGCCCAGGTGAGCGTCTCGGCGCTGTACACCGGGCCGCTGAAACAGGGCTCGGCGAACAACCGCCCCTTCAGGTCCCGGCCGGACGCCTCCGCCAGCGCCGCGTCGAGTTCTCCCTCGTCCCGGACCAGCCACACGTTCTGGCTCCCGGTGCCCGCGGTGTCCTTGAGCACGAGCGGCAGCCCCGCCTCCTTGAGCAGCAGCCCGCGTGCCTCGCGGTCCGGGCCGGCGTTCTCGACGGCCCTGCCGCGGGTGAGGCCCGCGTCGTGCAGCCTGTTGCGTACGGCGGCCTTGTCCCGGGTCAGTCGCAGGACGGCCGGGTCGAGACCGGGCAGGCCGAGTCGTTCGGCGAGGGCGGCGCCGGTGAGGGTCCAGGTGTCGGTGGAACTGATCAGACCGCGCAGCGCCGGGACGCGCCGGAGCAGATCGGCGGACCGCTCCATGTCGAAGGTGTCGGTCACGACGACGTCGAGGGCGCCGGCGGGCAGCCGGCCCAGTTCGTAGGCGTAGTAGGCGGGGTCCCGGGTCAGCAGCAGCAGGCGCTCGCCGAGCCGGCCGGCGGCGCGGACCAGATGACCGAGGCCGAAGGTCAGCGACTCCAGGCAGGCCACGGTCATACGGCACTCTCCTGCCGGCCCGCCGGGCAGGCCGCGCGCCGCCACGTCATCCTCGACCAGGGCATGGTCATCTGCTCCGGGCCGCGGACCTCGACGGGCTTCAACGCGGCCGGATCGAGGGCCTCGGCGTGCCGGGCGAACACGCGCTCCACGTAGCGGTGTCCGGTGTCGGCCCCTATCACCAGGTGCAGTCGGTCGGGGTGGCGGCGGGCCTCGTACGTCGCCGTCAGATAGCCGGCACCGGTGGACAGCCCGGCGAACACCGCGTGTTCGCGCAGCAGGGCGACGGCGCCGGCCATGGCGTGGGTGAAGTCCAGCCAGTGCACGGTGTCGTAGAGATGGTGGCGGACGTTGTCGAAGACGATCGACGAGCCGATGCCGGCGATGATCGCCTCGGGATCGTGATGGTCCTGGCTGCCGAAGGTGACGCTGCCGAAGGGCTGGACGCCGACCAGACGCACCGAGGGGTCCGCGACACGCAGCCGTTCCACGACGCCGCCGGTCGAGGCTCCGGACCCCACCCCGCCGACGACGGTCAGCGGTACGGCCGGGAACTCCGCCGCGATCCGGTCGGCGACCTCCTGGTAGCCGAGGTAGTGGACGTCGTCGTGGTACTGGCGCATCCAGTGGTGCCCGGGACGCTCGGCGAGTATCTCCCGCACCCGTCGCACCCTCAGTTCCTGGTCGAGTGCGAGGTCGCGCGACGGTCTCACCCGTTCCACCGTGGCGCCGAGGATCTCCAACTGGGCCAGGGTGGTGGTGTCGACGGTGGTGGACGCGACGATGTGACACCGCATGCCGTACCGGTGACACGCCAGGGCGAGGGCGTAGGCGTAGATGCCACTGGAGCTGTCGATCAGGGTCTGGCCCGGACGGACCGTGCCCCGCTCCAGCAGATGACGGACGGCGGCCAGAGCCGAGTAGATCTTCATCGACTCGAACCGCAGCAGGACCAGGCCGTCGGTGAGCCGGACCAGGTCCGGGACTTTCAGAGCGTCGGCGATGTGGGGGTGGATCACCCGTAGCCTCCTTGGGCGAAGGTGCACTGGTGGCCGAGCGAGTGGAAGAACGCGGAGAGTTCGGACTTGACCTCGGCTCGTGGGCGTGCGGCGAAGAGATAGCCGGCCAGGCAGCCGGTGTGGGCGACGAAGACGCCGTCGGCGCCGAACCGCTCACGGTGGGCTCGCAGGCTGCTGAAGGTCGTCTTGGGCAGCACCTCCTGGGACAGCGCGGCGCTGGTCGTCGCGGCACGGGCGACGGCGGCCGGGTCACCCGAGCCGAAACCCTTCAGCAGATCGGTCAGACACCGCTGGTATTCCTCGCCGCGGCGCCGGTAGTGGTCCAGCAGCAGGGGAGTGACGGCGGCGGTGTCCACCGTGCCGGGTTCCATGACGTAGGCGGTGTGGAAGCCGAGGTCCGGGCCCAGTCGCCGCACCACCCGGTGCCGGCCGCTGAGGTACAGGGCGAACTCGTCGAGGAAGACGCTGTCGGCGCGCTCGATGTCCGCCAGGACGCCGAGGACCACGTCCTTGTCGTACGGCAGGGAGAAGACGCGGAACAGGCAGCGCAGCGTCGCCACGATGTCCGCCGTGGAACTGGCCATTCCCACGCCCACCGGCAGTTCGGAATGGGTGCGCCAGTCGCCGGGCGGCAAGGTGAGACCGTAGTGCTCCAGGAAGAGGCGCGCCGCTGTCGCCGACTTCTCACCCAGTGCCGGCGGACCCGGTGAGCCGGCCGTCGTCCTCGGTGTGAAGTACACCCAGGAGTGGCGGTCCACGGGAAAGGACACCACCGCGATCTCGGGATCGGTGCCCGCTCGCAGCGGGCCCTGGTACAGCTCGCCCAGGGTGCCGTGGCAGACACCGGAGACCGTGCCGCCGGACAGGCCCGGTTCCTGGAGGACGCCCGCGACGGGTCCGAGTACCGTCGGTCCCGGTCCGTCGGCCGGCACGTCGACGAAGGACCGGTACGGCCGACATGGATCGGCTGGCTCCCGCACACCGTCCTCCTCCGTACCGGGTCTTGCACACCGACAGGGAAGGAGACGGGGCCACACGCACGACCGACCGTACCGCCGACCCGGTCCACGAGGTCACGTGCACAGCCCGCTCGGGAAGCGGGCGCAGTGGCAGGTCTTCGGACTCGCGGGCACGTCCGCCGACAGGGCGGACACCTACCGGCCGTCTCTTCCCCGGCCATGACGCCGGCCCAGTGACATCGACGGCTTTCGTTCCCGCTCACCGCTGCGGGACAGCCCCGGATTCGCACCGGGTTCCCTCTTGCGTCGCGCCACCGGGCGTCCGGGCGGACGGGAGGCGCGAACCGACTGCGTGCATCAGCGTAAGGGCGCCCGTACTTCTGGGACAGTGGGAGTTCTGCGGTTGTCTTGAATGTGGAGGGAAGGCGGAACCCGGCGTATCCCTGCGCAGTTGTCGGGGGCGGCTCTGGCCGGATAACGCCTCTGGGGATCGCTGTCTCATCAGCCAGACTCGTTGTCTCACGACACATGCACACCGCTGCCGCGGTGGCCGGTGCCCGGGAGGCCCCTGATGACGTCAGACGTGAGGCCGGACGAGGACGGGGCGGCAGCCCCGCGCGGACGGCGACGGCCCCCCGGCGACCGCGTCGTGCTCCGCGCCGATCTGCGGTCCGCCCTGCCCGACGCCGCCGCGGCGGTGGTGGTCACGGCGCTCGTGTTCGCGCTCCTGTGGACGCGTATGGAATCGGGTGCTTCGGACACGGTCGCGGTCATGCCGTTCATGGACGACGCCGGCACCTACTGGATGTACTTGCTCAGCCAGGCTTTCGGCTGGTCGGGACTGCTGTGGGCCTGGGGCACGGTCATGCTCGGCCTGCTGCTGTCGGGACCACGGCCCACCCGGTTGCCGGTCTCCCGGCAGGTACTGGAGCGCTGGCACCGCACCACGAGCCTGACGACGACGGCGCTGATGTTCGCACACGCGCTGATGTTCGCGGCGGAACTCGTGCGCTACGAGACGAAGGTGGACTGGGCGGAGCGGCTGTGGGTGGCCTTCGCGGACACCTTCGTACCCGGCTGGTACGACTCCGGAACCGGCCGGACCGCCATCCCGATCGGCCAGGGGGCCCTGTACCTGGCGATCCCGCTCGGGCTGCTGTTCTACGTCCGGCACCGCATCGGAGCGAACACCTGGCGACGGCTGCACCGGTTCGTGATCGTCGTCTACGTGCTGAGCGTGTGGCACACCCTGCTGTACGGAACCAACGTCTGGTACGGGGAGTGGCCCCGCACCGTCCTGTGGCTGCTGCAAATCCCGGTCGCGGTACTGCTGTTGCTCCGCCTGCTGCGGCCCGCCCGGCGGGCCGAACGGCTGGGTGCACCCGGCGGGGGCGCGGCCCGGCCGGGCTGGTGGGTGCGGGTGGCGGGACGGGTCGCGGTCGGGGCCGTCGTCGTCGGACTGGTCGTCGTGGTGGTGTCCGGCCGCGACGGCGGACGGGACCGTCCGACCGATCCGCCCGCGACGGCCCCCCACACCCAGGAGACGGACTGACTGCCGACACCGGGCGGGCCGGACGGACGGCGCATGACACCCTGACCGGAACAGCGAACGGCCCGTGCCGTGCCGCGGCACCGGTACGCGTCCCCGACTGCCTCGGCGTCCGCGAAGACGCCGACGGCCGTGGGAGCGGGAGTCGTACACGGCGGGCGGTGAAGCCGGCGCCGGCGGCTGGTCGCGCAGCGGTACGGGGCAGCGTGACCTTCCCGAAGGCGGAGCGCTTCGCCCGGCGTGGGGCGGTGATCGCCTGGGAGGCTCGGGCGGAGGCGGCGGACGACTCGGCGGCGCGACCGGGTCGCGTGCGCGCACCCGCAGCAGCGGGTGCGCGCACGGCGGCACCGCCCTCCCGGGCAGCTCCTGGCGCGGGACCGGGTCGCACTGGCCGGCATCGTTCACGTCCTGCGGCGCAGGGCGTGGCCTGGCGCGACGTGCCGAGAGAAGCGGTGGCCCGGCCCGGGGTGACGGCCTGGCGCCGACTGCGGGACTGGGCCGTGGCCGGAGTCGGCCGCGCCCGCGTTCAGCTGAGATGGCCGGGGGAGTGCCCGCCGCCCCGGCGGGCCGCCGGTCGCCTCCCGGGTGGTGGGAGTGCTGGATCAGTAGCCGTAGATCATCTTGTAGGCGACCTCGGGGAGGAACTGGCCGGCCGTGGAGCCGGTCCCGACACCGCAGTTGCCGTCGGACTCGCCCGGGGTCTTGATCCACAGGAGCATCTCGGCGCCTCCGCCCGTCTGGGTGGGCGTGCCGATGCGGCGGCCGGAGGGGTTGCACCACTGGCCGTTGGAGCCGTTGCCGTTGCGGCTGGTGTCCACGACGAACGGCTTGGTGTAGCCGTAGCGGGCGGCCAGTTCGTTGTTGACGGCGTTGCCGTAGGCGGTGTTCTCGGCGGTGGTGACGTAGTTGGAGACGTTGAGCGAGAAGCCGTGGGCCTGTCGGAGGCCGGCTTCGTGGAGGCGTCGGGCCATGGTCGCCGCGTCGGCCCAGCGCGGGTTGCCGGCGTCCATGTAGACCCAGGTGTTGGGGGCCTGGCGGTTGAACTCGGCGAGGGCACCGGTGAGCATGGCCTCGCGTTCGTCGATCTGGGCCTGGGTCATGCAGCCGTAGTCCCCGAGGGAGTCGGGTTCGAGGATGACGACGGCCGGGTGGGCCGCGATGCCTCCGGCGAACTGAGCGATCCAGTTGGCGTAGGCGGACGGCGAGGCGGCTCCGCCGGCGGAGTGCCCGCCGCAGTAGTCACGGTGGTAGATGTTGTAGGCGACGAGGATGGGCAGCTTGTCCCTGGAGTCCGCCGCTCCGGCGTAGGCACCTGTCGCGGTGCCTATGGTGCCGCTCCAGGAGCCGAACCAGCGGGCCATCGGTGTGTTGGCGATGGAGGCGTTGATCGCGGCGGCCCGGCCGTCGCCGGGGTTGGCGGCCGCCCACCGCCTCGCGCTCGAGTCGGGGTCCACGTAGAACCCGTTGGTCATGGTGGTGGGGTCCGCCGCGTGGGCGGAGGGTGCGGCGGCGAACGCCAGAGGCAGAGCACAGAGCGCTGCCATCAGGGTGCGGAGTCTGCGGCTCAAGACAGTACCTCGGTTTCGGAGGACGCTTTGGGAGCGCTCCCACTGGAAGCGGTCCCAATCGTCGGGGCGGGTGCGCAAGCTGTCAACGGTCCCCGCGGCATGGGACGTTCACAGGGCTCGCGGGCCCTGTGAGGCCACTGAGCTGGAAGCGGTCCCATCTCTCGCGGTCCTGCGCGCTCCGCGCCTGTGAAAGACTCACGGGTCATGGCAGAAGCAGCGCCGCGTCGGCGTCCGACGCTCGACGAGGTGGCCGAATGCGCCGGTGTTTCCCGCTCCGTGGCCTCCCGTGCCCTCAACAACGCCCCGCACGTCAGCCGCACCAAGCGCGAGGCTGTCGAACGGGCCGTGCGGCAACTCGGTTACGTACCCAATCCGACCGCCCGCGCGCTGGCCACTCGTCAGACGGGAGCGGCCGCCCTGGTCGTCTCGGGGGAGGACCCGTCGATCTTCGCCGATCCGTTCTTCGCCCGGGTGATCGTGGGGGCGTCGGCCGCCCTGGACGAGGCGGACCTGCATCTGATGTTGTGCCTGGCCGCTTCCGACCGGGGCCGCAAGCGGGTCGGGGAACTCCTGCGGGCCGGTGGCGCGGACGGTGTGATGCTGATGGCGCTGCGCGAGGACGATCCACTGATCCGGATGGCCGACGAGGCGCAGATGCCCGTCGTGTTCGGCGGGCGCCCGGTCGGTCCGGCTCCCCGGTGGTACGTGGACGTGGACAACGTCGGCGGAGCGCGCGAGGCGACCGAGCATCTGGTCTCCCTCGGCCGGAGGCGCGTGGCCGTGATCTGCGGGCGGCTGGACACCGAGGCCGGGCGTGCCCGGTACCGCGGGTACCGGGACGCCATGCTGGGCGCCGGTCTCGATCCGTTCCCGCCGCTGGAGGGGGACTTCACCGAGCCCAGCGGAGCCGCCGCCATGGCCGCGCTGCTGGCGCGACACCCCGATGTGGACGGAGTGTTCGCCGCCAACGACAACATGGCGGTGGGGGCGTTGCGCACCGTGTGGGAGGCCGGCCGACGGGTCCCCGCCGACGTCGCCGTGGTCGGCTTCGACGACCTGGCGGTCGCCCAGGTCGCCGATCCGCCGCTCACCACGGTCCATCAGCCCGTGGAGGCTCTCGGACGGGAGATGGCGCGCATGCTCGTCGCGCTCGTCGACGGGCAGGAGCCCACCCCGCTGGTCCTCCCCACTCGCTTGGCCGTCCGGGCCAGCGCCTGACTCCTCACTGTCCGGGCGGGGCGGGCCCGGGTCCGGACGGGTTGCTCTCGGACGTGGCGCGGGGCGCCCGGGGAGCCGGCCGGGTGGTCGGGATCCAGCAGCCTGAAGCGGCGACCGCCGTCAGCTTCGATGGCTTGGGCACTGGTTGCGGCCTGCTCCCTCTTTCTGGGTGATGCCGGTCGCGGTGCCGGGTCCATCGCGGTCGATGGATCGGTTCAGGGTGTGGACACCTCGAACCGCGTGACGCGGACCGCGCCGCCGAGGGCGTGAGTGGCGTGGTTGAAGAGGGCGAACCGGTAGCCCATGAAGAACCGCCAGTCGTTGCCCATGGAGAAGGCGGGTCCGAGACGGGTGAACGTGATCCCGTCGGTGCTGTAGGAGAAGGTCCCGGGGCGCGGTGCGCCAGGGCGGATGTCCGCGTTCGCGCGCAGCCAGACGCGGCCGCCGGAGACGGTCGCGCTCGCGGTCTCGGTGCCGGTGCCGGTGGTGTTCCAGTTGCCGTCCATGGTCAGCCCGGTGACCATCACCACCCGGGTCGTACCTCCGTCGCGCTTGAGGCCGATCCAGGCGGAGGAGTCACGCAGCAGCGCGAGCCCGGCCCGGTCACCGTCCCGCATCGCGGAGTGGTCGAGCTGGACCGTGGCGGTGGAGGTGGGACCCTGGACGCGGTGGGTGAGGGTGTTGCGGGCCCAGTAGAGGTCGTCGGTGACGGTCGCGGTCCGCAGGGTCAGGCCGTCGCCGACCGACCACTTGGTGTTGTCGGGGTTGTGGTTCCACTCCCATCTCGGTTTCAGGGCCGTACCGTCGAAGGTGTCGATGCCGGTCATCGGGGTGACCTGGCGGGGCGGAGCGGGTACGGCCGGACTGGGGTACGTGGTGCCCCACGCGCCGTTGACGAGCTGTACGACGGGCCAGCCGTCCGCGGTCCAGGTGACCGGTGCCAGGGCGGGCACGCGGCCGCCGGGGTAGGCGTCGACGAAGGCCATGTAGTACCAGGCGCCGCTCTGCGTCCCCACCAGCCCGCCCTGGTGGGGCACGCCGCCGCCGGGGATCGGTCCGCGGAGGTCGAGGAGGACCTGCCGCATCGTGTACGGGCCGAAGGGGCCGTTCGAGGACTTGAGGATGTACTGGCCGTTCGCGGGACGGGTCAGGAAGATGTAGTACTGCCCGTTGATCTTGTAGAACCGGGCGCCCTCCAAGGTGCCGACGTTGGACGGTGTCCTGAACACCTCCTGCGTACGGACCTGGTTGCGGCCGTCGGGCGAGAGCTGGGCCACGCTGATGGTGGTGTTGCCGTACGCCACGTAGAGGGTGTCGTCGGTGTCGACGAGCAGGCCGGCGTCGTAGTAGGGGGTGCTGATCGTCGTCAGCCTGTTCCACGGCCCCTCCACCGCGGTGGCGGTGTAGAGGTACGTCCGGGCGAAGTCGATCTGGCCGAGCCAGTAGAAGGTCCTGTTGCTGGGCCGGTAGGCCAGTGACGACGCCCAGATTCCCCTGACGTAACCGCGGGCGCCGTTCAGGTCGTACTTGGCGCCGAAGTCGAGGACGGGTACCGAATGGCCGGCGATCTCCCAGTTCACCAGGTCGTACGACCGCAGAACGGGCGCGCCCGGCGAGTAGTGCATCGTCGAGGCCGAGGCGTAGTAGGTGTCGCCGACGCGAACGATGTCGATGTCCGCGAAGTCCTGCCAGATCACCGGGTTCGTGTACTGCGCCGCAGCCGCGAGGGCGGCCCCAGGGGGGAGGAGGGCGCCGACGGCCAGGCCGGTGGCGGCCGCGAGCGTGCGGCGACGAATGAAAGGTTGATGTGGCCATGACATGCCCATGGAGGTATTCACCTTGACTTCATCGTCCGGAGTGGCCCTGTCGCATTCGAAATGTCGAACATGGTGCGACGTGTCGAGCATTCTGGATGATAGGAGGTCGGCGTACCCCGTCAACCCTTCCCGCACAAGTCGTGCGCCGTCACGAAATGTTCGTGGCGCCTGGTGTCGAGCCGGTGCGTCTCGGCCTTGCCGCCTTGTCGATCACGCGACGAATCCCGCTCCCCGAGGAAGTGTTGACATGGCCCGTCGCCTCTCTAGTATCCGTGGGGCATCCGAAGTTTCCGAACGGCAACCGAAATTTCGAACCCTCTCCTGTCTCTTTCCCGCCGAAGGAGTCCCGGTGCCCAGACGATCAGTCGGACGACTGTTCCGCCTCCTCACGGCCGCCGCGCTGACGGTGACCGCGTCCGTGACGGCCTCAGCGCAGTCCACCGCCACGGCCGCGCCGGGCAGTCCTGCGCTCACCCCACCGCTGGGGTGGAACAGCTGGAACAGCTTCGGGTGCGGAATCACCGAGGCCCAGGTCCGCCAGGCCGCCGACGCGATGGTGTCCTCGGGGATGCGGGACGCCGGCTACCGGTACGTGGTGGTCGACGACTGCTGGTTCGACCCGCAGCGTGACGCGCAGGGCAACCTGCGGGCCAACCCGACGAAGTTCCCGAGCGGGATGAAGGCCCTCGGGGACTACATCCACAGCAAGGGCCTGAAGTTCGGCATCTACCAGGTGCCGGGCGAGCGGACCTGCGCGCAGACAGTGGGCACTTACCCGGGCTCCACGGGCAGCAGGGGCCACGAGGTCCAGGACGCCGCCACGTTCGCCTCGTGGGGGGTCGACTACCTCAAGTACGACTGGTGTTCCTCGAGCGGCACGCGTGACGAGCAGGTCGCGCGGTTCAAGCTGATGCGTGATGCCCTGCGCGCCACCGGCCGGCCGATCGTCTACAGCATCAACCCCAACAGCTTCCACGCCATCACGGGGTCCACGTACGACTGGGGCGAGGTCGCCGACCTGTGGCGGACGACGGAGGACCTGCTCGACATCTGGCAGAACGGCAACACCAACAGCTACCCGATGGGCGTCGGCAACGTCCTGGACGTCAACGCGCCGCTGGCCGCACAGTCCGGCCCGGGGCACTGGAACGACCCCGACATGCTGGTCGTCGGCCGCCCCGGCCTGTCGCTGACCGAGTCCCGCTCCCACTTCGCCCTGTGGGCGCTGATGAGCGCCCCGCTGATGGCCGGCAACGACATCCGCACGATGTCCGCCGACGTCAGCGCGATCCTGCGCAACCCGCGCCTGCTGGCGGTGAACCAGGACCCCTTGGGCGCGGGCGGACGCAGGGTGCGCGACGACGGCGACGTCGAGGTGTTCGCCAAGCCCCTGGCGGACGGTTCGGTCGCGGTGGGGCTCTTCAACCGGGGCGGGAGCGCGGCCACGGTCACCACGACGACCGCCCAGATCGGCCTGGGCGGAGGACCGTTCACCCTCACCGACCTGTGGACCGGCGGCACATCGAGCACGTCCGGGCAGATCTCGGCGAGCGTTCCCGCGCACGGCGTCGCCGCGTACCGGGTGAGTGGCGGCACCCCGCTGGCCGCCACCACCTCACGCCTGCGGGGCAACGCCTCCGGCCGCTGCGTGGACGTGGACAACGCCTCCACGGCCGCCGGTGCCGCGACTCTGCTGTGGGACTGCCACACGGCTGCCAACCAGCTGTGGACCACATGGGCGGGCGGCGAGATCCGCGTCTACGGCGACAAGTGCCTGGACGCCTACGACCAGGGCACAGCCAACGGCACCCGTGTCATCACCTGGCCCTGCAACGGCCAGGACAACCAGAAGTGGACCGTCGGCTCCGACGGCTCGATCCGCAACGTCCACTCCGGACTGTGCCTTGACGCCAACGGGGCCGGCACCGGCAACGGGACCCCGCTGGTGCTGTGGACCTGCAACGGCCAGGGCAACCAGAAGTGGACGCGCGCGTGAGCGGCACGGCACCGGGGCATGGCCGAAGCGACGGCACCCCGGTCCCGGCCTCCCGCACGGCCGCCCATCCGCCGCCAAGGCCGCCCCGTACGGAGAACCCGTACGGAGAACCCGTGCGGGAGAAGTGCTTGCCTCACCCGACGTCCGGTCAGCGCGGTTACCCCCTATGGGCATCACCGGACAGGTCAGCCCCGCACGCCCGGACCGGCCGTCCGGGCGCCGCGTCCGGGTCCGCGCCGTGACCGGCCTCGCCCCCCTCCCGGTGGCCTTCGCCGTCGCCGCCCCGCTCTGGCTCCACTGCGCCGACCAGTACGCCCACGCCGGCGGCGACTGGACCCCCCACTGGCCCATCGGCCTGGTTCTGTTCGCCGCTTCGGGCACCGTCGGCCTGCTCGCGCTGCTGCTGCTCCGGGAACCGCTGATCTGGGTCCAGTCCGTCCTGCTGATTCCGGGCGGTGGTGTTCTTCTCGGTCGTCTGAGCACACCTGTCCGGACCGCCAGAAGCGCACCTGGATCACCACAGGGACGACGCCGGCTGGAGAAGGGCGGAGGAGCCGGTCACCGAATCCCGAGCGGGCCAGACTCGACCGGCACACCACCGATCACCGGGAAGAATCCTCCGTCGCGCTGGCAGAGTGATCAACCCCCGAAGGGCTTTCTGGAGCTGACCGATCTGGGCTTCACTCATGTTGCGGTGGGCAATGGGCCCCTGGACAGCGGTTTCGGCCTCGATACGGATTCACTCGTGGCCCGTGTTCTTCGTAGGCTTGCCGGGCCGCCCAGGGCCACCTCGCACTCTGCGCCGGGCACCTCACTCGGCAGGAAAGGCGACGCCGATCTGGCGCCGGCCGAACGCCTCGGGGCTGCCATCGCACACTGCCCTGGCGCTTCGCCTCTCGGCTCGGCAAGCTCCCCACGCACCTCTCGACTCGTTGATGATCGGACAGGGCCGGAAGGTGTCATCGTGTCGGCCGCGGGGGACTGGGGGTCACCAGGTGACGGGCAGTTCATGGACGCCGTAGATCAGCGCGTCGTGCTTGAAGGGGAGCTTCTCGAGCTGCGTTGCGACCTCCAATGTGGGGATGCGGCGGTGCAGGGTGCCGAAGACGACCTGGAGCTCGATCCGGGCCAGCGTGTGACCGAGGCACTGGTGCGCCCCGTGGCCGAAGGCGACGTGGCGGCGGGCGTCACGGCGGAGGTCCAGGCGGTCGGGGTCGGGGAATTTCTCCGGGTCGCGGTTGGCCATGTCGTAGGACAGGAACAGGCCCTCGCCGGCCCGGACCAGCTGTCCGCCGATCTCGATGTCCTCCCGCGCCACCCGAGGACGGTCCTGGACGACGGTCAGATAGCGCAGCAGTTCTTCCACGGCCGCCGCGATGAACGTCGGGTCGTCGGATTCACGCAGCTGGGCGAGTTGCTCGGGGTGTTCCATGAGGGCGAGCGCGCCGAGCGCGATCATGTTGGCGGAGGTCTCGTGCCCGGCGAGCAGCAGGAGGACGCCCATCTGGGCGGCCTCCTGCCGGGTCAGCTCGCCCGCCTGGACCCTGGGCACGAGACCGGAGAGCAGGTCGTCGGCGGGGTGGGCCAGTTTCTGCCCCATCAGGTCGCCGAGGTAGTCGGTCAGCGTGGCCAGGGCGGACGTCCTGTCCTCGGGGGACGACGACCGCCTGGCTATGATGTGGGTGTTCTCCCGGAAGAACTGGTGGTCGGAGTAGGGGACACCGAGCAGCTCGCAGATCACCAGCGACGGCACGGGCAGTGCGAACACTTCCACCAGGTCGACCGGGGTGGGCCCGGCGAGCATGTCGTCGATCAGGCCGTCTACGATCCTCTGCACGGAGGGCCGCAGCTTCTCCATCTTCTTCGCCGTGAACGGCGCGGTCACCATGCGTCGCAGCCGAGCGTGCTCGGGGTTGTCCATCACGATGAAGCTGAGGGCGTCCTCGCCGTCGCTGGGAACGGTCTGTGGGTATCCGGGCAGGGTGTTGTCGGCACTGATCTTCGGATCGAGGGACAGGGCACGCAGATCGGCATGGCCGGTCACCAGCCAGGGGGTATTCCCGTCAAAGGTGCGAACCCTGGTGACGGGGCCTTTCCGCTGCATCGCTTTGAGTGCCGGGGGCGGGTCGAATGGGCAGCCCGTCGCCCTGGGCATCGGGTAGTCAGGGGCCGGCGTGGTCGCTTCGGTCGGGCTTCCGGCCAGGGGGTCGGACATGTCTCTCCTCGATGGTGGGGAGTACTCCAGCGGGCGGGTCGGTGAGCCGCGGCTCGGGAACGTGCTGCTGCGCCGTCAAGCCGCACAGGACACGACTTCCACGGTTCAGCGACTCTGTGCCTGACCAGCGAAGACGCCGTCATCAGGCAGGGAAGGGCAACAGCTGCCAGGGCACCTCAGAAGAGGCCACCGCTTGCGTGGATGGTCTGGCCGTTGATCCATGCGCCTTCGTCCGAGACCAGGAACCCGACCACCGATGCGATGTCGGCCGGCTCGCCCAGGCGGCCGAGGGGCGTCTGGCTACGGATGGATGCGGCCACGTCAGCCGGCATCTGAGCTTGCAGGGCATCGGTGAGGGTAGCGCCGGGCAACACGCTGTTCACCGTGATTCCGCGCTGTCCGAGCTCGTGCGCCGCCGTCCGGGCCAGTTGCTCGGATGCCGCTTTGCTCGCGGCGTAGAGGCCCGCGCCAGGATGTGCCACGACGGTCGCACCGCTGGAGATCACGACGACCCGCCCACCGTGGCGCATGTGGAGTGCGGCCTCCTTCAGGGCTCTGAAGACGGGCCAGGTGTTGATGGCGAAGTGCAGCTCCAAGTCCTCGTCCGTGGCATCCGCCAGGGATGTGGGGCGCGCCATCCCCGTATTGCTGACGAGGACATCCAGCCCGCCGTACTCCGCAACGGCCGCCTTGAACAGAGAGCTCAGTTGCGTCGCGTCGCGCACATCGGCTCGCACTGCGGTGGCCTGTCCGCCCGCACGCTCGACGGCGGCCACGGCATCCTTCGCCGCGATCTCGTCCGAGTGGTAGTTGACGATCACCCGCGCTCCATCCGCCCCCAACCGTTCGGCGACAGCGCGCCCGATCCCCCGGGACGCTCCCGTCACGACTGCGACCTTGCTTTCCATGCGTATGCCCGAGCCCTCTCGAAAGGTGGTGATGTCGATAGGTGAGATGCTCTCCTAAATTGTCGATGAGGTCAATCATCTAGACTGTCTCTCATGACCTCGCATGCCCTCGCTGCCGCCGTGACCACGCTGCACCGCGAGGCCGCCGCCCTCTACGCGCTCATCGGGCGCGAGTTCGGCCTGACCACTCAGCAGGCCCAGCTGCTGTGCGTCCTGACTTCCGATCGGCCGTCCTTCAGCGAACTGGCCACCACTCTCGGCTGCGACAGGACCAATGTCACCGGCATGATCGACCGGCTGGAGAAGCGGGGGCTGTTGGCGAGAGAGCGCGACAGCGAGGACCGCAGGGTGAGTCGCGTAACGGCCACCCAGGAGGGCGAACAGCTGATTGTGCGCCTGCGGGAGCGCTTCGCCGAGTCGGTCGCCGACCGGTTCAGCCGTCTCACACCCGAGGAACATGACCGCCTCGCCGCCCTGGCAACCGCACTGACCCCCGGAACGGCACCGCACTCGAAACACTGATGGCCCTGGTGGGAGATCCGGCCGCGCCGGCACCGGACCGTGTCCGGACGCGGGCCGGTCTCCCGGGCGATGCGCGCGTTGGAGCGCCCGCGTGCGGCCTGCAGGGACGAGCTGCGCGCGCATCCGCAGCCGGTACCCGGTCTTGTGGCCGTGGGCCATCGGTTTCAGCCGCTCGCGCTCGGCAGCACGCAAGGTGATGGGACGGGCAGCGGCAACAGGCCAGGCAGACAGGCCGATCGAGAGAAGCGGATCAACGACAGGCCGTAAGCCTGCCGCGTCCCCGGGCGGCCCGGCTTGCCGGGCGGGACGGGTGCCATGCCCACACCCTCGGAACACACCCGCCCGTCCGTGGAGGCACGCCTGGGCGAGCACGCCCGTACCACCTGGCCGCGGATCGATCAGCCGCACGTCCGCCATCGCGGAGCCTTCGCCCACGTCGAGGCGGAACAGGCCCATGGCACACGGGGCAAGCCGACGCGGCTGCGCTGTGCCGGTGCCGTCGGCAGGTGGGGCTTCCCCCGCTACCTGGCCAGCGGCGACCGCTACAAAGACGCCCTGCTGCCCACCGGCAGCGCCACAGGCACCCCCGCGGACGCACTCCACTGCGCCTGCCCACTCCACCTCGCCGCCCCCGACATCCGACCAGACGCAGCCCACAGCACCGCCTCCGCAGTCGACCCCCGGAGAACTCACCGAGCCGATCCGACGGATGCCGTGTTCGGCGGCGTCGGCGAGGTGGTCGCCGGCGAGGTTGGCCGGCTCGCGGGTCGTGATGGCCGACCACAGCCCGTCCACCGTGTCGAGTCCGGGTGCGTAGGCCGGCAGTCGCTCCGGCGTCAGCCAGTCCTGCCCGGCTGCCCAGGTCCGCATACCCCGGCTCCAGTGGGCCGACAGACCGTCCCGTACCAGCGCCACCGGCCCGCCGGCGCAGAAGATCTTGATCTGCGGCGTACCTGCGGCAGCGGCGACACGCCCGATGCGTCGAAGAAGACGATCCAGCACGGTGTTCACTGCCCCTTTTTGATGCGCGGGCACTCGTGGGCGACCCATCGGGCGATCCCGGACTCGTCCCGTTCGACGGCCTGCCGTCTCGACCGCTGCAGAGTCCAACCCAGCCGCACGGTCAGCAGGCGCCGTAGCGAGGCCCGGGCCAGCGTCACCCCACTCACCCGCTGCACCACCACGCCGACCCGTTCCAGGGTCCACAGGTCCGCCTCGAAAGCACAGGCAGTCAAGGAGATGCGCCACCGGCGAGCGGAGGTGCAGGGACAGGCACCGTGCCGGTGTCAGGCCACGTGCGCTCCCAGACCGGTCACCCCCGGTGACACGTCCGGTCGCAGCACGAGGTCATGGTCGTAGTCTCCGCCGTTCTGCGGTCGGTACGCGATCGGCTCGGTCGTCGGAATCGCGAGCAGGCGTTCACGCAGTTCCTCGGCCGCCGCCTTGCCCTCCTCGGGCGTGAACCGGTCGGCACCCGTGATCAGTACCGGGGGCAGCACCTCCGCGCCCGCGTAGAACAGGGTGCCGTGCTGCAGAGGGAACAGCAGTTCGTCGACGGATCCGTGAATGCCCCGCTCACCGTAGAGCCCGGCCGGCCCGCCCATGGTCACAACCGTCATCGCACGCTTGCCCGCGAGGAACCCGTCCCCGTAGCCGATCCACTCGCCGTTCGGACCGCGCATCCCGTATGCGAAGCCCTGGTGCCAGACCCGGTCGAACCAGCCCTTGAGGATGGCGGGCATTCCGAACCACCACATCGGGAACTGGACCACGATGGTGTCTGCCCGGTTGATCTTTTCCTGCTCGGCTCGGATGTCGGCGCTCAGCGCGCCGTTCTCGTACGCCTGCTTCGCAGCGGCAGCGACCTGGAACCGCTTCGCCGGGGGGTGGGCGTAGCCGGCGGTGTCGACGACGGGGTTCCAGCCCATCGCGTACAGGTCCGACACCTCGACCTGGTGACCTTCAGCGCGGAGCGCGCGCTGTCCCTCCGCGGCGAGGTAGCTGTTGAGCGAGCGGGGTTCGGGGTGGGCAAGAATCCAAAGAATGTTCATGACGTCGATGGTGACCGTGCGGCACCGCCACGACGACTGGCCGGATGGACAATATGTGCGAGGATCGGGCCATGGCTGCTTTCGCTGAGGACGGGCGCCACCGAGTGGCGGTCCTGGTCCGTGACAAGGTGCTGTCGTTCGAGCTCAGCATCGTCCACCGGATCTTCGGCCAGGCGCGCTCGGCCGCCGGCGCCGCGCTCTACGAGATCGTGACGTGCGCGACCGAGCCCGGCGCGATGCACACGGACGCCGATTTCTCCATCACCGTCGCTCACGGCCTCGAGGCACTGGCCGAGGCCGACACTGTCATCGTCCCCGGCTCCGAGGACGACTTCGAACCCTGGAGCGGGCCGCTCGACCCCTCGCTCACCGCCGCGCTGACGCGGACTCGACCGGGCACACGGATCGCTTCGATCTGTACGGGCTCGTTCGTGCTGGCAGCGGCGGGCCTGCTGACAGGGCGGCGGGCAACCACGCACTGGCGCTCGTCCGCCCGCTTCCGGGAGCGGTTCCCGGAGGTCGTATTCGACCTGGACGTCCTCTACACCGACGACGACGGCGTCCTCACTTCTGCCGGAGCGGCGTCGGGCATCGACTTGTGCCTGTACATGATCCGCACCGACTACGGCGCAGCGGTCGCCAACGACGTGGCGCGCGGTTCCGTCGTCCCGCCACACCGCGACGGCGGGCAGGCGCAGTACGTGCAGCGGCCGATGCCGGACCCGAGTGTCTCCTCGACCGGCAAAGCGCGCCAATGGGCACTCGCGAATCTCCACCGGCCCGTCACGCTCCGGGAACTGGCAGAGCAGGAATCGACGAGCACGCGAACCTTCACCCGCCGCTTCCGCGAGGAGATCGGCACATCGCCGGGACGGTGGCTCGCCCGACAGCGCGTCGAGCGCGCCTGCTCCCTGCTGGAACGCACCGACCTGCCCATCGAAGAGGTCGCCGTCACCGCGGGCTTCGGCACCGCCGGCTCATTGCGATTGCATCTGCAATCCGAACTAGGGGTCTCACCCAGCGCCTACCGCGCCACGTTCCGCGGCCCCTGACCCGCCACGCGCAAGGGTCAGGGCGACCGTCCCGTCAGGAGTTCTGCGCTTCAGTCCCTGCGCATAGGGCAGGCCACGCTGCGAATTCCCCTGGGGAACGAGCACACCGACGCCCGCACCGGCGTTCGTCCCGTTGTCGGCGGCGTTTCCGAAGCGGTGAACCAGGCAGCCCTCCCGTGATGGGAGACTTCCAGCATGGACATGGGGCGTGAGTCGCGGTGGGAAAAGGACGCGATGACGGTGGAGATCGGTTTCGCCCTGGTGACCGCCGCCGTGCTGGCTGGGGTGATCTTTGCCGGCGCCTGGACGCTCGCCATGGTCCTTGACCTCTCCAGTGCGGCGGACAAGGGCGTACGGGGAGGGGGCGCACTGCTCGGCGCGGTGGCCGGGGTGTGCCGTCTGGTGCGGGTGCTGCTCCGATTCGACGATCAGCGCCGAATGGGCCGCTGACTGCGAGCCCGCTGCCCGCGTGACGCGTTCGACTCGTCATGCGGTTTGTCTTCCAGCGCTGCCCTCGGGGACGCCGCATTCGCGATCGCAGCCATGACGGACGATGTCCCGAGCGGTTGAACACCGAGGCGTCCTTTGCCGCCCTTCGTGGAGCTGGCCCCATTGAATACTCCTTCGGCTGAAGTAGTACGCGCCGGGCGCCTTCGGGATGCGTTCGTCGACGTCTTCTCCCACGAGGCCGGGACGCGGGTCCGTGACGACCTGGCGACGACGTTCTGCAAGCGCGTCGCCACGAAGATCAAGAAGCTCGTACTCAAGGACCTCCACGCGGACGGCCCGGCCCAGCTGGCGCCGGCGAAAGCCGCGGAGCTGACCGCCGAGACCAGGGCGGCCCTTGAGGGGCTGGACGAGGACGCGTCGGCCGACGAGGTGGTCCGGCGGCTGGGCGGCAAGGTCTCCCCGGCCCCGCTCGCCTTCGTCAAGGCCCTGGTCACGGGGCACGCCGAGTCTGTCGGGGGATCCGCCGGACGGTCTTCTCCCGCTCGTCGTCGCGCAGCCGCTGGACGCGCACGGCCTGGTCCGCGGCGAGCCCGATCCGCGCCCGCTGTCTGTTCCGGCGGCGGATCCAACGCGTTCGGCGCGGGATTCCATCCCCACGCTCACGTCACTCCACCTGATCAGAGAGACTGACGAGGTGCCGCGAGTACGTCCCTGAGTACCTTCTCGAGCGTGACGCGGGCCAGTTCGTGTCTCAGGGTCTCCTCGATGTCCTGGTAGATGCCCCGCATTGCCGGCTGGATGCCGTGACCCACCATGCATCCCTGGTCCGGGGTGGTGCGGTGCATCGCGAACAGCGGGCCGGGTTCCACTGCGTCGTACACGTCGAGCAGGGTGATCGACCCCAGCTCGCGCGCCAGCGACCAGCCCGCGCCCGCGCCCCGCCGGGACTCCACGAGGCCGGCCCTGCGCAGCTCGCCGAGCAGCCGCCTGATCACCACGGGGTTGGTGTTCGCACTGGTCGCGATCTGCTCGGAGGTGGCGACCTCGTGGCCCTGGCGCTGGTACAGGCCGATCCAGGCCAGCGCGTGGGCGGCGATGGTCAGCCTGCTGTTGGCGCTCATGATCCCTCCTCCGGTCGCAACGCTCCATGTTACGACAGCGCAGTCGCAACAGTGAAGGTTGCGACAATCTGCCGTAACAATTATCGTTACGACAACCGGGGGAGGGTCGATCACGGACAAGCGCGGACCGTGAGCGTGTTGCGAACTCGAAGGAGAACAGGAATGGAAAGCAACGAAAAGACCATTCGCGAGGCTTACCGGCTCGCGGAAGGGGACGTTCTCGACGGTGACGGTTTCCTGGCCTTGTTCACCGAGGACGGGTCGTTCAACGACATGTCGACCTCGCAGAGTTTCCGCGGAGAGCAGATTCCTCAAGTGATCGCGGGCCTCGCCCGCTCGTTCCCCGATGTGCACCGTGAGCTGCTCGCGGTACATGCGTTCGGTGATGTCGTCGCCGTCGAGTTGCGCATCCAGGGCACGCATCTCGGAGGGTTTCCGACTCCGGTCGGCGAGATTCCACCGACCGGGAACCGGATCGACGTGCCGGCGGCGGACCTCTGGTACCTCCGTGACGGAAAGATCGAGAGGTTCAATTGCTACAATTCGTTGAGCGTGTGGCTTGATCAAATCGGGGTCCACCCTGACTTCAAGTCCGCGGTCGAAGCCACCGAGACGGCAGCCACGAGGGCGTAACTCTGCCGGTCAGCGCCGAGCATGCGACAAGACGCTCCCTTCCTCGGGCCGCATACCCGGCGCTGCTTCTTGAACGAAGTCGTTGTTCGCGCCCAGCCGCCGGCACGACCCGGCGGGCCGACTCATCGAGTATCAGCAGCCCTGGCCGGCAGGTAGGGCAACGACCCACATCGAGTGACGTTCTCCGGGCCCGCCTCCACGAGGCACACGGCTGCGACGAGACCGCGCCCCGAAGGTCATCGAGGTACACGGGGCCGGACTGGCCTTCCCCATGCCGCCAAGCCCTGCGCATCCGACGCTGACCGTGGAAGAGTTCCACACGTGCGCGGACCGTGGAGGGCTCGGCCTGCCATGAGTCCGTGACGATCACGAGAACCGGCGCGGAGGCCGGCGTAAGAGACGGCATCAACCGCGTCCGCGGAAGGCCCAGTTCGAGGAGGCGCTCGTACGGCGCGGGAGATCAAGGCCCACGCCCCGCACTGCGGCGTGACCCCGGTCATCACCGCCGACGTGCTCCACACCGTGCTCCGCCGCCGCGCGGACACCTCACCCGCCAAGGCTCCCTCACCCACTTCGGACGAGGCCGCCACCAGCAGTGGACTCGACGTCCGCCGAGAGCCACCGGCCGGGTCCCAGCACTGTCCCGGTACTGACGTAAGCGAGCCGTCGGCCGGATGTCAGTCAGCTGACGGAGGCTGTCGGTACGGCGGCCGAGCCATTCTCGTGGAGACATCGAATCCGCCCGGCACCCGGGTGGGACCACGAGGAGCGGACCATGAACACCATCGCACAGCACTGGATCAACGGACAGTGGACCGGCTCCGGCTCGGTTCTGGAATCGATCAACCCGGCCGACGGCACCGTCGTCGGCTCGTTCTACGACGGTGGCGAGGCAGAGGCGGCGGCCGCCGTGGACGCAGCCGCCGCCGCGTTCGAGACCACCGAATGGGCGCGCACTCCCTCGCTCCGGGCGACCGCGCTCAGCCGGCTGGCCGACGCCCTCGAGGCCCGGGTACCCGAGGTCGCGGCCATGTTGTCCCGGGAGAACGGCAAGCTGCTGGGTGAGACCACGTGGGAGGTCAGCGGTGCGGTCGGGTGGCTGCGGTACGCGGCGGCCTCGGTGCGCACCCAGACCGCCGGGCGCGCCGCCGAGACGGCACCCGGCCAGTACACCCACTCGGTGCCCGAGCCGCTCGGTGTCGCCGGGATCATTTCTCCCTGGAACTCTCCCGTCATGCTGACCGTGCGGGCACTGGGCCCGGCGCTGGCCGCCGGCTGCGCCGTCGTGGTCAAGCTTCCGGCTCAGACGGCGTTGACCAATGAGCTTTTCGCGCAGGTCCTGGCCTCGGTCCCGGAGATCCCGGCCGGCGTGGTCAGCGTGTTCACCGAGTCCGGCAACACCGGGGCCCCGTTCCTGGTCTCCTCGGACAAGGTCGACGTGATCAACTACACCGGCAGTACGCCGGTCGGGCGCCGTATCGCGGCCGCGGCCTCCACCACACTCAAGCGGCTCGGTCTGGAACTGGGCGGCAAGGCGCCCATGGTGATCTTTCCCGACGCCGATCTGGACATGGTGATCCCCACCGTGGTGCAGTCGCTGGTGCTGATGAACGGGCAGTTCTGCTGCACCGGATCCCGTGTGCTGGTTCACCGGGACATCGCCGACCAGGTGCGCACTCGGCTCACCGCCGCGCTCGCGCAGGTGCGGCTCGGGTCGGGCGACGACGAGAAGGCCCAGCTCGGCCCGGTGATCGACCGGGCGTCCGCCCAGCGGGTGGACGCGATCGTCGAGGAAGCCGCCTCGTACGGCACGGTGCTTCTGCGCGGCGGTGTGGTCACCGACGGCCCGCTGGCCGCCGGAGCGTTCTACCGGCCGAGCCTGATCGAGGTGGACCGCACCGACGTCCGGATCGTGCAGGAAGAGGTCTTCGGTCCGGTCCAGACGTTCGAGATCTTCGATGACGAGGACGACGCCGTGACCAAGGCGAACGCCACCATCTACGGCCTGGCCGCCTCGGTGTTCAGCTCGGACTCGATGAAGGCCCGCCGGATCGCCCGGCGCATCCGCACCGGCACGGTATGGATCAACACCTGGGGAGCCATCAGCGAGGACTTCGAGGAGGGCGGCGTCAAGGGAAGCGGTTACGGCTACCTGTGCGGCCCGCGAGCGATCGAGGAGTTCCAGGCCCTCAAGGTGTACGTGGAGCAGGACCACACCCAGTCCGCCCACTGACCAGATCATCACCTGGCCCGGCGCCCACCTGGGCGCCGGGCAGCCCTCCTGCGCAGGAAGGGCGCACCATGCCTCGCTTCCGTCACCGGAGCGACGAACGCTCTTGGTCTCGCTCTGGCTGAGGAACTGGCGGAAGCCGCGCACCAGTTGCTTCCGCACGTTCGTAACCCGCGGCGACCGGTGCCGGTCGCGCGACGTTTCGGGGCCGGGCAGTACATCGCCGACCTGTCCGCTCTGGCCGAGACCCAGCGACCCGCGGCCGAAGCCACGGCACGGCGCGGTCGCCTCGACGTGCTGGTCGACAACGCGGGTGTGGTGCCACCTGGAACGGCACCATCCGAGGCATGCCGGCGGACGGATACCAGCAGCGGCCGGCGGTGAGCCAGCTGAGCCCTGTGCTTCGATTCGGAGTGCTCCATGAACGAGAGAACTGTTTCCGATGCCTACGGCGCCGACGATCCTGGACTGCCAAGCCCACCGGCGGTGACAGACGTCCGGCACACGCTCCGGGAGCAGAGCCGATCCCTGCCGGTGCGACTCGCTGTACTCGTCCCGGCGGCGGCAGCAGCGATGGTCTGGCAGATCAATCCCCGACGGCAACGGCGTTTCGGAGCTTGGCTCACCAGATGACAAGCAACCCGGCTCCGCCGCCGATGTGCTCCGCGGCGCCCGCACACCACAGACCCACTGCGCAGGCTCACGGCGCGAGGCCGCGACGAGACCCGCCGCGGCGACTCCTCACTGGAGCTCTTCTTCGACCTGTGGTACCGGATCGTCACGCTGATCCAGACAGCCGGCGTGCTCGTCCTGACGGCAGGCGTCGCCCAGGTGTTCGAGCAACACGCGTACCTGGTCGTCGTCCTGGGCTATTTGATCATGCGGCTCGCCATGACGGCGCAGTGGCTGCGCGTGGCGCGGGCGAGCCAGGGCCCCGAGCGGACGATGGCGCTGCCGACAGCGCTGTTCCTGCTCACGGTGTGGGCGCTGCACTCGCGTTTCTACAAGGCGGGGATCGCCCAGCAGTCGGTGCTGCCGGCCACGGTGCTGCTGGTGGTCGTCTGTACGTTCCTGGGGCACTGGGCGGTGCTCGCGGCGGGGCTGGTGGCGGCGCTGGCGGTGGCAGCCGGGGTGACGCTGACGGCGCTCGGGGCGAGCTCGGAGCGCGGGAGGGACGATGAAGGCGCCGCAGTGGCCGGTTCTGTGAGGCCGCCGACGTCGACGCCACCCACATCACCGTCATGAGGCGACTCGAAGGGCTCCCCAAGAAGGCTGACATCGAGGACCTGTTCTCCACCAAGGACTACCTTTGGCTCCACAACAGGGCCACGTCGCCGTCGACGAGGCGGACCTGATCGCTACCGACAAGCCCTTCCCGATCCTCAAGCGCGTTCGGCGAGCTGCTCGACGCGTCTCATCATGACTGCGCAGGACTCTGGAGGACGGCGACGAGGGGGCGGTAGCTGGCGGAGGCGACTGTGTCGGCACGTCTCTGCCGGGGGGAGGAGGAAGACCGGCACGGTGATCCGCGCCCTTGGTGCCGTCGTTGCGGTGGGGCTGCGGCGCCCGACGGGTGTTCCGCATGATCTTCGTTTGGGAGCTGCGGGTGTCGGCGAAGCAGATGGCTTCAGGCTCCGTTCGCCGGTGGGTGCAATACTTCCTGGTCAGGCGCGTGGCCAGTGTTTCGGCTGCTTCGCGAGGCAGGACGAGGGACGCGGCGTATGTGGGCGAAGTCAGGGACAGGCATGGGCGTCGGCCCGACCGGACTGGTCGGGCGGGAGGGCGAGCTCGCCGAGCTTGCGGCGTTCCTGGACATGGCCGGGATGGACGGCGCTGTTCTGCTGCTCACCGGTGATCCGGGCGTGGGGAAGACGGCGCTCCTGGACGCGACCGCCGAGCTGGCGGTGGCGAGGGGAGTGCGGGTCGTCCGCGGGAGCGGTGTCGAGTACGAGACGGACATCAGCTTCGCGGGGCTCCATCAGCTCGTCGGCTCGCTGCCGGACGAGCTCGGTCGTCTGCCGCGTTCCGTGCGGGAGGCCCTTGAGGTCGCCCTCGGTCTCGGCGCCGGTCCCGCGCCGAGCCGGATCGCCGTCCTGAACGCGGCCCTGTCCCTGTTCGACGAGGCCGCGAAGGAGCGGCCGTTGCTCCTCGTGGTCGATGACCTTCATGTCGTCGACCAGGCGAGCCGGGCCGCGGTGGGTTTCGTCGCCAGGAGACTGGGGGGCCGCCGCATCGGGCTGCTCGGAGCACAGCGGGCGGAGTCCGGCGAAACCTTCCGGTCCACCGGTCTGCCGGAGCTCGAGGTCGGGCCGCTGGGCGACGCGGACGCCCTGCGGCTGCTGTCCCGACGTTTTGCTCACCTTCCCCGCCGGGTTCTTTCGACCGTGGCCCACGAGGCGCAGGGAAATCCCCTGGCGCTGCTCGAGTTCGCCGGGTCCACCGGAGTGTCCGGCGACCGACACGGCCGAGAGACGGGCTGGGCGAGCGGCCCGGGGCGGGATGTCCGCGCTCTGTACGGCGCCCGCGTCGGACGGCTGCCGCGGGGAACGCGTGAGGTACTGCTGCTCGCGGCTCTCGAGGGCTCCGGCGACATCGGCGTCCTCGAGGCGGCCGGCGGGCCGGGCAGCCTCGAGGAACTCGCTCCCGCGGAGCGTGACCACCTGGTCATGGTCACGGAGAACGGCCGCGCGGTGCGCTTCAGGCATCCGCTGGTCAGGTCCGCGGTGGTCGACGGTTCCACCGGTGAACAGCGGCGCGACGCCCACCGCCGGCTGGCCGACGCGCTGGCCGACCAGCCCGAGCGGCGCGGTGATCACCTCGCGAGAGCCACGACGGCGCCCGACGAGGCGGTCGCCGCCGTGGTGGAGTCGGCGGCCCGGAGCAGCCTGCGGCGCGGTGACGCCGACGGCGCGATCGCGAGATTGCGGCGCGCGGCCGAGCTGAGCACCGACCGAGCGGACCGCAGGCGTCGCCTGTCGCAGGCCGCCTATGCCGCCGCCTGGGTCACGGGCCATCTGGAGGTCAGCCACGAGATCATGCGTGAGGTCGAGGGCAACCCGGCGGCCCGGTCGCTCTCGGCGGCCGCGACGGCCGGCTTCCTGGTGCTCGTCACGGAAGGCGACGCCGATACGGCCCACGCACTCCTGATGGAGGCGGTCGAGCAGGCCCCGGTGATGCCCGGACCGCCGCACGAGGAGCTGGAGACCGCGCTGTTCACCCTCACCCTCGTCAGCCAGTACTCGGGCCGGCCCGAGCACTGGCAACCTCTGGTCGACGTGCTCGCCGGGGTCCCCGAGGCGGCGCCCGCCGCCGCGGCGTCGCTGGGACGCGTCCACTACGACCTCGGCTCCGTCACGGACGGGATGCTGCGCCGCCTGGACGAGGAGATCGCGCGGCTGAGGGACCAGAGTGACGCCGACGTGGTCATCCGCACCGCCTTGACCGCCTCGTACCTCGACCGGCTTCCGGGCTGTCGCGAGGCCGTGTCCCGGGTCATACGCGACGGCGGCGCGGTGGGGTCGAGCATGCCGGCCCTGATGTTCGTCGCCCTGGACGACCTGTACGCCGGCCGGTGGCAGGCGTCGGCCGGCGCCGCGGCCGAACTCATCGCACTGTCCGAGGAGACGGGGTACCACCTGTTCGCCCAGGTGGGGCATTACGTCGCCGCAATGGCCGCGGCCCAGCGCGGCGCCCTCGACGCGTGCCGGGAGCACTGCGAGGACATCTGGGGGTGGTCGGGTCCCAGGGGTCTGCGGCGGCTGGAGAACTGCGCCCACCAGGCGGCGGCCCGGGCGGCCCTCGGCGCCGCCGACTTCGAGACGGCGTTCCGGCACGCCACGGCGATCTGCGCCCCGGGCGTGCTGCCGGCGTTCAACCCCGAGGCCGTGTGGTCCGCGCCGGATCTCGTCGAGGCCGCCGTGCGCTCCGGGCGGCACGCGGAGGCGCGACGGCACGCGGACGCGCTGCGCGACGCCGGTGTCGGTCACCTCTCGTCACGGTTCGCGCTGAGCGCGGCCACGGTCACGGCGATGACATCGGCTGCCGAGGACATGGTCCGGTGCTTCGAGGAGGCGCTCGGGCTGCCGGGCATCGAGCAGTGGCCCTTCGAGGTCGGCCGCGCTCATCTGGCGTACGGCGAGAGGCTGCGCCGGCAAGGGCTCAACCGTGAGGCCCGGGCGCAGCTGGCCGCCGCCCGCGCCCGCTTCGAGCAGCTCGGGGCCCGTTCGTGGGAGGCCCGGGCCGCGGCGGAGCTCCGCGCCACCGGGATGACGCGAACCGGGCGGGGCAAGGCCGGCGAGGCCCTCACCCCGCAGGAGCTGGAGGTCGCCAGGCTGGCGGCGACGGGGCTGTCGAACCCGCAGATCGCGTCGCGTCTGTTCCTTTCGCCGCGGACCGTGTCGTCGCATCTCTACCGTGTGTTCCCGAAGCTGGGGATCACGTCGCGGGCCGGGCTCCGTGACGCTCTGGAGGCGCTGCCTCCCGAGCCTCCGGCCACCCCGCTGTGAGAGCCACCGGTCGGGTCTCGCCACTGCCCCGGTACTGACATAGGCGAGCCGTCGGCCGGATGTCAGTCAGCTGACGGAGGCTGTCGGCACGGTGGCCGAGCCATTCTCGTGGAGACATCGAACCCGCCCGGTACCCGGGCGAGACCACGAGGAGCGGACCATGCCGTTCGTCACCACCGGCGACGGAGTCGAGATCTTCTACAAGGACTGGGGCTCGGGCCGGCCGGTCATGTTCCACCACGGCTGGCCGCTGAGCTCGGACGACTGGGACGCCCAGTTGCTGTTCCTCGTCCGGCGGGGCTACCGCGTCGTCGCCCACGACCGCCGCGGGCACGGGCGCTCGGCCCAGGTCGGCCACGGGCACGACATGGACCGTTACGCGGCGGACGCCGCCGCCGTGGTGGCGCACCTCGGTCTGCGCGACGTCGTCCACGTCGGCCACTGCGCCGGTGGCGGAGAGGTCGCCCGGTACGTCGCCAGGCACGGTGCCGGCCGGGTTGGCAAGGCCGTCCTCATCGCAGCGGTCCCGCCGCTCATGGTCCAGACGGCATCCAACCCCGCAGGGCTGCCGGCGGAGGTCTTCGACGGCTTCCGCGAGGGCGTGGCCACCGACCGCTCCCAGTTCTACCTCGACATCGCCTCCGGGCCGTTCTACGGGTTCAACCGTCCGGGCGCGGACGTCTCCCAGGGCATCATCCAGAACTGGTGGCGCCAGGGGATGGCCGGCAGCGCGCAGGCGCACCACGAGGGGATCAGAGCGTTCTCGGAGACGGACTTCACCGACGACCTCCGGGCGATCGACGTGCCCACGCTCCTCCTGCACGGCGACGACGACCAGATCGTCCCGGTCTCCCACTCCGCCCGGTCGGCGGTCACGTTGGCCGAGCACGTGACCCAGAAGGTCTATCCGGGCCTGTCGCACGGCATGTGCACCGTCAACGCCGACACCGTCAACGCAGACCTCCTCGACTTCATCAAGAGCTGACCCGGCTCGGTACCGACACACAGCCCGTCAGCTCGGAACACACCACTGAACAGAGAAGGACTCACCATGACCGCAACACCCACCGGCTACGTGACCGTCGTCTGGGACGCGAAGGCGAAGGCGGGCAGGGAGGACGACCTCAAGGCGTTCATCACCGCCGCCGTCACCCCCTCGCGCAACGACCCCGGCAACATCGACTACGAGTCTCACGAAGTCGAGGGCCGACCCGGCGAGTTCGTCATCTACGAACGCTGGGAGACACGCGCCCACCTCGACGCCCACCTCGCCGCGCCCCGGATGCGGGAACTCGTCCCGCAGATGCTCGAACTGATCGACGGATCCATCGAGGACGGCATCCGCCTGCTGCGTCCGTTCCGCCCCGCTCAGTAGAGCAGGGCGCCCGCCGACGTCGGGGTCGACGCCGACGGAGCACACCGCCGCGGAACCAATCCCTCGGGTGCTCCCGGTGACCGCTTTCCGGGAGCGCCCGCTGCGACGACACGTACGGGAGAGACACGACGTGACCACCACATTGATCACCGGCCGCAACAGGGGCCTCGGCCACGAGATCGCGCGCCGACTCGTCCAGGCGAGCCAGACGGTCTGGACCGGAGCCCGGGACGCCGGGAACGGACGCAAGGCCGCCGACCGGCTCGGCGGTCGAGACGCTGGGCGCTCGGGCGGGCCACCTGGACATTCTCGTCACCAACGCCGGGATCCTCGGCGAAGTGACCACGCCCGAGGACATGACGGCCGACCAGATCCGCCACGTCTGCTTGAACCAACTGGGGTCATGCACGCTGACCCACGACCCGGAGCGGGTCGAGTCGCGGTATCCGCTCGCCGCCTACGGCTCGTCGAAGAGCGCGGTCACCCTGCTGGCCATGCGGTACGCCAGGACGATCCCCGACGTCCGCTTCAACGCGGTGGACCCCGGCCAGACCGCGACCGAGTTCACCGGCCACATCGGGCAGAGCGTCGAGGAGGGCGCTGAGGCGGCGGGTGCCTATCACCACCCTGGGGCCCGACACGCCCACCGGCACGGTGACCGACCGCGCCGGCGCACTCCCCTGGTGACGGCGGCCGGCCCTACCCGCCGGCCTTCGGGCCGCGCACCTGACGCGGACCGTGTTGCCCGTTGCTCCGGCATCCCGTCACGACGCCCTGCCCGCCTCGCGCCCCGGGCGTCTACGCGTCGTCGGTGGGGGAGCGCCGGGCGGCGCGGCGGCGCAGGAGCGGCGGCAGCACGTACCGGCGTTTCGCACCTGCGTGACCCACGGCCCACGGCCCACCCGACGGTGGGGGAGACGATCGGCCTTTCCGCCCACCGTCATGCCTCCTTGGCGGTGAGCCGGCCGACGGCCCGGATGACCTGGCGCCGGGTGGCCAGGCGTCGGGCGAGGAAGGCCATCACCCGGTTCATGCGGCCTGCTATGACGCTGGGCGGCGGGTTCCTGCGGTCCAGGGCGGCCAGCGCGGTGCGGACGACGTCGACGGGCGAGGCGAGCCGGGTCCCTCCGGCGGCCTGTGGGGTGCCCACGACGTCGAAGAACTCGGTCCGGGTCGCGCCGGGGGACAGGGCCAGCACCCGCAGACCGGTGCCGCGTGACTCCTCCCACAGAGCCTCGGTGAGGCTGAGCACGAACGCCTTGGTCGCCCCGTAGAGCGCCATGCGCGGGTTGGGCTGGTAGGCGGCCATGCTCGCCACGTTGACCAGTACCCCGCGGCCCGCCGTACGCAGTTGGCCGATGAAGGCACGGCTGATGTCGGCGACCGCGGTCACGTCGACCGCGATCTCCCGGCGCAGCCGGTCCGGGTCCGCCTGGTGGAAGGGGCCGAAGGTGGCGAACCCGGCGTTGTTGACCAGGCTCGTGACGCGCAGGCCGAGCTGGGCAACCTGCGCGGCCAGCGCCTGCCCGGGGTGGTCCGTGGCCAGGTCCATCTCCACCACGTGCACCTGGATCCGATGCTGTTCGCGCAGTTCGGTGGCCAGCTTCTCCAGGCGTTCCCTGCGGCGTGCGACCAGCACCAGGTCGGAGCCGCGGGCGGCGAGCTGGCGGGCGAACTCGGCGCCGAGGCCCGCGCTGGCCCCGGTGATGAGGGTGGTGTGTCCGTGGTAGTCGACGGCCGGCATGGTCATCCTTCTTTCAGTCGCTGTCTTCCTGGCAGTAAATGCCAAGTAGGCGGTCGCTGTCCAGAGGCGTATCCTGACGTCCATGACGACCTTGTGGGAGCGTTAGCGGCAGGCAGGTCGCCGTCCAGGCGATCCTGGATACGGCGGTACGCCTGTTCACCGAGCAGGGAGGAGGAGCTGGGCGAGCCGCTGAAACGGACCGTCGAGCAGAGCCGGCCGAGATGTCGGCTTGGGATGCCCTGTGCGCCGGATTCGAGGTCATTCTGACCGCCAACCACCCCCCCCCGAGCGTGCGCTGGAACTGTCCCGCCTCATCTTCGACACGCCCTCGCCGCACTCCCGCTACATCGAGAAGCGACGGCGCCGGCAGGACGAACTCGTCCCCGTCGTCCGGGCGCGGCTGGGCAACGGCCCCGGCCATCCGGCTCCCGACACGCAGGCCAAGGCGATCGTCGCGACGGTCTTCGCCTGTATCGACACGGCGACCGCACTCTGGGCCGGACATGACGGACGGATCGACCTGGCAGACCTCTGCGACCAGTGCCTCGCGGCGGTGCGGGACCATGGCTGAGGCACGTATCCCCGGCCCATCTTCGGGCGGAACCCGACGTCACCGCGCGCGGTCGACCGCAGCGGTCTGAAGCAGGCGGCAAGGGCCAAGTGGTGGGCCGTGCGCTGGAAGGCTCCACTGAACGCGTTCCAGGTCGCCTCCGGGGGCGCCTGCCCCCGAGCAACAACTGAACACTCAACGAACAGACCAGCCGTCAGATCGACGCGGCCTCAGGAGCCTTGCGGAAGTCAGCGGACGGTGAGCCCGCCGTCGACGGCGAGGATGGTGCCGGTGGTCCACTGGGCCGAGGCCAGATAGGCGGCCGCGGTGGCGACGTCGTCGGCAGTGCCCAGACGTCCCAGGGGGTAGGAGTGCTCGATCTGCTCGTCGTGTGCAGTGCGTTCCTCTGCGGTCATGGGGGCGACATAGGAGCGTTCGTACTGGGGAGTGCGGACGGCCCCGGGAGCGATGGCATTGACACGGACTCCTTGGGGGCCGAGTTCACTGGCCAGCGCCCGGGTCATGGAGTTGAGCGCTCCGCGGGTGGCGGAGTAGGCGGCCGAATGACGGCCGGCGACCATTTTGCGGGCCCAGTAGCTGCTGATGTTGATGACGCTTCCCCGAGCGTTCACGAGGGCGGGCAGGAGTTGCTGGCTCAGCAGCAGCGGCACCTGGACGTTGAGGTGCCACATGGTGTTCATCTCGTCGACCGTGGTGTCGGCGAGGGAGGCGAAGTGTGCGGTGCCGACGTTGTTGACGAGGGTGTCGACCCGGTCGGTCAGGCTTCCGACGTGCCCGGCGATCAGGGCGGGGGCATCGGGCGCGGAGAGATCCGCGGGCACGGTGTGCACGACGGTGCCGTGCCGGCCAAGTTCCTTCGCGGCGGTCTCGAGCTTGTCGCGGTTGCGGGCGACAAGAACAAGGTCCGCTCCGTCGCGGGCGAGGGCACCGGCGATGGCCAGGCCCAGGCCCTCGCTGCCGCCTGTGACGACGGCGAAACGGCTGCTGGTGCGGTGCTCGGACATGTCAGATCGCCTTTGTGTGGTCGGTGGAAACACTCAGCGTCGCGAATCGGCCCAGCTCTTCGAGTTGGTCGCCGCGGGCGTCCCCGATGCCGGCGAGGGCGTCACTGCCGAGAGGGAGGCGCAGCGGGGGGCTCGGCATATCGGCGAGGGCGACGAGGGCCTGGGCCATACGGGCGGGGTCGCCGACCTGCCTTGCCGCGGCGTCCGCGGAGCGCGCCAGCCCTTCATGCACGGGGAGGTAATCGGGGAGGGCGGCGCTGCCGGGCAGCCGACTCGCCCAGTTGGCGCGGAAGTCGGTGCGGGCTGCTCCGGGCTCCACGATCGTCGTCCGGATGCCCAGTGGGGTGAGCTCGGCGGCCAGTGAGACGCTCAGACCTTCGAGGGCGTGCTTGCTGGCCGTGTAGGCGCTCATCCCCGGGGCACCGATCTGCCCTGCCAGCGAGCTGATCTGCAGCACACGGCCCGCTTTCGCCGCGCGCAGGTAGGGCAGAGCGGCGCGCAGGACATTGGCGGCGGCGAAGAAGTTCACTTCGAACTGGGCGCGCAGCTCCACGTCGTCCAGTTCCTCGAAGGGGCCCGCCAGCGCGTAGCCGGCGTTGTTGACGACGACGTCGAGGCGGCCGAACCCGGTGATCGCGTCATCCAGTACCGGACGCAGCGTCCCGGCGTCGGTGATGTCCACGCTCACGGTGCGCAGACGCCCGGGGAAGGCGGCGGCCAGCGGTTGCAGCGGCCCGTCGCCGCGCGTGACCGCGATCACTCGCTCACCCGAACTCAGAACCTCACTGACCAGGGCCTGGCCCAACCCGCCGGACGCGCCGGTGACCAGCCACACGCGGGATCCCATGCTTCGCACCTCTCGCACGAGCCAACAAACGGACCGATCTTGTCCGCTTCAACGAGGGTAGAGGAGGCGGACAGAGGCTGTCCACTTATGGATAAGATGGGGCGATGAACACGGAGCGGCCTGTGGCGACCCAGGGGACGGCGATGCCCGTGCGCGCCGACGCCCAGCGCAACGCCGCGCGGGTTCTCGCGGCCGCGCGTCGTGCCGTCGCCTCTACTGGGCTGGACGTGAGCTACCACGAGATCGCTCGGGAGGCCGGCGTCGGCGTGGGCACCGTCTACCGGCGCTACCCCGAACGCGACCAGCTCATGGCGGCGGTGCTGAGCGATATCCTCACCGAACTGATCGACACCGCACACCAGGCTCTGGACTGCGATGACGCCTGGGAGGGCTTCTCGTTGCTGTTCACCAGCCTGGCTCTGCGCACCGCTCAGAACGCGGGACTGTCCGGCTCCCTGGATCAGCACGGCGGGCCCGCTGTCGCCCAGCAGCGCCACGAACTCCTCGACCTCACCCGGAGGGTCATCGAACGCGCCCAGGACCAGGGACGTCTTCGCCGGGATCTGGCCTGGCAGGAAGTGCTGCGGCTGACCGGCGCCCCAGCGGCACAGGGATGCGTGCTGGGACTTGAGCCTGACCCCGCTCGCGGTCACCACTTGGTGCTGACCGTTCTTCTCGACGGTCTGCGAACCGGCTGACACCGGCGACGTACCGAAGCTCCCAGGAGCGGATGACATAGTCCGGGAGTGGACGACACCGCCGGGACGATGCCGTGCACCCACTCGGCGCGTTCCATGAATGCGAGTCTCCCGACACCGGGTGTACCGGCCCTCGCCAGTGACCCGGTGAGCCGACCCCGGACGGTCCCCCTCGAACCCGTTCACGCCAGGGGCTGAATGGTCTCCAAGCCCTCAAGGAGGGGGCCCAGCCGACTTCACCTACACGTAGAAAGAGCCGCATCCGCCCGCTAAATGCCGAAATTACCCAGACGAGTGACAGTTCCGCACGAACGAGGTGGTACGAGGCGCCGACAGTACGACACCACCTCGGGAACTTCCCCACAGTTCACCCCGGCGTGCAGAGGTCAGTATCGGCGTACAAGCCAAAAACCTTGACTGCAACGTCGGCGCGGTCGTCAGTGAAGGTGTCTGGGAGGCCGGCGAGTAGTTCGAAGTCTCGCTTGCCGGTCGCCGCGTCGGCCACGGTACTGAGGGGCAGGGTGTCGCACTCTGAAGCGGACAAGGCAGCGTCCACCGCGACAGCGTGAGCGGCCAAGGACGCGAAGACCTCCATGAGCCGTTCCCCCGCCGCCTCCCACATGCGCGCAGGCTGGGTACGGGACGGGGCCGGACGTTGTCTCAGCGGTTGACTTCGAGGTTCGTCAGGACGAGCAGGGCGCGCAGGTGATCGATCTCCTGGCTCTTCGGATGCCGCCGCCTGACCGTCCGCTCCGAACGCAAGGGCAGTCACTTCCTCGCCTGCCTCGGGCTCGCCGCGGTCATGACCTGCTACAAGGGGCTCTCCAGGATCGCCACGTGAGACACCCTCTCTTCGCTGAGTTGGAGGCGGCCCGTACGGTCGTTCGACCCGAATTGCCGAACGGACCGTACGGACAACTTCTACACGCGACCCGCGCAGGGCGATTCGTTACGAATGCCGGACGAGGTTCGCGCGCAGCATCTTTTCGAGGTTCAGCTCCACCTCGCGCGTGTGAACCCCGGCCGCGAGCGCTGCCCGGGCAAGCTCTCCAGACGCGGGAGTAAACGTTTCACCGAGCAGGCGGTTTTCCGCGCGCAATGCGTCCTCAAGCGTGCCGTCGGCCGCGTCGATTGCTTCGGTAGCCGCGGCGCGGACACCGTCGGGCAGGGACGCGATGGCCAGTGCGACCCACTCGACATATTCATCCAGTTCTGCGGCGGGCAGAGCTCGGTTCACCCAACCCCACCGCTCGGCAGTCGCCGCGTCGACGAGCCCGCCTGTCAGCACGATCTCGAGAGCGCGAGCGCGACCCACGAGGCGGGGCAGGTGGGCAGTCGCACCGGCTCCAGGGACGATGCCGATCAGTGCCTCGAACTGGCCGAACGCCGCAGTCTCGAGGGCCGCGAATCGCAGATCCAGGCTGGAGACCAGCTCGGCTCCACCGCCACGGGCGAGTCCCGCGACCTTGGCGATGGTGGTCTGAGGCAGACGCCGCCAGCGTTCGTGAAGCCGCATCATCGGGCCCGTCCCGACAAGCGTTTCCTCCGCGACCGGGAGGGCGGCGTAGGTCGCGGGGTCCTCCACGAATGACAGGTCGCCGTGCGCCAGGAAGAACTCCGGATTGGCGCTCTGGACCACGATGACGTGCAGATCGGAATCATTCTCGGCCGATGCGGCGACGGCGTCCAGGTCGAGCATGAGCTGTGCCGTCATCAGGTTGACGGGCGGAACGTCGATCGAGACCCACAGCACTCCGTCCTGGCGCTTGAGATTGAGGCTGGGCAGGGACTGTTCGGTCATGAGATTCCTTTGGGTTGCCGGTATATCTGGTATACCTGGTACATGGCAGGTACTTCAAAGAAACCTGGTATCCGCGAAGATCGGGCCGGTCACGAGACCATCGTTGGCCCGCAGCGCGAGCTCCTCGATCAGCTGCTGGACAAGTGGGGTCATCTGCTGCTGGCCGCGTTGTGCCGACAGCCGCGACGCTTCAACGAGCTCAAGAGAGAGCTCGAGGGGGTCACTCAAAAATCGCTGACGCAGGCACTGCGACGGTTGGAACGCAACGGCCTCGTCGAGCGCCGGGTACTGATGCAACGCCCCGTTGCTGTGGAGTACCGGATCACACCGCTGGGCCGCACGCTTGAGGAGCCCTTCTCGATCCTGCGCTCCTGGACCGCCGACCACCTCCCCGAAGTCGAACGACACAGGGAGGCATTCGACAAAGGCGCGGACACCCATCACTGATACTTTCGGGATGAGTAAGGTGTGAAGGCTTGGCGATCGGATCCGGTGGCGGCAGAGCGGTCCAGGTGTCGGATGATCTTGTGCTTGATACTCCGTGGGAACGTGTCGCGCCGCTGCTCCCTCCTCGGCCGCCGCGGCCGTCGGCGGTATCCGGGCCGCCTGCCGGTGGATGACCGTGCGCCGCGCGGGATCATCTACGTCTTGCGCGGGTGTGACCTGGGCGGATGTGCCGACCGAGCCGATCGGCTGCAGCGGGGTGACGTGCTGGCGGCGCCTGCGGGACTGGACCGAGGCCGGCGTCTGGCCCCGCCTGCACGAAATCCTCCTCGCGGAACTCCGCAGAGCCGTCCCCTTTTTGCTGTTCTCGTGGCTGCCATCACGGTGTGCGACGGCTGACTTCGGCAGCGGTGGCCGCAGTACACCGTCCCGCACCGCGTCCTGCGGCACTCAAAACACTCGCCGACTCACCCGAGGAACGCGCCCTTTTCGATCGGCTCCAATACGCCGATTCCATAGGGAAGTGCGGGGCGTCCACCACCCGGTCGACCCGGACCGGATGCACCAGCTCCGCGGCACCCTCCGCGACGAGCTGGCCGGCATGGGCCCCTTCCAGGTCCAGCTCGGCCCGGTGTGGCCAGGCGTCACCGCCGTGACCGTCGCGGTCTACCCGGAGCGCGGGATGGCCGCGCCCAACGGCCGCGTCCGCACCGCGATGGAGAAGGTGCTCGGGTTCTCGCTGAGGCCGCCTGAGCCGCGCTCTTGGGCCCGCGCGTCGCTCACTTAGAGTCCGTAACGCGATCATGGGCGGGCCTTCTTGAGGCGTCTGCGGCAGATGAGGCTACAGGCCAACGAGACGAAGGCATCGTGGAGTTCGGTTCGGCGTTCCCAACGGACGGCAAGGCCTTTGAACTGGTGGAGCGGGGCGAAGGTCTGCTCGACGACGTAGCGGAGCTTGCCCAAGCCCTTGCGCCAACAGCAGGCTGGCCATCGCCGCCCCTTCATTGTTACGACAGCCCAGTCGTAACAATGAAGGTTGCAACCAACTGTCGTAACAATTAGCGTTGCGACTGCCGGAAAAGGTCAAGCAACGAGGTGAGAAGGTTGAGCAAGACACTCACGGGCAAGGTCGCCCTGGTCACCGGGGGGTCACGCGGACTGGGAGCCGCGACCGTACGGCTGATGGCCGAGCAGGGCGCCGACGTAGCCTTCACCTACGTCAGCTCCGAGAAGCAGGCGCGGGCCGTCGTCGACGAGGTGCTCGGCAAGGGAGTCAAGGCCGTCGCCTTCCAGTCCGACCAGGCGGACACAAGCCGGGCGCCGGCGCTGATCGACGACGTGGTCGCGCACTTCGGTGGCCTGGACATACTCGTCAACAACGCGGCGATCTCGGTGGAGCAGGGGCGCACGGTGGACGACCCGGACGCCGACACAGCCGCACTGGACCGGATGCACGCCACCAACTACCTCGGCGTGATCGCCGTCATCCGGGCCGCCTCCCGAGTGCTGCGCACGGGGGGCCGCATCATCACGGTGAGTTCCGGACTGGGCTCCCGGGTCGGCGTCCCGGGCGTTGCCGACTACTCGGCGACCAAGTCAGGCATCGAGAGGTACACCATGGGGGTCGCACGGGACCTGGGGCCCCGCGACATCACAGCCAACGTCGTGGAAGCCGGACTGATGGACAGCGGCATGCAACCGCCGGACCCCGACACCCTCAAGGCCCTGCTCAGCTCGCTGTCCCTGCAACGCATGGGGCACCCCGACGAAATCGCCGCGGCGATCGCCTTCCTGGCGAGCCCCGCCGCCTCGTACGTCACGGGCGCGGTGCTGGACGCCCACGGCGGCTACAACGCCTGAACCCGAAACCCTGCCGCGCGCCCCGAAGGACATCGCGTCTTCGGGGCGCGCGCCGCCAACGACCCGCGTGCGCGTGGACACGCCTCAAGAAGCCCGGATCGTGATCGTGTTACGAGTTCTTAGGGGTGCGAAATGCCAGAAGCTGGTCGGCCAGTGGCGCTGTCTTCTCTGTCGGTAACGCCTCTGGAGGATCGTGAGCTGAGGGCTGGGAGGGAGAGCGAGCGTTCAAGAGCGCGCCTGCTCTGTCCCTTGAGCTACGAGTGCTGACTGCGTAAACACAGCCTTCGGGCGCTGTTCCCCGGGGCGCGGGGGACACATGGGGGAATCGCGGATTCCTGGCGGCCAGGGGACGCGGGCGCCCCCCGGTCGGGGTGTGTAGGGTCTCCCGCCACCTTCACGCCGTGGGTGCACAGGTGGGCTTCGGCACTGACCACGGCGCTCAGCGTGGCGCGTTCGCTGAGGGCGTCCGGCAGCAGGTAGTGCCGTTTGTGATCGGTGAGGAAGCCGTGCTGGACGAGGACGCCGTGTGCCGTGTCGGTGGTGGCGGTCGCGGTGACGGCGCCGTCGGCGGAGCGGAAGGTCACATCGGGCGTGGGCGGGTTCTGCCCGCCGTCGTGGCGGCGGGTGGTCCAGGCCAGGTCGACGAGATCATGGGTGCAGGCCATCAGCCCGTACGCGGCGACGCCGGCGCGCTCGTGGGCGTCCTCGGCGGTGTCAGGCGGCAGGAGGTAGACGGTGCGGCCGTGGAGCCGGCGGGCGGTGAAGCCGGCGTCGGTCAGCATCTGCGGGGCTTGGGGGATGCGGCGGTTGAGGATGAGGAAGGTGTGTCCATCGACGGTCGCGCCGATGAAGACGTCGTGGTGGTCGGTGAGAGCCATGCTGCTTTCGGAGAGGCCGTTGGATCAGGCGGCTGTGTTGTAGTCGCTCCGCTGGGGGGTGTGCTTGGCGACGGCCCGGTCGGTGATGGCCTTGGACGCGCGGGCTGAGGCGGCGGACAAGGCGTCGGTGTCGGGTTCGAGGTACCGGGGCGCAGGTCGAGGAGGGCCCGTCCTCTGCTACCGCAGTGCCGTGGCGTTGGCGGGTGAGCCGACTCCGCCCGTGAGGTGCAGTGGTTTGACCGTCAGGAGACTGTCCCAGCGGCCGGTGGCCCGGCAGTCGGCGGCCAGGGCTGTCAGGTTCCACAACTCGCCCAGGGGGAGCCCGAGTTTGGCGATCAGTTCCTGGTGCATCATGCCGTCGTCCTCGGGAGCGCTGTGCAGGAAGTCGCTGTCCGACAGGACGGGCAGGACCTCCACGGCGAAGGTGTCGGTGGCCATCAGGGCGATGCGGTGGTCCCAGCACCAGGCGGCGAAGTCACGGGACTGGGCGAAACCGGTGGCGCGCCGCGACTGTCTCGTTTCGGCGCGGGTGTCGGGATCGGTGGTGAGGTACCACTGGGCCCAGCCGGTGTGGACGAGGACGAGGTCGCCGTCTTCGACACGGGAACCCTGTGCGTCCAGTGCCGCGTCGAGCAGGTCCGGGGTGAGGGCGGGGCCGGCGGCGTGGTCGAGCGGGGTGCCGCGGTCGCGCAGCAGGCCGTCGATGTCGATGAACAGCCCTCGTCCGGCCAGCGGTGTCTCGGCCCACAGCTGGACGCCCAGGCGTGGGCTGCGCGGGGTGATGTCCTCGTCGGGGACACCGTTGTAGAAGCCGTGTCCGGAGGCGCGACGGTGACGCAGTCCGTCGATCTGGGTGCTCGCCTGGAGGTGGAAGTCGTCCAGGACGTCGTCGCGGGCCTGGTCGTGCTTGGCGGTGATGCGGTGCCGGGGAATGCCGCGCGCCTTGGACATGGGCGGGTCGAAGGCGTCGAGGGGGTAGTCGAGATTGAGGGCACGCCCGTCCCGTACGCACCGCGCGGCGCGCAGGATCTGCTGGGAGCCGGCGAGGTTGGCCATGCCGCGTTCGGGTTCGCCGTCGAAGAGGTGCCAGCTGGATCCGGGGGGCGCGTCGGTACGTTGGAGGAGTTCGTCGTAGGTCGGCAGGAGCTGCACGGGGGGCCTTCGGTTCAGGGGCAGCGGGCGGCGATGGCCCGCGCCGCGTGGCGGACTTCGGTGATGATGCGGGTGTGGTCGGTCCCGGGCAGGTCGCCGCTGGGCCCGACGACGCTGAGCGCGCCCAGCAGGTGGCCGTCCTTGAGGACGGGGGCGCTGACGGACGTGACGTCCAGGACGCGTTCGTCCTGGGACAGGGCGTATCCGTTCTCCTTGATGGCGCGCAGTTCGGCGATCAGATCCTCGGCGGTGATCTGCCGGCCGGAGGCCCGGGTGAAGGGCACGGCGGCGGTGACACAGCTCTCCTGTTCGTTCTCGGGCAGCCAGGCCAGCAATGCCTTCCCCGCGCCCAGGTGGAGGGGCAGCTTGTCTCCGATGGGCAGTTGGTAGCGCAGCGGGTTGCGGCCCTCCACGCGGGCGATGGGCACACGTGCGGTTCCGACGCGGACGAACAGGGTCGGGGTGAGGCCGGTGGTGGCGGCCAGTTCCTGGAGGACGGGCAGGGCCACGGGGGTGAGCCGGTTGTTGACCAGGAAGGCGTGAGCGGTGGCGACGGCGGCGGGGCCGGCCACGTAGCCGGCGTTCTCCTTGGCCGCGTAGCCGCGGTCGACCAGGACGTTCAGGATGCGCTGGGCGGTGGCCACGTGGAGGTCCGCACGGCGGGCGACGTCACTCAGACGCAAGGGCAGACGGGCGTCCTCCAGGACGCCCAGCACGTCCAGGGCCCGGTCGACCGAACGCATGGTGCTGGCGGAGGTGGGGGCCATCGGCGGGTCTCCTGTGGCAGTCGGCATGGCACTCGGTGTGCCGTAGTCCGATAAGAGTTATCAGACTGCCGCTGCCGGTAGGCGCGGTCGCCCCCTGGGTGGCTCCGGCCCCCGCCTTGACTACGCGTGTGGGCTGCCGGCGGGCTGCAGTTCCTTGGCCGGGCTGGAGCTGTTCTCCGCTTCCTCGGGTGTCAGGTAGGACAGGAGGAAGGCGATCAGTCCGCTGATGCCGGCGACGACGAAGGTGGGCGGTCCGGCGTGTTCCTCCACGGCGGCGACCCAGCCGGCGTCGCCGACGATGAGACCCAGAGTCTGGCCGAGGACGAGGAGGAGGCCGCCGGCGAGGAAGCCGATGACGGTGAGGCGGAAGAGGAACTGGAGCTGTCGGACGGGCATGGGGGCCTCCGGTTCAGACGGGCAGGACGCCGGTGGCCACGGCGGCGCCGATGAGCAGGATCGGGATGCAGTAGTAGGTGAGCAGGGGGACGAAGGTGCGGGACGGGTCCACGCCGGCGATGCCGCTGGCGACGTAGATGGGCGCTCCGGACGGCGGTGAGGCGCCTTCGGTGGAGGCGAAGATCAGGACGGCGACACAGGCGGTGGCCGGGGAGACACCGGCGCCCATCAGCGCGGAGACCGCGACCGGCCCGATGGCGGCCATGGTGGCGCTGGCGGTGAGCGGGATGGCGACGCCGACCACGAGGACGCCGACGATCAGGGCCATGACCCACAGCGGCGCGTCCACGCCGGAGAGCAGTTCGGTGAGCTGCTCGGGCAGGCCGAGTTCGCCCAGGGCTCCGGCCGCGGCGAAGGCGGCGACGATGGTGACGCCGAGGACACCGAACTTCGGGGCAGCCCCGCCCAGCAGGTCCCACCACGCCTTGCCTGTGCTGGGCAGGTGGCGGCGGCCGAGTACCAGGACCAGGGCGATCATCAGGACTGGTATCCAGGTGATCAGGCTGATCATGTCGGACATCTTCACGCCGTCCGTCCACTGACCCAGCGCACCGGCGAGCGGTCCGCGGGTCAGCAGGAGCGGCACCGCGATGCCACCGAACAGCAGCAGGCTGGTCCAGCCCGCGCCCAAGGTGCGCCGCAGTGGCTTGAGTTCGCCGGTGTCCACCGCCTGGATGCCGTGCCGGCGGACCATGACGAACGCGGCGACGAGCCGGTAGCCCAGGCACCACAGTCCGCCCAGGAACAGCGGCAGCACGATGTCGTCGGTGGACACCACCGAGGCGACACCCGCCGAGCCCATGAGGATGAACATGGTGGAGCTGAAGGGGAAGGTGACACCCATGCCCGCGCCGCCGGCGGCGACGGTCGCCGCGAGTTCGCCACTCACGCGGGAGCGCTTCATCCAGGGAATGGTCACCGAGCCGACGGCCGCGGTGACCGCCGCCCCCACATGCGCAATGGCACCGAAGACACCGGCGGCCACGGTCGAGGTGTAGATGGGGCCGCCGCGCAGACGGCCGAGCAGCGAGTTCAGGATGTCCAGGAGGTGGTCGAGAACCGGGGTGCGGGCCAGCACGTAGCTCATGAAGACGAAGGCCAGGGCGGCGAAGGTCACCTCCTCCTGCATCGCCTCGGCCAGACTGCCCCACATCACGTGGAGGATGTCGCCGCCGGAGAACAGGCCGGTGACCAGGAACCCGACGATCAGCGCCTCACCGATGTTGCGCTTGAGGACGGAGTTCCACACGAGGATGGCCGCGATGTAGCAGCCCAGCGCCCATACGGCGATCACGACTCTCCTCCGCTTGTGGCCTGGCCGCCCGTGGTGGCACGGATCCGGGCGCGGCGGTCGGCCTCATCGGCTTCGACCGCGCGGGCGGCGTCGAGCACCGACCCTGCCTTCTCGGCCGCGACCACGGCAACTCCGTCGCTGTCCGCGACGACCAGGTCACCGGGGCGGCAGACCAGCCCGCCCACCGCCACCGGCACGTTGACGTGTCCGGGACCGAACTTGTAGGGCCCGGCCGGGGTCACCGCCCGCGCCCACACCGGGAAGCCGATCTCGGCCAGCACATCGACGTCACGCGCGGCGCCGTCGAGGACCATGCCCACCACACCACGGGCCTTGGCGCGCTCGGCGATCAGCTCGCCGATCAGGGCGCGGGAGGTGTCGCCCTCGCCGTTCACCACGATGATGTCGCCGGGGGCCGCGGTCCTGACGGCCTCGTGGATGGCCTTGTTGTCGCCGGCCCGCGTCCACACCGTCAGGGCCCGCCCGATCGCCCGCGCACCCGGCCACAGCGGCCGGATGCCCGAGTCGAGGAGGGCGAGACGGTCGACCGCGTCGCCGATGTTCGCCGTGGCCACGTCCTGGTGCGCGGCCAGGAGTTCGTCCGTGACCTGCGGTATGGCACGCAGCCCCTCGGGACGGGCGGCGAGCTGGTGCACGTGGCCGATCGCGCGGGCGAGTTCGGCGTCCAGGTCGAGGTCGGCCATGAGGTCCGCGGCGGCCGATGCCTCGAAGGCGCGGCGCACCCCGTGCTTGGCGGTCCCGGTGTACAGCCGGTCCAGCGTGCTCTCTCCACCGGCCAGCTCGGACGCGATCTGCTCACGCACCCACGTCTCCTCCCCCGCGGCGCGGCCCGCCTCCACGGTCTGCACGATGATCGCGCCCAGGCCCTTCATGAACACGCTGCGCAGCAGCTTGCGGGCCGAGGCGGCCCCCGGCTCCGAGCCCAGGTCCTCCACCGGCGCCCCCAACGCGCCGAAGTGGTCGGCGACCGCGGTGGCACCCGGGCCACTGGTCACCAGTGCCGTGCGGTGACGGTACGTGGGGACGGAACCGATCACCGACACGTCCGCGAACACGGCCTTCGACGAGGCGGTGACGGCCTGGGCGATCTCCCCCTTCAGTCCGGGAGCGGCGGCGTTCATGTCCGCGTACACGGTGGCGGATCCCAGGTGCGGAGCTGCCTCCCGGGCCACCGCGAGCGCCGCCCTCGCCCCGGTCAGTCCGAGGACCAGGTCGCAGCCGCGCACCGCGGCCTCGATACTGCCCGCTCGCTCGACGCCCTCCGGAGTGGGCACGTCCCCCGGGTCGTAGCCCGTCACCGACCAGCCGTTCTCCAGAAATCCGGCGGCATAGAGGCTTCCCGCCTCACCCAGTCCCAGCACTCCGACGCGCATGCGTGGTCTCCTTGCCACCCGCACAGGGGATTATCATTGCGTGATAACGCTTATCGTTTAATGAGCAGTTGGATGTTGCCTGCGCGTGAAGCGGGCGTCAAGAGCTGGAGAATGATCGATCAAACGCCCCTTGAGGCGCAGGCGGGGTGTGGGTGTCGCCCACCTGGAACTCCTGTCGGAATGACTTCAGGCGCCATCAGCCGATCAGCGAACAGCCCAGGGTGAGGAGGTGCTTGTGGCCGCCCTGCCCGAAGCCCAACGTGACGCGGTGCGCGAGCACCTCCTCACCAGTCACACCACGATCGACCAAGTCGGGCGGGACGTCGCGGAACCGGCGGGAGCCGAACAGCTGGTCCTCAACCATCTGGTCCCCGCGACGAATCCGGCCCGCCGCTGGAGAGCCGCGCAGCGCGGTTACTCCGGCAGGCTCGTCGTGGGCGAGGATCTGTTCACCCTCGGTGTCGGGCGGCGTGATCGTGAACCCGTAGCCGCAAGGAACCGGGAAGGCGCCCCACGGCGCCTTCCCGGTCGCAGGACCCCTTCGGCAGCCCGGCCGGGGCATCGAGGAGTTCCCGTCCTCACGGTGCGCCCACTCGCCTCGGCCGGGCAGGCCCGTCACGCTTCGGTGACGGGCCGTCCCGGGGGAGCGCCGTACGCCCGCCACGGCGAGCAGAGCGCCGAGCACACACAGGACGGCCCGGAGACCAGAACGGTGCTGTGGACGCCGTTCATGAACGCCTGGTGGCTGCCCTCGACATCCGCCGACATGAACGAGGCGGACATGTCACCGGAGACCGGGGTGATGCCCACGGCCACCGCGCCCTGCACCTCTGACAGGCCGCGGGCCCTGTCGGCGGGCATGCCGGAAAAGATCGGTTCCCCACTCAGGGTCGAAGCGACTCGACTGCTGATGAGGGAGATCAGGACGGATGCGCCGAGCGCGCCGCCGACCTGGGGGGCGGTGGCCTGGAGGCCATCCGCGACGCCACCGTCCTTGGCCGGCGCGTCGCCGACGACGGCGTCGGGCGAGGAAGCCATCACCATGCCGACGCCGAGGCCGAGCGCGATGAACGGGGCCACATCGCGGTGTACCAGGAGTGCACGTTCCAGCCGAGCATCGTGAAGCAGGCAACGGCTAGGAGGGCCATGCCGAGCGGCATCGTCCAGCGCGGGCCGAACCTCTCGGTTAGCGCTGCGCCCAGCGGGGAGGCGACCACGGAGGCGAGGCTGAGCGGCTGCAGGCCCGCCGCCGCCCACGGCCGGCCGGGCATTGTGCTCGGCGGGGCGGCGAAATCCGGCGACGGTCCGGTGCACGCCGCCCGGATCTACAAACTGCCAAGGGCTCCGCGGTCAAGGCCCGCACCCAGGCGATCAATCAGCTCAAGGCCGTCCTGGTCATCGCCGACCCCGCCCTGCGGGAACGCACGTCGAGCCTCGGCAACGCCGAGCTGTTCCGCACCTGCGCGCGCCTCGTCCCACCCGCCGGTGGGGGAGAGGAGGACGCGGTGACCCAGGCCACCCACATGACGCTGCGCATGCTCGCCGAGCGCATCGAACAGCTCACCGGACAGATCAACGAGCTCAACCAGCGACTGACCCGGCTCGTCGAACTCCACGCCCCGCAGCTGCTCGAACCGGTGGGCATCGGCCCGGACAGCGCCGTCACTCTCCTGATCACCATGGGAGGCAATCCCGAGCGGCTGAACACCGAGGCGTCCTTTGCTGCCCTTTGCGGAGTCAGCCCCGTCGAGTACTCCTCCGGCCGGCGGCGCACGCGCCGGCTCAACCACGTCGGTGACCGCCAGGCCAACGCCGCCCTGCACCGCATCGTGTTCACCCGGCTACGCCACGACCCGCGCACCCAGGCGTACTACGAACGCCGCACCCAGGAAGGCAAGACCCGACGTGAGATCATCCGATGCCTCAAGCGGTATGCCGCCCGCGAGGTCTTCAACCTGGTCAGACCAGTGTCCAGCACCCCCGCGTTATAGGGGCGTCTGTGAGACGTGAGAGGGTCTAGGACGTGAGTGAGACACCGTCGAACACCCTGCAATACCGCTTTGACGGGCCAGAAGAGGCCCCGGTCCTGATCCTCGGTCCCTCACTGGGTACCACACGGCACAGGTCGTAGAGGCCGTCTTCAGACGTCCACGCCAGTCCATACTGGGCGAGTGGTGGCAGGTCAGGGCATCGCAGTCCGGGGGTGTCGGCGTAGTTGGTGACAGGCGCGTGACAGCGGCGGTGATAGATCGAGGCCCCGCCGAGGAGCATCCTTGGCGGGGCCTCTGTTTGGAGCCATAGGACAATGCCCCACCGGGGCGCTCCGGTGGAGCATCGCCGTGAAGTTGACTGTGCGTGCACGCGTGACGCGCTCGGCTCGTCATGGAGTTTGTCTTCCAGCGCTGTCTCGGGGAGGCTGAATATGCGATCGCAGCCATGACTGACGATGTCCCCGCCGGGCAACTGGGCGGGGGCGGCTGATCCCCGATGCGGTGGAGACCACCGGATGTCGGACGGATAACGTCGGCGAGCACGCCGAGCAGGGGCGACTCGCCGCTGCCGTAGGGTCCCACGAGCACCGGCGTCGCCAACTTCGGCCGTTCCGCTGTTTCCACCAGGGACCCGGCGGCCTGGGTCCCCGTTACACAACGGCAGAGGTGGAGTTGAGCGGTCCGATCAGGGGGCGAGGTGGGCGAGGGCTGGGGGTTTGCCCGCCGCGGGACCGGACCCGGTCCTCGGCCACGACGGAAGAGTGCTGCGTACGGACGCACACGTGGCGGGGTGCCCGGTGTCGCTCGTGGGGAGGGCGGACGGCTGTCGGGGACGTGCGGAACGCGTCGGCCCACACGTCCCGTCACCGACCCACGGGATCACCGTCGGCACCGTCGTTCCGGGCGCGTAGTGTCAGGTGGCCGCCGTGATGCAGCGGTGTGCTCAGCCGCGGACGCGCCGCCTCGTGGCCGGTCTCCGCGTCGAGGATGTGCACCTCGCCGTGGCCGCCCCGGGTGACGGCGATCCAGTCGGAGGCCGGTGAGGCGGCCACCGCGCGACGTTGGACGCCCTCCCAGGGGGTGCCGCCGCGACGTGGAGCACTGTCCATACCGGGCAGGGGGAAGCGGCGGGCGGCGCCGTCGGCGTCGAGCAGGATCAGCTCGTCGCCGTCGGGATGGACACGGGTGAAGGCGGTGTGGCGCCGGGCGAGGGCCAGCCGGAAGACGAGCCCGGGACCGAGGTCCGTGAGCAGCGTCCGGCCGGTCCCTAGCTCGTGGTGCCATGCCTGGTTGGTCCACTCCGGCCAGCGCAGCGGGTCCGGGTCACCGCCACGCAGCGTGGTCCACAGTGCCTGACGCCGGGTGTCGAGCCGGAGGTACCAGCCCCGGGCGGGCGATCCCCACGGAATGACCGCCTCGGCAACGAGGATGTCGCCCTGTCTGCGGGCCCGGTGCACTCCCTGGCTCGTGGCCGCGAACACCTGCTCCGAGCCGGGTGCCTGTGCGTCCCCGTGTCCGTCGTCCGGCAGCGGCAGGAGCGCGTGAGGCGTGACCGGGGGACAGCCAGGCGGAGCCGCGAGGAGGTCCGCGAACCGGTGGACGGCCAGCGCACCGGGCTCGCGGTGCCGCAGTACGACCAGAGGGTCGGTCTCACCCAGCACGGTTACGCCCGGTTCGCCGACGCGGGTCCGCACCCGTGCGGCATCCCCGGTGGCCAGGTCGAGGACCGTCAGCAGGTCCGACCACGGTTCGCTGTTCTTGCCGAGGCCGGTGGTGACGGCCAGCAGGCGGCCGGACGGGTCGCAGGCGAGGTGCTCGGCCGGCACGGCGACCGGAATCGCGCGTTCCACGAGTTCCTCGGCGTAGGGGTTGAGCACCAGCAGTTCCCCGCGGCGGTCGTCGACGCAGGCCACCCGCCCACCCGGCAGCGCCAGGAACCCGGCGTGCTCCGAAAGGTGACGGCCGGCGAGACGTCCTATGACGGCACCGTCGGGCACGGTCAGCAGGTGTACGGCTCCGGCCACATGGTCGGAGACGAGCAGGACGGGTGTGGCAGCAGGCATGAGTCCTCCAGAAACCGGTCTGGTGAAAACGATTATCATGTATCTTCGGTGCGTTCCCGGTACCTGAAAAAGAAGCGAGGGCATCGATGCTGCGCTCACCGTCGAGATTCGTTCGTAGTTGGCTCACCGCAGCGGCGGTGGGTTCGCTCCTGGTCGGCTGCGGCTCGTCCTCCGAAGAGTCCGCGAACGACAAGGCCAAGCCCGCGGCGAAGACGGAGGTGACCGTCGAACCCATCAAGGCGTCAACGGAGTTGACCGACGTCAACGGCGTCAGGATCTCCTTGCAGAAGGAGCCCGAGCGGATCGTCTGCCTGTTCGCACTGTGCGACGACATCCTGACCGAACTGGGCATCGTCCCGACGGCCACCAACAGCGCGGTGCTCGCCCACCCGGACTTCCTCGGGGAGGAGAAGGCCAAGGAGGTGGACATCATCCCCGGCGGCTTCATCGCCCCGGAGGTGGAGGCGATCCTCTCCCACAAGCCCGATCTCGTGATCGGCCTCGGGGACACCCACGGCAAGCTCGCCCCGGCGCTGAAGGGAGCGACCACGTTCTGGGCCATGCAGCCCGAGACGTGGCAGGACAGCGTGGGCTACCTGCGCGACACCGCCGCGCTCACCGGCCGCACCGCGCAGGGGGAGAAGGCGGAGAGGACCTTCCGGGTGAAGCTCGCCGAGGCCGAGAAGACCCCGAGCGACAAGACCGCGCTCATCATCTACGGCAGTGACGAGAACTTCGGCGTCGCGACGCCCGAGGGTGACGTGGCCGCCAGCCTGTTCCCCAAGATCGCCGACTACCCGTGGAAGTCCCGCGGCGTGGAGGGCAGTTACAGCCTCGAGGAAATCCTCGCCAAGGACGTCGACGTGCTGTTCGTCGAGACGCTGAGCTTCGGCGACGCGGACGGCGAACTGTCCGAGAAGCTTGCCGGGAACCCGCTCTGGGGCAAGATTCCGGCGGTGAAGAACGGTGACGTCCACGAGGTGAACTCAGAGGTCTGGGCCAAGGGGCGCGGCACCCGTTCACTGGGCATCGTGCTCGACGAGGCCACGGCCGCGCTGCGGTGAGGACGTCTCTTCCAGTGCCCGCCGTAGCCGATCGCGCCGCGGCGGGCGGAAAGCGGCCGTCACGCGGTGCACGGAGGTGGCAACCGCTTCTGGTGGTCGTGTTGCTGGCCGTCTCCTCGGTCTGCGCGCTCAGCCTCGGCACCCCCTACGTCCCCCCACACCGACTGGTCGCCGCCGTGCTCGAGGGGGACACGACCCTCGCCGGGATCGTCGTGAGTGAACTCCGCGTGCCCCGGCTGCTGCTGGCGCTGGTCGCCGGAGCCTGTCTGGGGGCGGCCGGGCTGGTGCTCCAGGAGGCGCTGCGCAATCCGCTGGCGGTGCCGGAGATGCTGGGTGTGTCGTCCGGGGCCGCGCTGGGGGTGGCCGCGCCGCTGGTGCTGGCCTTCTCGCTGCCCGCCGCCGTCCAGCCTCTGCTGGCCATCGGCGGGGCAGCCCTGGGTGGCGGGCTCACGTTGCTTGTCGCCGGGATCGGCCGCAGTCCGTCCGCCGTACTGCTGACCGGCGCGGCGGTGGCGGCCGCGTTGCAGGCCGCGCTGCTCGTGCTGATGGTCATGGCCGACCAGTTGGACCTCCAGCTGATCTACCGCTACCTGCTCGGTTCCCTCTCCGCCCGGACGTGGGACGACGTGACGGGCCTGTGGCCGTGGCTGCTCGTCGCGGTGCCCGCACTCGTGCTGTGCGCGCCGGTGCTGTCCGTGCTGCGGCTGGGCGACGAGGACGCGGAGGCGCTCGGTGTCCGAGCTCAGCGCGCCCGGCTGGCAGCGCTGGCCATCGCCGTGGTGCTGATCGCTCCGGTGACGGCCGTGTGCGGGCCCGTCGCCTGGGTGGGTTTCCTCGCCCCGCACCTGAGCCGCTGGTTCGATCCCGCGGCGGGAGCGGTGCGCTGGCTCCCCTGGTCCGCGGCCTGGGGCGCTGTCGTCGTGGTGGTCGCCGATGTCCCGGCCCGGCTGGCGTTGGCACCCGTGGAGACGCCTGCCGGTGCGTGGACGGCCCTGCTGGGGGTGCCGGCCGGCGTCGCGCTGATGCGGTCGGGTGGCCGTCGCCGGGCGGCGGCCCGGCGCGGGCCGGCCGCTTCGGCCGGGGTGCGCGAGCAGCTGTCCGGGCCGCGGAAGGCGGCTTCGGGCGTGGCGGACGAAGTACCTCCTGCCGGGGCACCGCCTCACGCTCACCGGGGCGGACCCGGGCCCGACGAACCGACCTCGCCGCCTCTCGGGACGATCAGAACGGAGGATGTGCGGTGACCCGGCGATTCACGGCCCTCGCGGCACTGGCCCTCATGTGCGCCGCGGTGGAGGTGGTGGCCGGGCGCGGCATGTCACCGGGGGCGGTCTGGGACGTCCTCAACGGTGGCGGTGACGCGACGGAGCGCCACATCGTGTTCCAACTGCGTCTGCCGAGGCTGCTGGTGGCCCTCGGCGCGGGCGCCTGTCTGGCCGTGGCAGGGCTGGTCCTGCAGTCCGCCCTGCGCAATCCCCTGGCCGGGCCGGAGGTGACGGGCGTGACCCCGGGGGCGGTCCTCGGCGCCGTGACCGCGACCGCCCTGGGGCTCGCCGGGTGGGATTCGCCCCTGGCCGTGGTCCTCGCCGCGTGCGCGGGCGGGTGCGCCGGAGCGGCGCTGCTGTGGCTGCTCGCCGGCCGCGGTCGCGGTGATCCCGCCCAGACCGCCGTGCACGGGGTGCTGGTGTCGGCGGTGCTCGGCGGGCTCACCGCCATGGTGCTGCTCGTCGAGCCGGGTGAGCTCGGCAGCGTCGTGCAGTGGCTGGTGGGCACCACGGAGGGCCGGGTGTGGCAGCACTGGCACCTGCTGTGGCCGTGGGCGCTCGTCTGGGGGGTTGCCGCCTGGCTGCTGGCGGGGCCGTTGACCCTGCTGCGCTGCGGGGACGACATCGCCCTCGCCGCCGGCCTCTCCGCTCGCCGGGCCCGGACCCTGGCCCTGCTGTGCGCGGTGGCCCTGACCGCCGGCGCCGTGGCCGCCGTCGGCGCGCTGGGTTTCATCGGGTTGCTCGTTCCGCATCTGGCCGTGGCCGTCTTCGGTGCGGACCTGCGCCGGAGCCTTCCCGGCGCCGCCCTGACAGGCGCGGTTGTGGTGTGCGGGGCTGACGCGGCGGCCCAGTTGTCCTCGCGGCTGCTGGCGACGGCGCTGGACTCCGGACGGCTCACGCTGCCGGTGGGGGCGCTCACCGCCTGCCTCGGTGCCGCGCTGCTACTGCTGGTCGTGCGCCGCACGCCGAGCCGTACGTTCTGACGTCGAATTGAGGACAGAGCATGATCGAGTCCGTGGGGATCCACGTCGAGGGGGTCCACTTCGGCTACCCCGGACGGCCCGTGCTGCGGGGCGTCGACCTGACCGTCCGGCCGGGCGAACTGACCGCCCTGATCGGCCTGAACGGCTGCGGCAAGTCGACCCTGCTGCGGCTGGCCGCCGGGCTGCTGCAGCCCGACGAAGGGCGCGTGCTGCTCGGCGAGGACGACATCGCGCGGCTTACAAGACGCGCCACGGCCCGGAGGGTTGCCTTGCTGCACCAGTCGGCCCCGGCCGTGCCGGGCATGACGGTGCGCCACCTGGTCCGTCAGGGGCGGTATGCGGCACGTGGCCCGCTGGGCATGCTGCGCGAGGGCGACGACCCCGTCGTGCGCCGGGCGCTGCGTGACGTCGGGGTGGAGGACTGGGCCGACCGTGACGTCGACGCGTTGTCCGGCGGCGAGCGGCAACGCGTCCGGCTCGCGATGGCACTCGCTCAGGACACCCGGGTCCTGCTGCTCGACGAGCCGACCACGTACCTGGATCTGCACCACCAGCTCGACGTACTGCAGACCGTGGTGCGTCTGCGGGAGGAACGCGGGCTCACGGTGGTGATGGTGCTGCACGACCTGGCTCACGCGGCCCGCTTCGCCGAGCGGATCGTCGCCCTGCGGGAAGGCCGTGTGGTGGCCGACGGAGCGCCGAAGCAGGTGGTCACGCCGGGGTTGTTGGCGGAGGTGCTGCAGGTGGCAGGCCGGGTCGGTGAGGATCCGGAAGGGGGGTGGCCTGTGTGTTACCCAGATCACCCCATCGCAGCTCTGGAATATGAAAATCAGATTCATTAGGTTGGGTCGCGGCGCTCATCCGAACGCCGTATCTCCCTGCTGATGAAGGAGAGTTCATGGACAACGAGCAGGTCTTCGCGCCGATCGCCGACCCGGGTCAGCTGGCTCACGACTCGGCCTCTCACTCCAACGCGCTCGTCGAGAACCCCTTCGAGGACACCGAGGAGTAAGTGAGGGCCTAGCCACCCTCGACCGTGGGCCCGCCCGATGCCTTCCGGGCGGGCCCACGCCCGTAGCCGCTCCCGCCGACAGGAGGAACACCGTGTCCCGTAGCCGACTCGTCCCCGGTGTCGAGGTCGTCACCGTGCCCGGGCGGGGGCTTGCCGTCCGCACTCCTACGGGGGAGTTCTTCAGTGTCAGGACGGGAGACGTCGACGAGGACGCCTTGCTCTCCCTGCTCACCGGGGAGACCACAGCCCCGGTGGACGAGGGGACGGATCGCGTGATCCGGGCATTCGAAGAAGCCGGCTATCTGACGGAAGGGCCGCTGGGCCCGAAGTGGCCCGCCGCTCGCCAGGACGTCACAATCCTCGGCGACCCGGTCCTGACCGAACCGCTCGCCGTACAACTGGCCGCCCTGGGCGCGCGGCCCCGCACGACTCCGGCCGTGACCGCCTCCGGCAGCTCGCCGGTGGGCATCGAGGACCTGCTCGACGGAAACCCCTCCGCGGTCGTGTGGTGCCTCGACGGGCCCGTGCCGGACGGCTTGTGGGACGCCGCCGACCGGCTGCCGGAGCACGGTGTCGCGTGGCTGCGCTGCCACCGCGAGGGCTGGCAGGCGTACGTCGAGCCGGTGGCCGCCGCTCCCGGGGACGTCACCTCGGCGCACGTCCGGTCCCGCCGGCTCGCCGCCACGCCCGCTCACCGCGAGCTGGCCGCGTACTGGAGCGGACCGCGTACCTCCGGCGCGCCGGTCCCGGTCGCCGCGCCCGCCGCCACGCTGCTCGCGGCGCTGCTCGCGGACGATCTCGGCCGGTGGGCCACCGGCGCTCCCGACGCGGTCGGCCTCCCGGCCCGGCGCCGACTGCGACGGGTGGACCTGCGCACGCTGACCGTCACCGAGCACCCCGTGCTGCCGGTGCCCGACGTCGCGCCGATGCCGAAGAAGGACGGATGACGGCGTTCAGCACGGCCGTGGAGGAACTCGCCACCGACGTCCTGCTCCCAGCCGGTGACGGCCCCTTCCCGACCGTCCTGATCCGCACCCCCTACGACCGGACCCGGCACGAGGCCGAGGCGCGCGGCTGGGCCCGCCGCGGGTTCGCCGCCGTCGTCCAGGACGTGCGGGGGCGGTTCGCGTCGCCGGGGCAGTGGCACCCGTACGCGCACGAGACCGCGGACGGAACGGCGGCCGCCCGCTGGATCCGGCGCCAGCCGTGGAGCGACGGGCGGCTGGTGGCCGCCGGCGCCTCCTACGCCGCCCACTGCGCCCTCGTCCTCGCCCTCGACGCGCCCGGGGACGCCCGGCCGGATGCCGTCATCGCGGCCGTGCCCGCCCTCGGCCTGGCGGAGACGGCCCGTGAGGCATCCGGCGTGGAACGGCTGCTGGCCCGCGCCGGATGGTGGGCCGCCCACGGCGACCGGCGCGACTCCGACGAAAGCGCGCTGAACAAGGCCCTCGCCGAGGACCCCGGCCTGCTCACGCACCTGCCGCTGACCGCCCTGCCCGAGCGGCTGGGCCGCGCCCTGCCCTCCTGGCCGGGGCTGTGGCGCCGACCCGGCCGCGGGCACCTCGTGGCGCGGGCCGCGCACGCCGGGCCGCCCCTGTTCGCGGTGGGCGGCCACCACGACCACTTCACCGAGGAGACCGTCGCGCTGTGGCGCGCCTGGGGCGGATCCTCGGCGCGTCTGCTGCTCGGCCCCTGGGGGCACCCGCTGACCGCTGCTCCGGGACCGGACGCGAAACCCGCCCACCGGCTGAACCTCGGCGAGCTTTACGTGCGCTGGGCCCGCCGCGCCCTGACCGGCGACCTCGCCCCCGGCCACCACGGAGCACTGGCGCTCGGCTGCGCCGGCCTATGGCTGCCCGCCGACGCCGAGGGAGAACCGCGTGCCCACCGCACGCGCCTGCTGCACGGCTCCGCCTTCACCGCCGACCCCGCCCGGCCCGTTCGCTCCGACGACCTGACCGTCCCCGCCGACGGCCCGCCCGACCGCTGCCTGCTGGTCACACCGCCGTCGCCGCGTCCGCTGGACCTCGTCGGCCCCGTCAGTGTGCGGCTGCGGGCCATCGCCCACACACCGTCCGCCGACTGGGCCGTCAGGCTCGTCGCGCTCCCACCGGACGGGACCGCCGAGCGGCTCGCCGTCGGCATCGTCCGGCGTGCCGAACCGGCCGGCCGGGAAGCGGCGTTCACCGTCGGTCTCGGCCGGCTCGCACGCCGGCTCCGGGCCGGTACCCGGCTGCGCCTGGAGATCGCCGGACACCACTTCCCGGCCCACGCCCGCAACCCCCACACCGGGGGCGACCCGATGACGGCCGCACGGCTGCTCGCCTCCCGGCGGGAGGTCGACCCGGACAGCGTGGTGCTGAACCTGCCCGTCCTCCCGTCCCGTCCCGCCCCCACCGACCCCGCCGAGGAGATCCTGCGATGACGGCTCTGCCGCTGGAAGCGCTCGTCGACCCCGTCTGCGGAATCGTCCGCAAGGTCAAGCCCGTCGAGCACCCCGCGGGCGCCCCGCCCCGCTACACCGCGCTCACGGCCGAGGTGTCCGACGCCCGCAGACACGGCCTGTGGCCCGCCGACCGGGTCTCCCTCGGCACCACCTTCGGCGACCCCGAGCAGGCCCGCGTCGCCGCGATAGCCGAGGGGATGGAGCGCTACTGCGGCAACCGCGTTCCGCCGCCCGGCCACCCGGACGCACCCCTGCGCGCCACCGCCGCCGAACTGGCGGACAAGGGTCTGCGCTTGTACGGCCCGGCCGATCTGCCCGCCTACGCACCCTGGCAGTACGCCCGCGCGAAGTTCCCCTACCGCCCGCTCACCGCCGACACCCCAGCGCTGTGGACACGGGGAACGGAGCGACTGCCCGGCGGGACCGCCGCCGAGGTCTGGGCGCCCGTCTCGCTCACCCATCTCAACTGGCGCCAAGGTGACCTGCGCGAACTGCCCCGAACCCACCACCTCAACTACGCCGGGATCGCCACCGGACAGGGCCTTGACGACGCGATCGAACGCGGCCTGTTGGAGATCGTCGAACGCGACGCCCTGGAACTGTGGTGGCACCTGGACGGCCCGGCCCGGGGCATCGACCCGGCGAGCGTGCCCGGTCTCGCCGACGACCTCGCCGGCTCCGCCCTCGACGTCCACCTCGTCGAGATGCCTTCGGAGTTCGCCCCCTGCATGGCCGCGCTCGTCCATGACCCGCGCCTCGGCCTGTACGCCGCCGGCTTCGCCTGTAAGTACGACCCGGCCGAAGCCGCCCGCAAGGCCGTCCTGGAAGCCGTCCACACCTGGGTCTTCACCCAGGGCCTGACCGATCCCGACGGCTGGGTGTTCCAGGCCGTCGAGGCCGGGCTGCTCGCCCGTGGGCTGTACCTGGAGTACCGGGCCGACGGCCGTTACCTCGACGTGTGCGGCGAGCAGTTCGAGCATGTGCGGGACCTGGGAGCGCACGTGCAGGTGTGGCTGGACGAGCGGATGGCGGTCGAGGCCCGGAGGTTCACCGAGCCCGCGCTCGGGACGGTATCCGTGGCAGAGGTCGAGCCTGGCAGCCGGGAGCGGCTGGAGAGCACGCTGCGCGGGGGCGGTCACCGTGTCATGACCTTCGACCTCACCACCGAGGACGTGGCGGAGACCGCGCTGCGCGTCGCCCGTGTCCTCGTCTCCGGACTGCTGCCCAACGCGCCCGCCGCCTTCGGCTACTTCGGATGCCCGCGCTTTGCCGAAGCCGCGACCGCGCGCGGATGGCGCACGACCGCGCCCAGCGAGCCGGAAACCTTCACGCTGGCGCCTCCGCCACACATGTGAGGACCGTCGTGGAACATTCCCGCGAGGACCGCCCGGTGGACCTCGCCACCGCCCTCGCCCGCGCCCGCTCCCCGGAGCTCCCCGGCCCCGACACGCCCGCCGGAGCACCCGTCCGGGCCTGGGCGGGCCCGCCGCGCCCGCTCCCGGAGGCCGGCCCCGCGGACCTCGACCTGCGGGCCTTGTTGCGTCTGTCGCTGGCGGCCTCCGACACCTCCGGACGCCTCAGGCCCACCCCCTCCGCCGGTGCGCTGCACCCGGTGGACACCGAACTGGTCGTGGGCACCGGCTGCTCCCTGCCGCCCGGCCGCTACGGCTACGACCCGCTGCGCCACCGCGTCCACCACGTCGGCCCGCCCGTCGACGGCACGCCACCAGGGGTGACCGCCGCACTCACCGTCACCGCACAACGCACGGTGTCCCACTACGGCCACCGGGCCTGGCCCCTGCTGTTGCTGGACACCGGGCACGCCGCCGCGGCGCTGCTCCTGGCGGCCCGCGTCCTGGGCACGGGCGGATCCGACGTACGGCTGGACGGACGCACCGAGAACCCCCTGGCCGTCGTACGCATCCCACCGCCCGACGGGCGGTGCCCGAAGCGCCCCGCAGGGACTGAGGACCCGCCCACCCCGGCCGACCTGCTGGCGCGCCGCAGTACCCCGCCACCGCTGCCGGGCCTCCCACCCCGCGATGCACTGCGGGCAGTTCTGGCCACCGCCGAACGAGCCGGGAACGGGGGCCTGCTGCGCTGGAGCGCCGCGGTCGGCCCGCCCCGGCCCGGACTCATGGAACTGGCCCCCGAGGGCACGACCCTGCGGCGCTACGCGTCCGGTGAGGCCCGTCCGACGCTCGCGGCCTGGGCGGCGGGCCAGGCGTGGCTCGCGGACGCCGGCGCCGTACTGCTCGCCCACGGCTGCCCCACGGACGCAGACGCCGCGCACATCCGCCGCGCCCACCTGCGAGCCGGTTTCGCCGTCCACCTGGCCCATGTCACAGCCCTGCGCCACGGGCTGGCGGCCCGGCCCGTCGGCTCCTGGCAGCAGGCGGATTTTGGCGCCGCCCTCGGCGCCGCGCCGGGCCGTGACTGGGTCGTGCACGCCCTGGCCCTCGGCACCCGCCACGCCGACGAGGAGAACTCCACGTGATCGTCCACCCCGAGCTGCGCCGCGCCGCACGACGCGCGCGGCACCCCCTGCTCGCGGCCACCATCCTGCAGGGAGCCGTCACCCTCACGCACCTGGCGCAGGCCGCGCTGCTGGCCCTCGCGCTCGCCGGCCTGGCCGGCGGTGACACCGGCCGACTCCCGTGGCTGCTGGCCGCGGTGCTCGCCGTCGTCGCCGCCCGCGCCGGGCTCGCCCTGTGGCAGCGGCGCACCGCCACCCGCGCCGGGTCCCGGGTCAGGGTGGCACTGCGCGACGAACTCCTCGCCCACCTGGGCCGGCTGGGGCCCGCGTACCTGACCACAGCGCGGGCGGGAGCCGTCCGCACCACCCTGGTCGAGGGGGTGGAGGGCGTCGATGCCTACGTCTCCCGCTATCTGCCCCAGCTCTTGGTGACCCTCGCGGTACCGCCCTTGGTCCTGGCCGTCCTGGCCGTGGTCGAACCCCGGGCCCTCCTCGGCCTCGTCCCCGCCCTGCTCCTGGCCCTGCTGGGGCCGCGCGCCTGGGACCGGCTCCTCGCCGCCCGAGGAAAGGAACACTGGGACACCTACGAAGGGCTGGGCGCCGACTACCTGGAGGCTCTCCAGGGCATGCCCGCCCTGCGCGCCGCCGGCGCGGTCGGCCGCACCCGGGCTCGCCTGGAGGAGCGGTCCGCGGCCCTGCACCGCGCGACCGTCGCCAAACTGCGCGTGTCCCTGGTCGACACCGGCATCACCGACCTCGCCATCCAGGGCGGCACCGCCGCCGCCGCGCTCCTGGCATGCTGGTCGGCCGTCACCGGATCCACCACTGCGACCGGTACCTATCTGGTGCTGCTGCTGGCCTCCGAGTGCTTCCGCCCGGTCCGCGACCTCGCCCGGGAGTGGCACGCCGGGTACCTGGGGGTGTCGGCCGCCGACGGGCTGGCGGCCCTGCGCACGGCCGAGCCGGCAGTCCCCGACACCGCAACGGCGCCCGCGCACGGGCACACCCCGCCCGAACTCCGTTTTCACGAGGTCCGGTTCACTTACGACGGTGCTCCCGCGCCCGCCCTGGACGGCGTCTCCTTCACCGCGCGAGCGGGACGGACCACCGCGATAGTCGGGCCGTCCGGCGCGGGCAAGTCGACCCTACTGGCCCTGCTCCTGCGCCACCACGACCCCCAGGAAGGACGGATCACCCTCGACGGCCGCCCCACGACCGCGTGCGCGCTCGACTCGCTGCGGCAGGGCATCGCCGTGGTCTCGCAGGAGACGTACCTGTTCCACGCCACCATCGCCGACAACCTGCGCCTGGCCCGGCCCGGCGCCACGGACGACGAGCTCACCCGGGCGGCGCGCGCCGCCGGGATCCACGACGAGATCGCCGCCCTCCCGGACGGCTACGCCACCGTCCTCGGCGAACGGGGCGCCACGCTGTCCGGCGGCCAGCGACAGCGGCTCGCCCTCGCCCGGGCCCTGCTGTCCGACGCTCCGGTCCTCGTTCTCGACGAGGCCACCAGCGCGGTCGACGAGCGACGCGAGGCGGACATCGTCCGGGAGCTGCTGAAGGCGGTCGGCGGGCGGACCGTCCTGGTGGTCGCCCACCGGCTCGCGGCCGTCCGGCAAGCCGACCAGATCGTCGTCCTCGACGCGGGACGGGTGGACGCCGTCGGCGACCACACCGGCCTGTTCGAGGCCGGCGGCGTCTACACCCGGCTCGTCGAGGCCGGCCGCGCCCATCGAGGGGAACTCGCCGCATGAGCACCGTCACCGGTCCCGCCGCCACCGGGGCGGACGTCCCCGCGCGGGGCGCGCTGCGCGCCCTGCTGCCCGCCCTCGCCGGGCACCGCGCCATGACCGCCCGCACCTGTGCCGCCGCGCTCCTCGAGCAGGGCTCCCTCGTCGCGCTGGTGACCCTGGCCGCGCACACCGTGGGCACCGCCGTCATCGAAGGACGCGCCCCCACGGCCGGCACCGTCACCGCGCTCGTCGCCCTTGCCGTGACCCGCGCCCTGATGACCTGGCGGGAGATGGACCTCTCCCACGACCTCGCCTACCGGGTCCTGGCCGCACTGCGGGTCCGCGTTTTCGACGGACTGGCCCGCAGCGCGCCCGCCCGGGTCGCGGGCCGCCGCAGCGGCGACCTCGCCGCCACCGCCATGGCCGACGTGGAGGCGTTGGAGTTCTTCTACGCCCACACCACCGCCCAACTGCTCGCGGCAGGAACGGTCTTCACCGGCGGATCGGTACTTCTGGCCCTGGTGGAGCCGTGGCTGCTGGTGGCCGTCCTGCCGGTCGCGGCCCTGCTCACCGTGGCGCCCTTCGCCGACGCCCGCGCGCGCACGGAACGCGGCGGCCGCACCCGCACGGCCGTGGCCGCGCTGTCGGCCGACACGGTGGAGACCGTCGACGGGCTGCGCGAACTGCTTGCCTTCGGCGCTCTGGCCGGACGCCGCCGCAAGCTGGCGGAGCGGGGGCGGCAGGTGGGCGACGCCCAGCGCGCCGAGGCCACATGGGAGGCCATCGCCGCCGCCGTCCGTGACCTCCTCATCGTGATCGCGGTCCTCGGCGTGGTTGCTGCGGCGGCGCAGTCCGTGACCTCCGGACGGCTGCACGGTGCCTGGGCCCCGGCCGCGATGGCGCTGGCCCTGTCCGTCCTCGGCCCGGTCGCGGAGTCGGCCCGCGCCCTGAGCCAGGCCGTGGCCCTGCGCGCCGCCGCCGCCCGCGTCGACGCGGCCGTCAAGGCCCCCGCCCTGGCACCGCCGCCCGCCGCACCCCGCCCCCTGCCTCCCGGACCACTGGGCATCCGGTTGCACTCAGTGAGGTTCGACTACGGCGGCACCCCCGTGCTGGACGGCGTCGACCTCACCGTCCATCCCGGCCGGACCCTCGCCCTCGTCGGCGCCTCCGGCGCCGGCAAGTCCACCTGCGCCCACCTGCTGGCCCGCTTCTGGGACCCGTCCGCCGGTGAGGTCCAGCTGCTGCCCGCCGATGGCGATCCCGTGGACGTGAGGGAGGTGAGCGACGCGGAGCTGCGGGGGGCGTTGGTCTTGGTGGGGCAGGACGCTCCCCTCTTCCACGGCACCCTCGCCGAGAATCTGCGGCTCGTCGCACCCGAGGCCGATGACCGGGCGCTGGCCGAAGCTGCGCGGCTGTGCGGCGTCGACCGGATAGCCCCCCTGGACACCCTCGTCGGCGAGCGGGGCGCCACGCTCTCCGGCGGTCAGCGGGCCCGTGTCGCCCTGGCCCGTGCGCTGCTGGCCAAACCGCGTGTCCTCGTGCTCGACGAGTCCACCGCTCACCTGGACAACACCGGTGACGCCGAACTCGCCGCCGCGCTGCGGCAGGAGAGCCGCACGACGATCTTCATCGCCCACCGCCCGGCCACCATCCGCCGCGCCGACCGCATCGCTGTCTTGGAGGAGGGCCGCATCACGGAAGAGGGAACCTGGGAGGACCTCACAAGCAACCCCGGCAGCGCGCTCAACCGCATCCTCAGCGGCACCACCTTCTCCGAGCACGGCAGGTCGCCTCGGGAACCGGTCCAGTGACGCTTGGAGGCGGGCGTACCTGGAAACGACTGCTCCCGGCCGATCGTCGCGTCGGCGGTCGGCCGGCACGGGGGGTGCCCCTATGTCTTTGGTCAAGGGAAACGGGGGTGCGTCGGGTCGGTGAGCCGGGGCAGCATGGCGGGGTGGCTGATCTGCTGTGGGATGACGTGAAGTGCTTCTTCGACCCTGACTTGATGGGGTCGCTGCCGGACGTGCTCGTCCCGGATGCCTCGGTGGAGGACTGGCAGGCGGTCCTCGATCTTGTCGCGGAGAAGGGCTGGAAGTGCCAGTACTCCGAGGGAGGAACAGTGCTTCCGGTGCCCCGGGCGGAGGCCGTGCTGTCCCGCCCGGCGGATGCCGAGTGCCCGGACCTCCGGGTCTGGCCGGCTGCCGATGTGCTGGCGATCTTCCGTTTCCATGCCGATGATGAAGTCGACTTCGACGTCGATCTGCGGGAGTTGCAGGGCCAGGATCGACTTGATGTGTTCTGCGGGTTCCTCCGGGAGATCGGGCGGCGGCTGGGCAAGCCGGTGCTGATGGACCCGGAGGGCGATGATGGCCATCCGGTGCTCGGCTTCGATGTCGAGGCCGATCGAGTCGTTGTCCTCGCAGACCCGCTGGTCAGGTGACTGTGGCCGACGGCTGGGGTTCGTAGAAGGTTCCGTCGCGGAGCATCGCGAACAGGACGTCGGCCCGGCGCCGGGCAAGGCAGAGCAGGGCCTGGGTGTGGTGCTTGCCTTGAGCGATCTTCTTGTCGTAGTAGGCCCGGGAGGCAGGGTCGCCCAAGGCGGCGAACGCGGAGAGGAAGAAGGATGCTGCAACCGCGGCCCGTCGCAATCGGCATCGGTCCCGGCCACTCACCACCGGCAGGGCTCACCCCGAGCAGCGAGGAGACATGGCGCAGGGACCCCGGGTGGCGAACAGTCCGGGGCCCCTGCGCTGTCTGCAGGTCAGCCCATGCCAGCGGTTCTCGATAGCATCCCTGGCATGGAGCCGTTGAGTGTCCAGCGTGTCAGGGTTCTGGTCGACTATTACGGGCTGTGCCTTCAGGACGCTGATGACGCGTGGCTTCCTGCGATGTTCCCGGAAGGCTTCGCTGCCGGGGACTTCGGTACGGAACGGCCCGGGCGGATCGATTTGACGTCGGCGGGGCACACGCAGCACGTCGCGGTCACCGCGGAGATCTGGGAACACGAGCCTCAACTTCTTGAGGGCCCGTGGGACAAAACGGCGACGGCTCGGATCGAGTGCCGGTCCGGGACGCTGCGGCTGTGGTCGATGGGCGGCCCCCGGTCTGGAGGACATCTCACTGCCGTCCGCCCCGGCGACGTGGAACGCCCGGATCTTCTGTACTGGGCGTCAAGAAACAGCCGCGGCGAGCAGGGACGGTGTGCCCGACGGGGTGGAGCAGTACGTGGTGCAGTTCTGGCCGGTGGAGGGGGCGGGGTGAGCCGTCATTGGCTCACCCCGCTCGGTGGTTGTGGTCAGCCGGTGATCTGGACGAGGTAGCCGTCGTCGGGGCCGTCAGGCACTCCGGCGGCGGGCTGCGTGTGGTCGAGGGAGAATCTCTTATGTCGCGAGGATGGAAGATCACGGTCATTGTGCTGGCGGCGGTCGGAGTTGTGTCGACACCGCTGGTCTGGCTTTTGGACGGTCCCGGTGCCGGACAACTGGCCGGGGCCACGGTCCAGGCCGCTGTCGGTATCGCCGCCCTGGTGTGGGCCTTACTGCAAAGCCCGCCCTCTACTGGGCCCACGGACAGAGCCACCCGGACCGGGGTGGCCAGCCGCGGAGGCATCACCGGAATCCGGCGGCCCGGCGGCCGTGGACGTGGGTCGGCGACAGCTGAGCGGACGGGAGAGGCGAGCGGCACCAACTCCGTCTCCGGCATCGACTACACGAGCTAGGCCGGGCATCCATGGCGAAAGCATCTTCCCGCACGGAACGAAACGAGAAGCCCGAACCGACAGTGACCGTGGCGGGCACCGGCAACGCGGAGGCCAGTGGTGATGAGACGGCCGTGACCGGCCACCGCGGTCCAGCCCCGGGAACCGGCCGCGCTTCCTTGAGCTCACTCCACGTCTCCAGGACTGGGGACGCCACCGCGATCGGGGCCGGGGCGATAGCGGTCAGCGGGAACTTGACCGTGCAGCGCGCACTGCAGGAACCGGCCCCATGGCCGCATCAGGTCGGGGTCATCCCGCCTGAAGCGCAGTCCTTCCAGCACCGCGCCGAGGCAGACCGGTTGCGGGCGACAGTCGCCGGTGGGGGCACCACGATGCTGTCCCAGGTGCTCACCGGGATGGGCGGGGTCGGCAAGACCCAGCTCGCCGCCGCCCATGCCCGGGCTGCCTGGGACGACGGCCGCCTGGATGTCCTGGTCTGGATCACCGCGAGCGCCCAGTCGTCCGTGGTGAGCGGATACGCACAGGCCGGCGTCGAACTGTGCCGAGCCGACCCGGACGACCCTGAGCGGGCCGCGAAACAGTTTCTGGCCTGGCTGACCCCCAAGCCCGGGCAGCCGCCGTGCCGGTGGCTGATTGTCCTCGACGACGTCGCCGATCCGAGCGATCTGGTGGTCCGCGCTGAGAATGCCGGCAGTCACTACAGCCTGTGGCCACCCGCGAGCCCGCATGGTCAGGTACTGCTCACCACCCGCCGCCGCGACGCCGCCCTGTTCGGGGAGGGACGGCGCCGGATCGATGTCGGTCTGTTCACCCCCGCCGAATCCGACGGCTACCTCACCGCATCCCTGACAGCCCTCAGCCGCACCGAGCCCGCCGACCATCTCACCGCCCTCGCCCGTGACCTCGGATACCTACCCCTGGCCCTGGCCCAGGCCGCCGCCTATCTCATCGACTCCGGTGACAGTGCGGCCGCCTACCGAGAACGGCTGGCCGACCGCGCCATCGCTCTCGCCGACCTTTCCCCCGAGACCCTGCCCGACGAGCAGGCCGCCGCCCTCGCCGCCGCCTGGTCCCTGTCCATCGACCGTGCCGACACACTACGTCCCGTCGGCTTGGCACGGCCCATGCTTCACCTGGCTGCCCTGCTCGACGCCAACGGCATCCCACAGTCCGTCCTGACCAGCGAACCGGCCCGCGCCTACCTCGCTGCACACCACACCACAGCCAGCCGCAAAGGCGGGCGGCTACCGAAGTGGCGGCCCGGCAGACGCCAGCGCCTCGCAAAACCGGTCTCCTTCGAGGAGACCCTCGGTGCTCTCAGGGCCCTGGACCGGCTCAGCCTCGTTGACCACTCACCCGCCAGCCCCCGCCAGGCCGTCCGGGTACACCAGCTCATCCAGCGGGCCGCCCGCGACAGTCTCACCTCCCACCAGCACGACCAGGCCGCACGTACCGCCGCCGACGCCCTGCTCGCCGCCTGGCCCGAGATCGAACGCGACACCGGCTTCAGCCAGGACCTGCGCATCAACGCCGTTTCCCTGATCCGCCACGCTGAAGACGCCCTGTACCGGCCGGACGCCCACACGGTGCTGTACCGCCTTAGCGAAAGCCTCGGCAAAAGCGGTCAGGTCACCGCCGCCGTCGACCACTCCCGCAACCTCGCCAGCAACACCCATAGTCGCCTCGGCGCCGACCACCTCGACACACTCATCGCCCGGAGCCACCTTGCTCACTGGCAGGGGGAGGCGGGGGACGCGGCCGGAGCGGTGCGGGCCCTCACCGACCTGCTGGCCGACCAGGTGCGGGTGCTGGGCCCCGACCGCCCCAGCACCCTTCTCACCCGGTATAAACTCGCCTCCTACCGGGGGGAGGCGGGGGACGCGGCCGGAGCGGTGCGGGCCCTCACCGACCTGCTGGCCGACCAGGTGCGGGTGCTGGGCCCCGACGACCCTGACACCC